>NZ_JAJSAW010000029.1:0-20501 GCF_021378985.1 Pseudomonas sp. JR33AA
CGCGGGCGATGGCATTGAGGTTGCCGATGGGCAAGGTTTCGGTGATCGGGTCGCTGCTCCAGGTCAGCGGCATGCGCCGCTCGGTTGGCTTGAAGTCTTCGACCCAGGTTTGCAGGGCGCTCACCGGCAACACATGGGGCTGGGTGGACGGCGCCTGGTTGCCGCTCACCAGCTCGGCCATGTCCAGCTGGCGCATGTGCCGTTTGCGCAGGGCTGCCGAACCGGTGATGCGGGCGGTGATGGCGTTGGTCCACAAGTGCGGGCTGTAGCCGATCCACACTTCCTTGGCGGTGTCCTGACAGGTGTCGGCCCACACCCAGCCCGTGCTCTGGCCGGACAGGTAGCGCTCACGTCGGTGGTAGTGCTCCAGCCCTTGGTAGCGCAGCGCCTTGTAGAGGCCTGCGCCGACGTGCTCGTGAATGAACAGCTTCTCGCCCAGAGGGCCTTTCATGAACACGTAGACATAGCCTGGGCGCAAAGCGCGCAGGGTGTAGGCCGAGTGCTGCAACGTGGGGAAGCCTTGTTCCAGGTTGAAGCCTGCATCGGCATAGCGGCAGGCGGGGGCGTCGCCGGTGCGGGGCACGATGGCGTAGCGCACCGGCAGGATGGGTATGCGTGCGCTACAGGCAGGGCCGGAGGTGGCGCTGCTGACGGAGGCATTGGTCATGCGAGCTCCTTGCTCAGAGAGACAGTCTTTTCGAACCAGAGACGCACTGCAGCAACTTTCAGTACTGACAAGACTGAAATGTCGTTATTCAAACTGTGCTGGATTTCAGGCCCGACTCTATACTGTAAGAAGTTTCCTACTTACTTGCTGAGATGAGCGGGCGATCAAGTATCTGGAGTTCAAGTGAAAGACAATGCCTCGATCGCTGCTTTTGGGTCGAGGCTGAAAGTGTAAGATTTTATTTGAATGTATAGGTATTGTGTTTGCGCAATATCGTGTGAAAAGTTGCAGTATTTTTGTAGGAAGTTTCGTACTTTAAGATTGTTAAATGTTCAGTTTTTGCACTTAGCCATCACTACCTGGCAAGTCCTGGGCGTGCCTCCCGATCGGCTGGCATAACGCACGCAGTTATTCAGGGACTTCTGTCGCGCAATGCTCAATGTATTGCCCCAGGCCAGGCCGCCTTCCCCGGTAGTGGGGACGGCCTTGGCAAAGCAGTTGGAGCCCACTGCAGGCGTGGCGTAGCGTGCCTTGCTGGCGTTGCTGGAGCAGCCGGCGAGAGCCAGGCTGAGGCCGAGCAGGGTGGCCAGGGCCCAGTACGCGTTTGGTCTGCTCATGTATTCCCCTTCTGCGCTTGGCAGCAAAAGCCTTGCAGGATATTTCATTACAGCGAAGCGGTGAACTATCGCGGCGTCAAGGGGCTCCTTTGCTAAGCGCAACCTGCGCTTGCCTGATGGCGCAAGACCATTAGCCCTGGGTCACTGAACGAAAAGGAGGCACCGTGACCGCATCTGATCAAACCCTCTACCGCTGTAAACCCGGCCCGCTTCACGCCTTGCTGCTGGCAGGCTGTGTATCGTTGTTCCTTGGCGCGCTGCTGAGCGATATCGCCTACTACAACAGCTACCAGATTCAGTGGAGCAACTTCGCCGCCTGGCTGATCGCCGGTGCCCTGGTGTTCTGTGGGCTGGCACTGTTGTTCGCGCTGGCCAACCTGATCCGCGCCGAGCGCAAGGGCGGGCGCGCTGCGCTGTACTTCGTGCTGCTGCTGGTGACTTGGGGGCTTGGGCTGATCAATGCCTTTGAGCATGCCAAGGATGCCTGGGCGGTGATGCCTTCCGGGCTGGTGTTGTCGGTAATCGTGACAGTGCTGGCGGTGGTGGCCGCCTGGACCGGTTTGAGCAACCTGCGCTCGGGGGGTGTGGCATGAAGCCTTTGCATGCCTTTAGCCTGCTGGGCGTGGCGCTATTGCTGAGTGCCTGTGGTGGCGACGGCGAGCCGACCCAGGCCCATGGCCCGGACCCGAAGCTGCCGGAACCTCAGCGTGGCTTGCTGCCGAGCATGAAGATCGCGCAACCGGCTGCCTGGGGCGAACTGAAACCGACCGTGCCGGAGGGCTTCAGTGTCACCGCCATTGCCACCGGCCTGAAAATCCCGCGCCAGAGCCTGGTGCTGCCCAATGGCGACATTCTGGTGGCTGAGGGCCGGGGAGGCAGCGCGGCCAAGCTCAAGCCCAAGGATGTGATCGCCAGCCAGATCAAGGCCAAGGGCAATACCCAGGTCAAGGGTGGCAACCGCCTGACCCTGCTGCGCGATGCTGACGGCGATGGCAACTACGAGGTACAGGCCGTGTTTGCGGATAACCTCAACGCACCGTACGGCCTGGCCTATGCCAACGGCAAGCTGTATGTCGCCAACCAGGATGCGCTGGTGCGCTTTGACTACAAGGAAGGCCAGACCCAGGCCGACGGCCCGCCAACCAAGGTCACCGACCTGCCGGCCGAAATCAACCACCATTGGACCAAGGCGCTGACCATCAGCCCGGATGGCCGCTTCTTGTATGTGGGTATCGGCTCGAACAGCAATATCACCGAACGCGGCCTGGAGGTGGAGATCGATCGGGCCATGGTCTGGCAGGTCGATGCCGAGACCGGCGCACACCGGCCCTATGCCACCGGCTTGCGTAACCCGACAGCCTTGACCATCCAGCCGCAAACCGGGCAGTTGTGGACGGTGGTCAACGAGCGGGATGAGCTGGGCCCGGACCTTGTGCCGGACTACCTCACTTCGGTACGTGAAGGGGGCTTCTATGGTTGGCCTTACAGCTACTGGGGGCAGCATGTGGATGAGCGGGTGCGGCCGCAGAACCCGGACAAGGTGGCGGCGGCGATCAAGCCGGACTACAGCCTGGGTTCGCATGTGGCTGCACTGGGTGTGGACTTCTCGACCTCGGCAATGGGCGAGCGCTTTGCCGACGGTGTGTTCGTGGGCGAGCACGGCAGCTGGAACCGGCCCAACCCGGTGGGGTACAAGGTGATTTTCGTGCCGTTCAGCAATGGCAAGCCAGCAGGGGAGCCCATCGACTTCGCCACGGGCTTTCGCGGTGAGGATGGCAGGACCCGTGGGCGACCGGTTGGGGTGACGGTGGACCCGCGGGGGGCGTTGATCATTGCCGATGACCTGGCGAATACAGTGTGGCGGGTGACGCGTAATCGCTGAATGCTATCGGGTCAAAATCGGCAAAGCTTGTTGGCGATGGGCCGCAGAGCGGCCCAATTGCTGACTGACAGGCGTTGCGCACGGGTCAGAAGCGGTAGTTGAAGCTGGCTTCCAGTGTACGCGGTGCCCCTGGGGTGATCAGGTCGACCGAGCCATGTGCCGAGGCATAGTAGTCACGGTCGAACACGTTTTTCAGGCGCAGCGCGGCATCCCACTGCTGCACGCTGTACAGCAGCGCGGCGTCGAAGGTGGTATAGCCCGGCATCACCACCACATTGTCGAGCGCTGTGTAGCGTTCGTCGACGTAGTTGGCTCCGGCGGCCACACGCCACTCCGGTGTCAGGGTACGTACCAGCCAGACGTTGGCACTGTTGCGCGGCGTCAGGGTAGGGGTCTGGCCTTCGTTCGCCACGCCATTGGTCTTGCTGTTGGACTTGGTGATTTCGGCGTCCAGGTAAGCGTAACCGGCATAGATCTGCCACTTGTCGGTGAGATACCCGCTGACGGTGGCTTCGAAGCCATCGGTACGCTGTTCGCCAGCCAATACGGTCAGGTTGGGGTTGGCCGGGTCGGCAGTCTTCATGTTGGTGCGCTCAAGGCGGAACACTGCGGCGGTCAATGACAGGCGGCTGTCGAGCAGGTCCCATTTGGCGCCGATTTCATAGTTGGTGGTTTCTTCCGGCTCCAGGTGCTGGTTGCTCGGGCTCACCGCGAACACTTCGCCCGAAGGCTGATAGCTGCGGCTGACCGACACGTAGTAGGACTGGATTGCGTCTGGCTGGTAGACCAGGCCCGCACGCGGGCTCCAGGTCTTGTCGGTACGATCGAGGTCGATGTTTTGCACGCGGTCGTCGTCGTACTCCTGGCCAAAGATGTCATAACGCACACCGACCAATGCCTTCCAGTGCGCGTTCAGCTCGATCATGTCCTGCACGTACAGACCGGTGGTCTGCTGGAAGTTGGTGCCCTTGGAAGACAGGTTGGCGGCATGTTCCGGTACCGGCACCAAGGCATCACGGTACACCGGTACCTGGGCCACGTTGGTCTGGCTCAACACGCGCTGGTACTTGTCCTGAAAGCCTGCTTCCACGCCATATAACAGGTTGTGCTGCATACCGGCCAGTTGCGCCTGTTGCTTGAGCTCCGTCTGGTTGAACACACCGTACTCATCGCGGGCGACGTTGCCGCGGTTGAGTTTGATCAGCAGTTCACCATCGGGCGCGGTGACGAAGCGCGTCGGGCTGCTGTCGGCCAAGGTGTTGTTGCGGTCCAGGTCGTAGCGGTAATAGCGGCTGGTGTTGGTCAGGGTGAAGTTGTCGTTGATGCGGTAGTCCAGGCTGGCCGTAAGCGAGAACACCTCGCTGCGGGCGTAATCCTGGTCAGCATCGCCAGAGCCGAAGCGCTTGTCGCGGTCCACGTCCACCGGGCGGTTGCCCAGGGCCGGGATGCCGAAGTCGATCAGGCGCTTGTCGTACAGGTAGGTGGCGCCCAGGTTCAGTTCCAGGTCGTCCGAGAGACGGAAGTAGGCCGACGGTGCGATGGCCTTGCGGTCGATGTAGCCATCATCGCGGAAGGTGTCGCTGTCTTCGAAGGCACCGGTCACGCGGTAGGCCTGGTTGCTTTGCGGGTCGGCCCAGCCGGTGTCGAACTGGGTTCGGCGTTTGCCTTCGCTGTCGAAATTCATGCCCATTTCGCGCTTGGGCGTGAAGCTTGGTTTCTTGCTGATGCTGTTGATCAGCCCGCCCGAAGAGCCCCGGCCATACAGCACCGCGGCCGGGCCCTTGATCACCTCGACACGCTCGACGTTGGACAGGTCGCGGAAGTACAAGGCGTCGTCACGCACGCCGTCGATATACATGTCGCCAATGGCGCTGAAGCCACGGATGGTCACCTGATCGCGCTGGCCGTCGCCGTTGGACAGGCCGATGCCGGGCACGTTCTTCAGCACGTCTTCCATGGACTGTGCACCCTGGTCCTTGATCACGCTTTCCGGAACGACGTTGACGGTTTGCGGGATATCGCGCAGCGGCGCGTCGATCTTCATGGCGCTGCGGCTTTCACTGGCCTTGTAGCTTTGCTGCTCATAAACGCTGGTGACGGCGGTGGTGGGCAGGGCGAGGCTCCCTTGCGTATCGGTTTGGGCGGCAGCGTGGACAGCAGGCACAACGAGCAGGCCCAGCATGGAAATGGATGCTGGGGCAACAGACCTTTTTGCCATTACAGGCGACTCTTTGTTGTTATCGGAGGTCGCGAATAATAATGATTTACAAATGTAAAGCAAGTGTAAAGCATTCGTATTAGCTATAACAGTGGTTCGGCGTCGAAATGCGTCGCGCACCGGGAGGACCGGCAAGGCGGCAGGTAATGGCTATGCTTGTTAGCGCGTGAGCCTTTCACGCGCCTACTCGGACTTGATCACATGGAAGCACGCCTATGAACCCCATTCGTACTCTCGCTCGTGCTGTAGCCCTTGCCACGCTGGCCTCTGCTGCCAGCTTCACGGTACAGGCTGCCGGTATCCCCATCGGGAGCGAGGCGCTGGAAAGCCACGTCACCACGCAGGTAACGGCTATCGACCTGGCCACCCGCCAGGTCACGGTGAAAGGCCCTGACGAGAAGAAGGATGTGACGTTCCAGCTGACCGAAAAGGCCAAAGCGCTGCCCAACCTTAAAGTCGGTGACCAAGTCGACATCTACGTGACCCGCGCAGTGGCCTATGTGCTCAATCCGGAAGTGGGTGGGGCACCGAAAGCGACTGAAGAGTCCGGTACCATCCGTGCAACCGAGCAAAACCCCCACCCGGGCGGCGAGGCGTTCCGCCAGGTCAAGGTTACCTCTCAGATCAAGAAGATCGACCTCGAGACGCATGAGGTGAGCCTGTTGCCACCGGAGGGCAAGCTACAGGTGGTCAAGGTCGAGAATCCAGACCTGCAGAAACGCATGAAGAACCTCAAGGTTGGCCAGACGGTTGACGCGATCTACACCGAAGTACTGCGCGTCGAAACCTCGCGTTGACCTTGGCCGTTGCCGACCTCGGTTACTCGCCTACGATCGGCCGTTTGCGGTCCGGGTAGGCCGGTGCCGGGGAGCGGGTCTCAGTAGTCGGCGGCTTCGATCAAGGCATGGGGCTCGGCACGTTCGCAGTAGTCGACTTGGTGGTTCACTGGGGCAGGCTTCGGGTAGCCCGGGTCTGGATGCGCTGTGAGGCCTTGCAGTCCGGGGGATGGCGCTGAAACAGCTGAAGCACCCAGTCGGGGCGGGTCTTGCTGGCGTCGTTGAGCCAATTGGCAACCGAGTCCTGGGCGTATTTCTCGGCTTCGGCCAGCAGCGGTACCAGCAACGGCTCGGCCACTTCTGGTTGTTGCTTGAGCGTGGCAATGTGCTCGCACCAAACGCCGCGCGGGCGAAGGATCTCGATGCAGAACCGACGTACCAGTGGGTCTGCATCGCCGGTATGGCGGCCGAGTAGCGCCAAGGCCGCTTCAAGGTGCTGTGCCAGGCGCGGCCGCAGGGCGATCCAGGCCCATTCGCGCACGCCGAAGTGCTCATCGCGGGCGAAGCGAAACTGCGCCAGCAGGGCATCTTCCGCAGGCTGCGAGCGTGACAGGAACGCCTGAGCGAACGCCGCCCAGCTGCGCACGGTATCGGATGGGTGCGTGCAGCATTGCTCGAACACCTGCTGGCGCAAAGACTCGGGGGCCTGCTCCAGCCACTTGCCCAGTGCCAGGCCAATGGCCGCCACTTTTTTTGACAGGCCCAGTGCCTGGACCTGGTCCGCACTGGCAGCGAGGTGCTCTACCACTGCCGTGGGCAGTTGGCCTGTCAAGGCGTTGACCAACGCGGCTTGATCCACCGCCAGGCATTCGGCCAGGTTGCGGGTTGGCAGTTGGCCAAGGTCGATCAGCGACTTTCGGTCATCGCTCATTGTTGAGGCTCCATGGCAGTGGCACGGTGCAGTCGATTGCCGGCCAGGCACGTGCACAGCCAAGGCAGGACTGACCGAGGTGATTACCAGGCGCGTCGCCAGCCCCAGCGGTGCCAGGCCGCCGTCTGCGCCTTGCGAGGTCAGGATTGCGAACCGCCCTTCCGACAGATTATGGCGGGCCAGCCGTGCGGCGCATACCCCTGTTTCACTATGCATGGTACGAATAGTTCACGTGCAGGATTTTGATTTCTATCAGTACTGGGCAATGCACCATCATGGTGGCCATCGATACCTTGGATGAGGACTGCCATGTTCAGTAAATCAATGCTCCTGCTGGCGCTTCCTGTCGCCCTGGCGTTGCTTGCCGGCGCTGTGTTGCCGTTCCAGGCCGCAGGTAATGCTGCGGCAGGCCGGGCACTTGGGCACTGGCTGTGGGGGGCTTTCACATCGTTGACGGTGAGCATGCTGGTGGTGATCGCTGCGCTGCTGATTATTCGGGTACCGGCGCCAGACATGAGCAAGGCCTTGCAAGGGCCCTGGTGGTTATGGATTGGTGGCGTGCTCGGGGCAATGTATGTAGCCGGCGCCGCAGCCCTCACCCCTAAACTGGGCGCAGCAGGGTTCCTGGTACTGGTAGTGGCGGGGCAGATCATCACGGCTGTGCTTGCCGACCACTACGGGGTGATGGGGCTGCGTGGCAAGCCGCTTAGCCTGGTCAGGGTGGCAGGCGTGGTGCTGATCCTGTGCGGAGTGCTGCTGGTACAGGGTACTTGGGCAACGGCATCACCGACCCATTCCGCGTCAGCTGTGAAGGGGCAGGAAAACTGATCAGCGCCCTGGTTGGCTGCAGGCCCATACGGTTTCGCGCAACCAGCGGTGCCCGGGGTCACTGTCCTTGCGGTTGTGCCAGGCCTGCTGATAGTCGAACGAGGGGATGGCCAGTGGCGGCGTGAACTGGCGCAGTGTCTTGTGCTGGCGCAACGACCCCACTGCGCGGCTGGCTACCGTCAGGATCAGGTCGGTGCCGGGCAGCACTTCGACTGCCGCACTCCAGTGTGGCAAGGCCAGGGCAATACGGCGTCGCAGACCCCGGGCGGCCAGTGCGCGCTCGATTTCATCGAAAGCATCCGGGCGCATGGCCATCAATACATGTGGGCGTGCCAGCCAGTCTTCCAGGGCCATGCCGCCGCTGGCAGGCAGCACCTGGCGATCGGCAACGCTGATGAAGCGGTCCGCAAACAGGGGCTGGGCGGTGATGTCCTGAGGCAGTTCGAGGAACAGGCCCAGGGCCAGATCCAGCTCGCCATCGAGCAACTGCGCCAACATGGTTTCACGGCTGGCCTGGCTGATGGCCAGATCCACCCCGGGCGCGACCTGGCGAAGGTGGCGCAGTAGGTGCGGCAGGATGATCCGCGAAGCGTAGTCGGACAGCGACAGCCGGAACCGGCGCTGGGCCTTGGCTGGCTCGAACAGCGGGGTGGCCAGCAAGCTGTCGAGATTGCTCAGTGCATCCTGTAACGGTTGTGCCAGCGATTGGGCGCGGGCGGTAAGGGCCATGCCGCCACCTTGGCGTACCAGCAAGGGATCGTCGAAGTGTTTGCGCAACTGCGCCAAGGCATGGCTGACCGCTGGTTGGCTGCGGTGCAGGCGCAGGGCTGCACGGGTCACGTGCCTTTCGCTGAGCAGGGCGTGCAGGGCGAGCAGCAGGTTGAGGTCGATCTTGCGCAGTTCATCCATCGGGTGAATAGCCTTGGTCATTTCTGGCGACGTGAATCAGCTTAACAAATGCTGTGTGTGCGCCTACAAGGTTTGTGCCGGCTGTTCACCTCGGCCTTTCTTCGCCAGTGAACGGCGCCCTAAAGTGCTGACGGGTTGCTGATGCACTGATTGAATTGCTGCAAGGGGTGCAGAAATCAACTGCATCCCGGCTGATTGTTCAACTTTTCCTTCCTGTTTAGCCTGACTCGAGTACTCATTCAGCAGGATTTGATCATGGCTACCCGCATCATTCTCAATAGCACCGGCGCTGCCGACGTGATGCAGCTTGCACACGTAGCAGCCCAATCTCCCGGGCCTGGCCAGGTCTGGCTGGAGCAGACGGCCATAGGCGTGAACCCGCTGGATGTGTTGCAGCGCAAGGGTGGAGCAGCGCTGGCATTGCCTTCGGGCTTGGGGCTGGAAGGCGCTGGCAGGGTCTCGGCCATTGGCGAGGGGGTGCACAATGTGCAGGTTGGCGACCGTGTCGCCTACGCGATGGGGCCGGTCGGTGCCTATGCCAGCGGCCGGCTGTTCCCGGCCGACCGGCTGGTCCGGCTGCCGCCGCAGTTGGAGGACGAGGCCGCCGCAGCGGTGATGTTCAAGGGCATCACGGCGCAATATCTGTTGAAAACCACCTATGCCGTAGGGCCGGGCACCCAGGTGTTGTTGTACGGTGCGGCCGGTGCTTTGGGCCAACTGATGGCGCCTTGGGCGCGGCACCTGGGGGCGACGGTGATAGGGGTGGTATCGCGCCCGCAAAGTGTGGCGCGGGCACGGGCGGCGGGCTGCCAGCATGTGTTGGTGTTCAACGCGGCAACCTTGGCCAGCCAGGTGCGCGAGCTGACCCTCGGCCAAGGTGTGGACGTGGTGTACGATTGCGTGGGCAAGGTGTCGCTCGAGGCCTCGTTGGGCAGCCTGAGGGTGCGTGGCTTGTTGGTATCGTTCGGCGGCACTTCCGGTGCACCGCCCGCCATCGAGGTGGCCACGCTCAATGCCTATGGCTCGCTGTACCTGACCCGGCCATCGCTGGCAGCACACACCCGCACGGCCGAGGAGTACCAGCAGCGCGCGGCCGATGTGCTGGCGGCGGTTACCGAAGGTATCGTCCAGGCTCGGGTCTGGCGATGCTTCCCGCTGGCTGAAGCAGCCAAGGCCCACGAGTACCTGGAGCAAGGGCGGTCGGAGGGCGCGCTGGTGCTGACTGCCTGATCCCCCTCTGATTCCACCGCCCTGAGCCGAGCCTTGCCATGGAAACCTTCGACAGTCGCCGCGCTGATGAACTTGCCACCCTGCTGGCCTTGTATGAGCAGGGCTCGTTTGCTGCCGCCGGGCGGCAACTGGAGCGCCACCCTACGGTGCTGTCCAAACGCCTGAGTGCACTAGAGACGCGGCTGGGCATTCGCCTGGTGGAGCGCAGTACGCGGCAGCTGCGCTTTACCGATGAGGGCGAGCGGCTGGTAGCCAAGGTTCTCGAGGCCAGCCGGCTGATTGCCGAAGCGGAGGAAGAGGCCGCTGAAGGTGCGGCCACGGTTCGTGGGCGCCTGCGTCTGGCGCTTCCGGCGGCCATGGGCCGACGCTGGTTGAGCGGCATGCTCGCCGACTTTGTACTGGCCTACCCGCAGGTAATGGTGGAGGCCGAGTATGCCGATCGTTTCGTCGACCTGATCGGCGAGGGCTTCGACGCCGCGATCCGTATTGGTGAGCTGGCGGACAATCGTCTGGTGGCAACGAAATTGTGCGATCACGTGCGGATCCTGTGCGCTTCTCCTCAATACCTTGCTCGGCATGGGGAACCTGCACAGCCGGAGGATTTGGCTGGGCATAACTGCTTGGGTTTCAATGGCTTACGATCGTTTCCTGAATGGCGCCTGATGAGTGATAGGCGACAGGTAAGTGTCAAGGTTGCCGGCAGCCTTCGCAGTAATGACAACGAAGCGCTGCTGGAGGCGGCGCGGCGCGGCGTGGGTATTCTGGCCGGGGGTGATTGGCTCATGGGCGAGGACCTGGCCAGCGGACGCCTGGTAAGGGTGCTTGCGCAATGGCAACTGGACAAGGCAGCGGGCATTTACCTGGTACGGCCGACCGCGCGCCTGAACACGGCCGCGATGGGCGTCTTCAAGGCCTGGCTGGAAGATCGCTTCAAGGCAGGCGCCCCTTGGCGACGCTGATGCGGCCTTGCAGGGGCGCCTAAACAAGGCGTTATCGTCTTGCAACGGCATGCTGAACACACTGCTCGAAGTACGTCTGCTTGATCGCTGCTGGCTTGAGCCGCGAGCGGCTGTTGTATGTCTGCTCGGTAATGCCGAAGGCGGTCATGCGCATCCAGGGTTTGGGGAATTTGCGTACCTGCAGCTTCTTGCGCATGGCATACAAGTTCACCCCCGAAAGCTTGGCCTGCTGGGCCTCGGCGGCAATCTGCGCGCCCCAGCCGCAGGTGTGGCGATCGTTCTGGCTCAGTGCCCTGGCCTGGGCGCCGAAAGCGAAGGTGGCCAGCAGGCAGCCGGCCATCGTTGCTAGAAGTACTCGCATGTTGCTGTCCTAAGCATCTGAAAGAGAACGGAGTTTGCCTCCGCTTTCCGCAGCCGTGGGCCAGCAATTTGCCGTCAGGTCACAGCCATGCGCAGAGGACTGGCCGCGGGCTTGCGCAGGCTTGTCCAGGCCAGGCTGGCAACCCAGAGCACCGAAACACCATAGTTAAGGCGTTGGTACAGGCCGAACAGCTGGCCACTCTGCACCGCCTGGCCCATCAACGCGACGGTGGTAATCGCCAACACCACGCAAGCCAGGGAAAACAGCGCCAGGGCGGGGGAACCTGCAAGGCGGTTGCCCAGCCATGCCCGTAGGGCGCTGGCGAAGGTCAGCGAAAGGAACATCAGCAGACCAAACAGGTTATGCAGTTGCTGCGAGGTAGATGGCTGTGCCGGTGCACAACCCTGGTCGCAGGGGAACCAGCCGGTACCCAGACTGCCAATGCCATGCAGCAACACCATGCCCGCACTCAGCAGCGCCAGCTTCGAGCTACGCCAGCGCCGCAGCAGGCCCCAGGCAAACAGGGCAAACAGCACGGCCAGAGGGAAGTTGTTGACCAGCGGCGACCAGCTGTGGGTTGGCGAGCCGGCCGCGCCAAGCTGGCTCATGGCCTGTTGCAGGTGATCATAGCCAGGGTAGGCCTGAGCGGTGAGCCATACCCCCGCCAGCAGCCATAGGGGGATCAGCAGGCCACTGCCGAGCAAAAGGCGGTCGAGGGTTTTCATACTGCAGATTCCTTCCATGGATCAGTGAGCGTGAAGGCATACAGTACAGGCTCGCGCAGACCATGGGCCAGCGATTCTGCGCGCAATAAATACCGCACGGGGTGTATGTGATCGTACAACTGCTTGCGCTATGATGAGCGCTGTCTTTCAAGGTGAAATACAGGGCAATGACAGAGCAGCAGGTACAGGCAAGGACCCGGCGCAAGCCGCGCAGTCTGGCTCAGGAACTGGTCACGGTGCTGACCGAACGCATTCGCAGCGGCCAGCTCAAGCGCGGCGACAAGCTGCCGACCGAATCGCAGATCATGGCCGAAGAGGGCGTCAGCCGCACGGTGGTGCGTGAGGCGATTTCGCGGTTGCAGGCCGCCGGGCAGGTAGAGACCCGCCACGGCATCGGTACATTCGTGCTGGATGCGCCGGCTACGGGCGGTTTCCGTATCGACCCGGCCACCGTGGTCACCCTGCGCGAAGTGCTGGCGGTGCTGGAGTTGCGCATCGCCCTGGAGATCGAGTCGGCCGGGCTGGCAGCCCAGCGGCGAAGTGACGAAGCCCTGGCCGGCATGCGGGCGGCGCTGGACGAACTGAACGAGGGGGCGGCCCACGCCACTGATGCGGTGTCGGCGGACTTCCAGTTCCACCTGCGCATTGCCCAGGCTAGCGGTAACCACTACTTCGCCGACATCATCAACCACCTGGGTACCAGCATCATCCCGCGCACCCGGCTGAATTCGGCGCGCCTGGCCCATGATGACCAGGCGCATTACATGAGCCGCCTGATGCATGAGCACGAGGCGATCTATGAGGCGATTGCCCGGCGTGACAGCGAAGGGGCGAAGATGGCCATGCGCATGCACCTGAGCAACAGCCGCGAGCGCTTGCGCCAGGCGCATGAGGCGGCTGAAGCGCAAGGGACCTGAAGCCTTTGCTGCCTGTACCGGCCTCTTCGCGGGCAAGATAGCCCTGTAGGCGCGGGCTTGCCCGCGAAGAGGCCGGTACAGTCAAAAGAAAAGCCCCGCCGTGCGCAGGGCTTTCTTGTTGCTGGCAACCAGTCAGATCACCCCGTCACTCCATTGCCCGTTCACCAACCGCCGCAGCCCCAGCGGGTTGCCGTCGCGCAGTGCCTCGGGCAGCAGTGTCTGTGGGTAGTTCTGGTAGCACACCGGGCGCAGGAAGCGGTCGATGGCCAAAGTGCCGACCGAGGTGCCACGCGCATCTGAGGTCGCCGGGTACGGGCCTCCGTGCACCATCGCATCACAGACTTCGACACCAGTCGGGTAGCCATTGACCAGGATTCGCCCGACTTTCTCCTCCAGCAGCGGCACCAGCCAGGCGAAGGCATCGAAGTCCTCTGCCTCGCCGATCAGCGTCGCGGTCAGCTGGCCACGCAGGCCGAGCAGCGCGGCGCGCAGTTGGTCGTTGTCCTGCACCTCCACAGCCACAGTGGTAGGCCCAAAGACTTCCTCCTGCAACAGCGGGTCGGACTCGACCAGCAGGCGTGCATCGGCCTTGAACAGCTGAGCGCGCGCCTGGTTGCCTTCCTGCGCCTGGCCGGCCACATGCTCGATACCGGCATGGGCATGCAGGTGTTCAAGGCCGCCAACGTAGCTGCGCAGGCCGCCAGCGTTGAGCATGGTTTGCCCCGCTTGCTGGTCCAGGTACTGGCCAAGGTCGGCAAGCAACTGGCTGTACTGTGGCGACTGCAAGCCAATCACCAGCCCAGGGTTGGTGCAGAACTGCCCGGCCCCCATGCACACGGACCCCGCCAACTCGCGGGCAATGGCCTCGCCACGTTTGGCCAGGGCGCCTGGCAGGATGATGACCGGGTTGATGCTGGACATCTCGGCAAACACCGGGATTGGCTGCGGGCGCTCAGCGGCCATGCGGCAAAGGGCATCACCGCCTTTCAGCGAGCCGGTGAAGCCAACCGCCTGGATGGCGGGGTGCTTGACCAGCCACTCGCCCACGCCGCCACCAAATACCATGTTGAACACGCCCTTGGGCATGCCGGTACGCTCCGCGGCGCGCACGATGGCGCAGGCGACCAGGTCGGCCGTGGCCATGTGGCCGCTGTGCGCCTTGAATACCACCGGGCAGCCTGCGGCGAGGGCAGCGGCGGTATCACCCCCGGCGGTGGAGAAGGCCAGCGGGAAGTTGCTGGCCCCGAACACGGCGACCGGGCCCACGCCGATGCGCATCTGGCGCAGGTCTACGCGTGGCAGCGGCTGGCGCTCGGGCAGTGCCAGGTCAATGCGCGCGCCGAGGAAGTCGCCGCGACGCAGCACTTGGGCGAACAGGCGCATCTGCCCGCTGGTGCGGCCGCGCTCGCCCTGGATGCGGGCGGCCGGCAGTGCGGTTTCGCGGCAGACGATGGCGACGAAGGCGTCATCCAGTTCGTCGAGTTCAGCAGCGATGGCGTCGAGGAATTCGGCCCGACGTGCCGGGGCCAGTTGGCGGAACTCGGCGAAGGCAGCGGCAGCGGCCTTGGCCGCCTGGTCCACTTCGGCTTCGGTGGCCTGGGCAAAGCTGTAGGGCAGGGCTTCGCCAGTGCTGGCGTCCAGGCTCTGCAGGCGCTGAGGGCCAGCGGCACTACGCTGGCCGGCGATGAAGTTGTGGCCGAGGATTTCAGGCATGGGGTGCTCCTGTGGGCTTGAAGGTGGCGTGTGTGAATGCGAGGTCAGGGCTGCGGCATCAGGTAATGGGCGCCGGGTTGAACAGGGTGATGTCGTTGTGCAGCCGGTGTTGTTCGGCCCAGGTCTGCTTGCGGCCGCTGGCTACGTCCAGGTAGTAATGGAACAGCTCCCAACCCAGCTCCTCGAGGGTCGAGCGACCACTGGCGATGCGACCGGCGTCGATGTCGATCAGGTCAGGCCAGCGCTGGGCCAGTTCGCTGCGTGTGCACACCTTGACCACCGGCGCCATGGCCAGGCCATAGGGGGTGCCGCGTCCGGTGGTGAAAACGTGCAGGTTCATGCCGGCCGCCAGCTGCAAGGTGCCACAGACAAAGTCGCTGGCCGGGGTGGCGCAGAAAATCAGGCCTTTGCGGTTGACCCGCTCGCCTGGGCCGAGCACCCCCTGGATAGCGCCGCTGCCCGACTTGACGATCGAACCCAGCGATTTCTCGACGATGTTCGACAGCCCGCCTTTCTTGTTGCCCGGCGTGGTGTTGGCGCTGCGGTCGGCGGCGCCTTGCTGCAGGTAGCGGTCGTACCAGTCCATTTCGCGCACCAGCGCGTCGGCAACGTCCTGGTTTTCCGCGCGCGAGGTCAGCATGTAGATCGCGTCGCGCACCTCGGTCACTTCAGAGAACAGCACGGTGGCGCCAGCGCGGACCAGCAGGTCGGCGGCATAGCCCAGTGCCGGGTTGGCGGTGATGCCCGAGAAGGCGTCGCTGCCACCGCATTGCATGCCGAGGATAAGTTCGCTGGCCGGGACCGTTTCGCGGCGGCGCTGGTCGAGCTTCTTCAGGCGGGTTTCTGCCAGGTCCATGATCTGCTCGATCATTTCGACAAAGCCAAGGCTGGCATCCTGCAGGCGGTACAGCCATGGGTCGCTGAGGTCCACCGACGGGTCGTTGTCGTGCATCACCTGGCTGGCTTGCAGTTTTTCACAGCCCAGACTGATCACCAGTGCCTCGCCGCCAAGGTTGGGGTTGCGCGCCAGGTTGCGCACGGTGCGGATCGGGATATAAGCGTCGCGGGCGTTGATTGCCACACCGCAGCCGTAGCTGTGGGTAATGGCCACCACGTCATCGACGTTGGGGTATTTGGGCAGCAATTCGTTGCGAATGCGCTTGACTGCATGTTCCAGTACGCCGGTCACGCATTGCACGGTGGTGGTGATACCGAGGATATTGCGGGTGCCGACAGTGCCGTCGGCGTTGCGATAGCCCTCGAAGGTGAAGCCTTCCAGCGGCGGCAGCGGTTGTTGCACTGCATCGCAGCGCGGCAGGCTGTCCAGTTCCGGGGCGGCGGGCATGGCCAGCTGGCTTTCCTGAACCCAGCTGCCTTGGGGTAGGTCTTGCAGCGCGTAGCCGATGATTTGCCCATAGCGGCGCACGGGCTCGCCCTTGGCGATGGCCACGGTGGCCACCTTGTGGCTTTGCGGCACGTCTTCGATCAGGGTCAGGCCGTCGGCGAAGCGGGCGCCTTCGCCCAAGCCGCCGTCGTTGACCACGACCACGACGTTGTCGTCGTCGTGCAGGCGGACGTAGCGGGGCGAGTCGGAATGTTCGATCAACTGCATGTTTGGGCCCTACTTGTCAGGTTCTCAGGCTTTTGTACATCCGCCCATGCCGGGTGACCCGGCGCGGGCGTGTGCTTTCAGTGACGGGAGCTGGCCAGTTCGCCGTCGGTGGCAGGCTCAGCGTGTGGCTTTGGGGCAGCATCACGCAATTCGATACGCTTGATGGGCCCGACGATAACCAGGTAGCTGAATACCGCTACCAGCGCGTTGGCACCCACATACACAAGCGCCCACTTGAACGAACCGGTAGCGCTGATGATGTAGCCGATCACGATCGGGGTGGTGATCGACGCGATGTTGCCGAAGGTGTTGAACAGGCCACCGGACAGCCCGGCGATCTGCTTGGGTGAAGTGTCCGCCACCACCGCCCAGCCCAGCGCGCCGATGCCCTTGCCGAAGAACGCCAGCGTCATGAAGCCAACCACCATCCACTCGGCATCGACGTAGTTGCAGAACACCATGGTGGTGGATAGCAGCAGACCACAGACGATCGGCAGTTTGCGCGAGAAGGTCAGCGAGTTGCCGCGGCGCAGCAGCCAGTCGGAAATCACGCCACCCAGGACGCCGCCGATAAAACCGCACACTGCCGGCAGCGAGGCGATGAAGCCGGCCTTGAGAATGGTCATGCCACGTTCCTGCACCAGGTACACCGGGAACCAGGTGAGGAAGAAGTAGGTGATGGCGTTGATGCAGTACTGGCCCAGGTATACGCCCAGCAGCATGCGGCTGGTCAGCAACTGCTTGATGTAACCCCATTTCGGGCCGTCGCTGCCGCGCTTCTGGTCCATGTCGACCAGGCCGCCGTTCTGCTCGATGTGCTCGAGTTCGCTTGGGCTGATGCGCGGATGTTGGCGCGGATTGTAGATGGTCTTCAGCCACACCATCGAGAAGATGATGCCCAGCACACCCATGACCACGAACACGTGCTCCCAGCCGAAGCTGAACACGATCCAGCCCATGATCGGGGCGAACAGTGCAGTGGCGAAATACTGCGCCGAGTTGAAGATGGCCGACGCCGTGCCGCGTTCCTGGGTCGGGAACCATGCGGCGACGATGCGCGCGTTACCCGGGAATGACGGGGCTTCGGCGAAACCGACCAGGAAGCGCAGGGTGAAGAGGGTGACCACGGCCCAGGCAACCGGCAGGCCACCGACAAAACCTTGAAGCAGGGTGAACAGCGACCAGGTGAAGATGCTGAAGGCGTAGACGTTCTTGGAACCGAAGCGATCGAGCAGCCAGCCACCAGGAATCTGGCCAGCCACGTAAGCCCATCCGAAGGCGGAAAAGATATAACCGAGGGTTACGGCGTCAATGCCGAGGTCTTTCTGCAGGCTGGAGCCTGCGATGGCAATGGTAGCGCGGTCGGCATAGTTGATCGTGGTCACCAGAAACAGCATGAACAAAATCAGGTAGCGCACATGCGTTTTCTTAGTCGCTTGCATGCTGGCAATACTCCCACTAGTTATTTTTGTGCGGGCTCACGAATTGTAACCGGAGTGGGGCAGGCCCACTCCGGGCGCGGCATCGGGCAGGCCGCGGGCAGCGCTTACTGCGGGCCCATCTTGTCCATCAGCGCGGCGAGCATTTCGTACTCTTCGGCGGTGAGGTCGGTCAGCGGAGTACGCACCGGGCCGGCGTCGTAACCGGCAATCTTTGCGCCGGCCTTGACGATGCTCACGGCGTAGCCGGCCTTGCGGTTGCGGATGTCCAGGTATGGCAGGAAGAAATCGTCGATCAGCTTGGCCACGGTGGCTTGGTCGTCACGGGCGATGGCGTTGTAGAAGTCCATGGCGGTTTTCGGCACGAAGTTGAACACCGCGGAGGAGTACACCGGTACGCCCAGGGCCTTGTAGGCGGCGGCATACACTTCGGCGGTCGGCAGGCCACCCAGGTAGCTGAAGCGCTCGCCCAGGCGACGACGGATCGACACCATCAGCTCGATATCACCCAGGCCGTCCTTGTAGCCGATCAGGTTCGGGCAGCGCTCGGCCAGTTTTTCCAGCATGTCGGCATTCAGGCGGCAGACGTTGCGGTTGTACACCACCACACCGATGTTTACCGATTTGCACACCGCTTCGACGTGGGCGGCGACGCCGTCCTGGCTGGCTTCGGTCAGGTAATGCGGCAGCAACAGCAGGCCCTTGGCACCCAGGCGCTCGGCTTCTTGCGCGTATTCGATGGCCTGACGGGTAGAGCCACCGACACCGGCGAGGATCGGTACCGAAGTGGCGCAGGTGTCGACCGCGGTCTTGATCACCTGGCTGTATTCGCTGGCGGCCAGGGAGAAGAATTCACCGGTACCGCCAGCGGCGAACAGCGCGCTGGCGCCGTATGGGGCCAGCCACTCAAGGCGCTTGATGTAGCCAGCCGGGTTGAAGTCGCCCTGGGCATTGAAATCGGTGACCGGGAAAGACAGCAGGCCGTGGGAGAGGATGGATTTAAGTTCTTGTGGATTCATTGTTGTTGGCATCCTGTGGCGCTTGGGTGAGGGTGTTGTTTTGCGTTGGAGGTAAGTTATCGTACAACTTGTGCGATGACCAGTCCCTTTTCAGAAATTTTGTTCTCGCCAGGGTGGCCGTCTGGACAGGTGTGTGGTGGCGCAGATCGAGCGCCGCCCGCGCGGCGCTTCGCGGGTAAACCCGCTCCTACGTTTGTTTCGGGCCAGTTATGCCTGTGGCATTTGCGCGCGAACGCCTTGGCGCATGCCTCGATATCGCGTCGTACAAACAAGGCGGTCGCGCGCGTCTGACCCAAGCGATACTGGCCCGAAACAAACGTAGGAGCGGGTTTACCCGCGAAGCGCCGCGCGGGCGGCGCTCGATTTCACAGGCGCAGCAGATACAACGACCAACACCTGGCCAGTCATCGTATCTCTAAGGGAAAGGAAGGAAAAAAACGATCGCGGAGACAGGCACAAGCCCGCCGCCCGGTTCCACGGGAAGTGTTCTGGGACCAGCAGAGGGTGACCGGGGAAACGGGGGCGGCCTTGCACCGCCCCGCGATCAAAGCAGAGGAAACTGAAGGTCAGGCCGCGTGCTGGCGCTTGATTTGCGCCTTGCGTACCTGGGCCCGGCAAGCATCGCCGAAAGCCTGGAAGATCTTTATCGAATCAGGGTTCTTCGCCGCTTGCCATTCAGGGTGCCACTGCACGGCGAACAGGAACGGCGAAATGCTTGGCGCGTGAATCGCTTCGACCAGGCCATCTTCGGCACGGGCGATGGCTTCAATACCGGCGCCGAGCGTGCGCAGGCCCTGGCCATGCAGCGAGTTGACGCGAATCTCGTCGGTACCCAGGGTGTCGTGCAGCCAGCTGCCGGGCTGGATCTTCACCCCATGCACCTGGGCGTACTGCACTTCAACCGGGTCTTCGGGGTTTTCCCGGTGGTCATTGAACCCAGGTTCGGCATACACCTTCTGGTAAATGTCGCCACCCAGGGCCACGTTGATTTCCTGCATGCCACGGCAGATGCCGAAGATGGGCAGGCCACGCTTGATCGCCGCCTTGACCAGCGGAATGTCGAACAGGTCGCGGTTCTGGTCCTGGCCTTTGCCTGGGGTCTGGTTTTCCTGGCCATACAGGGCAGGGTCGATGTTGCTGCCAGCGCCAGTCAGGTACACGCCGTCGGCCATGTCCAGGTAGGTCTCGAGGTCTTCAGTGCCGCAGCAGGTGGGCACCAACACCGGGACGCAGTCGGAGAACTCGACCAACGGGGTAATGTATTTGTGGGTCATGACCTGGTAGTCATGGCCTTTGCGCTCTTGGCTGCCCATGGTCATCAGGACGACGGGTTTGCGCAGGGAAGGTTGCTTGTTGCCAATGTTGCTGTTGGACATATGTCACCTTGGGACAGGTTCGACCTGTCGTTGTTGTGCAGGCGCACGGCGCGGGGCCTTGGGTGCTGCCTGTAGCCCCGAGCACTGCCGGCTCGTCAGAGGCGACGATTCCGGTCGGGGCTTGTAGATAGCTTGCCAGAGCCGTTCGATATGTCAAACGACGGAAGCGGGCTTTAACGCGGGGGATACGCCGTTTCCCGGGGCCTGAAACCGATGCGGGCCTGTGGCGGCGTGGGTTTGGCGGGGGTGTTGGTCAATAATATTTAACGACGCAGTTGGGTCTTTGCAGCGGTGCAATGAAGGCCACGCCCCATTGCCCATT
>NZ_JAJSAW010000003.1:0-417938 GCF_021378985.1 Pseudomonas sp. JR33AA
GGAGGATTGCCGCCCTGCGCAACCTGGCCTTGCAAGCCAGCAACGATCATGACGCCTGGCTGGCGACGGCCGAATCCCAACACATTGATAACCCCTACAGCCTGGCTGCGGCACTGGCCTGTTACGACCGCGACGAACGCACCCCCGCCCGCGGTCTGGAAATCTCACTGGCCTTGCTGATTCACCCGATGGGCCAGCCGACACCCGGCACCGAAGATCATGACCGGCGTTTCAAACGCCTGGAGCAATGGCTGGACCAGCACGACAGCCCGCTTTACACCGCCTTGGCGCCGTTCAACCCGTTCAAGGACAAAGCCGATTCGATCGGCTCCATGTTCGGCGCCAGCGACAACGTGATCGAAGGGCTGGCCGGTCGCTTCCCGGCCATGGCGGACATCACCGACCTCACCGCCCAGTCGGTCAATGCCGTGGTGCTCAAGCGCCTGCGTGGCCAGACCCGCTGGGATGCCAGCCATGGCCTGCGCCAGCAAGTGTTGCTGGCAGCGCGTGAGGCCAATGCCGAGAAAGCACTGGGGTTGTTGGCGGCGCGCTATCGCATAACCGAGCAGGCCGTCCGGGAAAACCCGTTCAGCCAGGAAGTGGAGAAGTACCTGAAGAGCGGCATGGCGCAGGTTGAAGAGATGAAAGCGTTGCGCATCTCGGGTAGCCGCACGGTGTCTATCGAGCTGACCACCACTGCGCGCGTGAAACCCAACTTCCTTGGGTTGCTCACCTCGGGCGGTGGTGGTGGTTTAAACGCGGGGATGCTGTGGTTCAACATCTTATCGCTCAAGACGGCCTACAACAGCCTGCAGAAGAGCGATGCACCGGAATACACCCTGGGGTTCGCTTCATCTGTTTTCGGGGTGATTGGTGCAGCGGCGGCGACATTGGTCAGCGTGCGGGCAACGCAAAAGGCCATGATGTTGAAGTGGATCTCAACGGCGCCAGGCATGGCCTTTGGTAACGGCATCATCAACTTTCTGACGAGTAATCTTTTCGCGCGGGCATCAGGCTACCCGGCGATAATAATGGGGTTTTCCTCAGATATTTTTAAGGCAATACGTCAATGGCAGAACGGCAATCTTATTTCAGGCTTATATACAGCGGCTGCCAGCGCGACTACTGCTTTAGGTTCGATTCTTGTTCTAGAAGGAAGCCTTGCCATCGCAGGCACGACAGTCCTCATTCCCTTTGCAGGCTGGACAGCAGCTGGAATCGCCTTGATCGGAGCAACTTTGATCGGTGGAGGTCTATTCCTCTACTCAAAAGCTCACTCCCGCCTTCACAGCCCTTTAGAATTATGGGCCAGCAGAAGCATCTTCGGGACAAGGGAAAACGATGGAGAAATACGGGATAATATAAAGTTAGACTTTGATAAAAAATTGCCACCCTTTCGCCACATCCACGAAGAAATCAAGTCATGGCAGATTGAATTTTTCTCACCGAAAGCATTGTTGGCACCGTACTCTGAGCAGCTCGGCTTAGGCGCCCTAACGACACATTTGGATATAAATAACAAATGGCCAACACCTGACTGGGCAACAATTATCCATACTCAGGTCACTGAACAAAACGCAACACTCGAGCTAACTATACTTTTACCAGAATTCGTAGTAGGTCAAAGCGAATGGTCAGGGAGTTTAGTGAGCCAGAATCTCGACAGGCAGACAACCCCACTCCAAATAAACCCTGACTGCCATATCACCCAAGCAGGTTTATTACTTCATTACAAAACTGATGCTAGACAAATCAGGTCTGCCACGCTAACGATTAATTACTATGCCAACCAAGGACTGGATGACGACACTCCTTCTACTACCACTATTCATCTGGAACGCTAAACCTATGGCGACTATCTGGCTTTTTAATCAAGCCCACACTTCAGGATTCAAGCCAAAAATTTCCGGACAACTTATTCAAACAACCAGTTCACACTTATGCCTGCGCAACCCTTGGGTGTCCGACTCTGTATTCATGGGAAAAATCTACACTGCCATGTTTCTATTTACCTGGATATTATCATGTTACAATCTCATTAATGAAAATATAGACTACTCAATCAACGGCGGCGACATTTTCGTTGCCATCCTGATCTCACTTCCCTTTATTTTTACCCCATTCTTAGCCTACAGAATACTTTTCATAAAAAACTTATCGAACATATATTTAAATCGACACACAAAGAAAATCTACTATAAGCGATTCAAAAAGCTCATAATATTTGACTGGAGCCAAGTCGCAGGCGGTCTTTTCAGTCGCACAGAGTTCAGTGGTTCCTCCTTCACTACCAGCTATGCCCTCGCCTTCGCCCCCCGCCGCGAAGACGGCAGCCTGCATCAAAAAGACTGTCTCTGGGTCGACAGCAACGAACCCACCGAACCCGGCGTCAAGCATGTCGCCGAAGTGTGGGAATACCTCCGCCACTTCATGGACCACGGCCCGGAAAAACTCCCCCCGCCCGGTGACCCCAACTGGTGGCACAAGCCACTGCACGCCATCTGCCTCACCCCGGCAGAAGCCTGGCGCCACTACGCCCCCTGGCGAACCGGCGAGCCCGGTGAAATGCAGGGCAAAAAGAACTGGCAATTGCCGTTCTGGGCCGTGCTGTTTCCCTACAACCTGACCGTCGCTCTCTGTTGGTACTGTGTCTGCAAGCTTTTCAATGTCCGTGTAGCGCCACCACCGGCGGAGGCTTTCGAAGGTGGGCCCGCTAAGCCCGAATAGTCACCACCTGAAGTGGATAGGAAGAGAACGCTATGCGCCTGGATGGCAACGCGGCAAGACAGAATGGGGATGGCGCCCAGATCAAAGGGCTGTAGGACGGCTCCTGACTTATCGCAGGCAAGCCAGCGTCCACAGGTTCGGCACAAATCTCAAGAGCGGTGCAATACCTGTGGCGCTGGCTTGCCGACGATGATTGGGCGCAGCGCCTGTCAGGCGAACTTGGCCCGGGCCGCGTGCAGCTTCTTGTAGCTGTCGATCAGGCGCAGGTGGCGATCAAGGCCTTCGAGCTTCATGCTGGTCGGGGTCAGGCCATGGAAGCGGACACTGCCGTCCACCGAGCCCAATACCGCGTCCATGCGTGCATTGCCGAACATACGGCGGAAGTTGGCTTCGTAGTCATCCATCTCCAGTTCGTCATCCAACTGCACTTCCAGCACCACGTTCAGCGCCTGGTAGAACAGGCCGCGGTCTACGGTGTTGTCGTTGTACTGCAAGAATGCCTCGACCAGTTCCTTGGCATCCTCGAAACGCTGCACCGCGAGACAGATCAGCAGCTTCAGTTCGAGAATGGTCAGTTGGCCCCACACTGTGTTTTCGTCGAACTCCACACCGATCAGCGTGGTGATGGTGGTGTAGTCATCCACATCGCAGTTGTCTAGGCGCTTGAGCAGCAGCTTCAGCGAGCGGCTGTCGAGGCTGTGCAGGTTGAGGATGTCGGCACGGAACGACAAGGCGCGGTTGGTGTTGTCCCAGATCAGGTCCTCCACCGGGTAGATTTCCGAATAGCCCGGTACAAGGATGCGGCACGCGGTGGCGCCAAGGTTGTCGTACACCGCCATGTACACTTCCTTGCCCAGGTCTTCGAGGATGCCGAACAGGGTCGCGGCTTCCTGCTGGTTGGAGTCCTCGCCGTGCCCGGAGAAGTCCCACTCGACGAATTCGAAGTCAGCCTTGGCACTGAAGAAGCGCCACGACACCACGCCGCTAGAGTCGATGAAATGCTCGACGAAGTTGTTCGGCTCGGTCAGCGCGTGGCTTTCGAAGGTGGGTTGCGGCAGGTCGTTCAGGCCTTCGAAGCTGCGGCCCTGCAGCAGTTCGGTGAGGCTGCGCTCCAGCGCCACTTCCAGGCTCGGATGGGCACCGAACGAGGCGAACACGCCACCCGTGCGCGGGTTCATCAAGGTCACGCACATGACCGGGAACTCGCCCCCCAGCGACGCATCCTTGACCAGCACCGGGAAGCCCTGCTCTTCCAGGCCCTGGATGCCGGCGACGATCGCCGGGTATTTGGCCAGCACCTCTTGCGGTACGTCCGGCAGGCACAACTCGCCTTCGAGGATTTCGCGCTTCACCGCGCGCTCGAAGATTTCCGACAGGCACTGCACCTGCGCCTCGGCCAAGGTATTGCCTGCGCTCATGCCATTGCTGAGGAACAGGTTTTCGATCAGGTTGGACGGGAAGTACACCACCTGCTGGTCGGACTGACGCACGAACGGCAGCGAACAGATGCCCCGCGCAGTGTTACCCGAGTTGGTGTCATACAGGTGCGAACCACGCAGCTCCCCGTCAGGGTTGTAGATGGCCAGGCAGTGCTCATCGAGAATCTCGGCCGGCAACGCGTCGCGCGGGCCCGGCTTGAACCACTGCTCGTTCGGGTAGTGCACGAACGGCGCATTGGCCAGGTCTTCGCCCCAGAACTGGTCGTTGTAGAAGAAGTTGCAGTTGAGTCGCTCGATGAACTCGCCCAGCGCCGAGGCCAGCGCAGCCTCCTTGGTGGCCCCTTTACCGTTGGTAAAGCACATCGGCGACTGCGCATCGCGTACGTGCAGCGACCAGACATTGGGCACAATGTTGCGCCACGAGGCGATCTCGATCTTCATCCCCAACCCGGCGAGGATGCCCGACATGTTGGCAATGGTCTGCTCCAGCGGCAGGTCCTTGCCGGGGATGTAGGTGCTCGTGTCCGACACCGGCATCAGCAGCCCTTGGGCATCGGCATCGAGGTTGTCGACCACTTCGATCACAAACTCAGGGCCGGTTTGCACCACCTTTTTAACCGTGCAGCGGTCGATGGAGCGCAGAATGCCCTGGCGGTCCTTGTCGGAGATGTCCTCGGGCAGTTCGACCTGGATCTTGAAGATCTGGTTGTAGCGGTTTTCCGGGTCGACGATGTTGTTCTGCGACAGGCGGATGTTTTCGGTGGGAATAGCGCGGGTCTGGCAGTACAGCTTGACGAAGTAAGCCGCGCACAAGGCCGAAGACGCCAGGAAATAGTCGAACGGGCCGGGGGCCGAACCATCGCCTTTGTAGCGGATAGGTTGGTCGGCGATCACCGTGAAGTCATCGAATTTGGCTTCGAGACGGAGATTGTCGAGAAAATTGACCTTGATTTCCATGCGGGATTACCGTGATTTAAGCGTGCAAAACGAAATTGGCCGGCATTATCCGGGTTTTCGTTGCGCACGTCCTGTTCAACGCCGACTGCAGCCTTGATTTTTCGCAGCTGGCTTGCGTATTCCACCGGATTACTTGCCTGATCCTCTGAAGCTACCCCCGCCACCAGACCAGCGGTCATCCTCCTGTGCTAGCGTTTCTGCACCGGGGGACAACGTATTCCCCATGCAAAAAAAACACAGCGACAACAACCGGTGACGGGCAGGTGAAACCATGGAACTACGCATCAACCAGAAGACCTATCAGGTCGAGGCGGACGCCGACACACCCCTGCTGTGGGTAATCCGCGATGACCTGGGGCTGACCGGCACCAAGTATGGCTGCGGCTTGGCCCAATGCGGCGCGTGTTCGGTGCTGGTGGACGGCAACGTGGTGCGCGCCTGCGTCACCCCGGTGGCTGGTGTGGTGGGGCGTGAGGTCACCACTATCGAGGCGATCGAGGCCGACCCCATCGGCAAACGGGTGGTCGCCGCCTGGGTCGAGCATCAGGTGGCTCAATGCGGCTATTGCCAGTCTGGCCAGGTAATGGCAGCCACGGCGCTGCTCAAGCACACACCTAAACCCAGCGATGCGCAGATCGATGCAGCCATGGTCAACCTTTGCCGCTGCGGCACCTACAACGCCATCCATGCCGCTGTGCATGACCTGGCCCAAGGGGAGCAGGCCTGATGAACACGCCAGTCGATACACCCGCCGAATTGCTCAGGCTGCAACAGGGCGAAACGGTCAACCTGTCGCGTCGGCGCTTTCTTGCCGGCACCGCAGTCGGTGCCCTGGTGCTAGGTTTTGGCCTGCCCATGGGCTCGGCCCGCGTGCAGGCAGCAACGGCCGCTGCGGCAACGGCGCAACGCGGCACCCAGGTGCCTGCATTTCTGGAGATTCGCCCGGACGGCACGGTGCGCCTGCTGAGCCCCTTCATGGAGGGCGGGCAAGGCCCTTTCACTGCCATGGCGCAGATCGTGGGTGAAGAGTTGGATGTCGACCCGGCCCATTTCGTGGTCGATAGCGCACCACCGGGCGAAGCCTACGTGGTGATGGAGAACGGCATGCGCATCACCGGTGGCAGCATGTCGGTGCGCATGAGCTACCCCACCATGCGCCGCCTGGGCGCGCTCGCCCGGGGCATGCTGCTGCAGGCGGGCGGCGAACACCTGGGTGTACCGGTCGATGAGCTTTCCACCACGCCGGGTAACGTAGTACATACCACGAGCGGACGTTCCGTCCCCTACGGTGAGCTGGCCGGTCGCGCCATGGACCTGCCGGTGCCCGACCCGGCCAGCGTCAAGCTGCGCGACCCCAGCCAGTTTCGCTGGATTGGAAAGCCCGTACGCCGCCTGGACGCCTACGACAAGTCCACCGGCAAGGCCCAGTACTGCATCGACATCAAAGTCGACGGCATGCTTCACGCTGCCGTGCAGCATGCACCGCGCTTGGGCATGACGGTTGGCAGCCTGCGCAACGAAGACCAGGTCAAGGCCATGAAAGGCGTACATTCGGTGCATCAGCTGCCAGGCGCCGTGGCCGTGGTCGCCGAGCGCTGGTGGCACGCCAAGCGTGCAGTGGAGGCGATACAGGTGGACTGGAAAGAACCGGCCGCCGACAGCAACGTGCGCCCGATGCCGGCCGATTTTTCCAGCGACGCCTGGCGCGAACACCTTGCGACGGTGCAAGGGCCGTCCCGTGATGAAGAGAGCGAAGGGGATATTGCCGGTGCCTTGGCCAATGCCAGAACCAAGGTCGAGGCCAGCTACCACAACCAGTACCTGAATCATGCCCAGCTCGAACCACCGTCCGCCCTCGCCCGCTTCAACCCGGACGGCAGCCTCGACGTCTGGCTACCCAACCAGGCCCCGGACATGTTCCGTGACGACATTGCCAAACGCACCGGCCTGGACCCTGCACAAATCAACCTGCACTCGCCACTGCTGGGCGGCTTCTTTGGCCGCCATTTCCTGTACGACTCTGCCAACCCCTACCCGCAGGCCATTGCCCTGGCCAAAGCCGTTGGCCGGCCGGTGAAGCTTATCTGGAGCCGCGAGGAGGAGTTTTTGCGCGATGTACTGCGCCCCGTCGCAGTGGTGAAGTTCCGCGCCGGGCTGGACGCAGACGGTCTGCCAGTGGCGCTCGAAGCGGTAAGCGCTACCGAGGGCCCAACCGAGGCCCTTGCTGGAAAACAAGGGGAGAAGATCGACCCGACCGCGCTTGAGGGGCTGTCAGGCAAGTCCTACGCCATCGCCAACAAGCGCATCGCCCAGATCTATGTCAAAGGCCCGGCCATGCTCGGTTACTGGCGCTCGGTAGGTAACTCGCTCAACGATTTCTTCTACGAATCATTCCTGGACGAGCTGGCTGACAAAGGTGGCAAGGACCCGTTTGAACTGCGCCTGCACCTGCTGCGCGACAACCCGAGACTGACCAACCTGCTGAACGCGGTGGCCGACTTGTCCGGCGGCTGGAAGCGCGGACCGTTCACCGCCGAGGACGGCAGCAAGCGCGCACGCGGCGTGGCCATGGCGTCACCGTTCGGCTCGGAGGCAGCGGTCATTGCCGAGGTTTCGATCGACAACGGCCAGGTCAGGGTGCACGACATCTGGCAAGCCATCGACCCAGGCAGCATCGTCAACCCGGCGATCATCGAGCATCAGGTCAACGGCGCCGTCGCCCTGGGCCTGTCGCAGACGCTGGTGGAAGAAGCGGTGTACGTGGACGGCAAGCCGCGCGCACGCAATTATGACCTTTACCCGATCCTGCCGCCTTCGCGCATGGCCCGGGTGCATGTGCGCATCATCGAAAGCGGGGCGAAGATGGGCGGCATCGGCGAACCACCGCTGCCTGCGGTGGCCCCGGCGGTGGCCAATGCGGTCGCGCAGCTCACTGGCCAGCGCGTGCGCAGTTTGCCCTTGAGCCGCCACACCTTCAGCTGATCGCACAAGGGACGCCTCATGACCCATCGTTTCGCAAGAACCGCTGGCTGGCTTGCGCTGCCGTGCCTGGTCGCGGCGGGCCTGCTGGCCTGGTATGTCACTCGTGAACCCGCGCCGCCGTTTGCCGACGCGCAGGCCACCGCTGCCGACCCGACGCTGGTCAGCCGCGGCGAATACGTGGCACGGCTCAGTGACTGCGTGGCCTGCCATAGCCTACCGGATGGCAAACCGTTCGCTGGCGGGCTGGAAATGGCCACCCCGCTGGGGGCAATCCACGCCACCAACATCACCCCCGACCGCGACACAGGCATCGGTAACTACACCCTGGCCGACTTCGACCGCGCCGTGCGCCAGGGTGTCGCGCCTGATGGCCGGCGGCTGTACCCGGCTATGCCTTACCCGTCCTACGCCAAGCTCAGCGATGATGATGTCAAGGCGCTGTATGCGTTCTTCATGCACGGCGTACAACCGGCGCGGCAGGCCAACCTGGCCAGCGACATCCCCTGGCCGCTGAACCTGCGCTGGCCGATCGCCTTGTGGAACGGCCTGTTCGCCGCCACCACGCCTTACACCGACAAAACCGGGCAGGATGCTCAGTGGAACCGTGGCGCCTATCTCGTCCAGGGCCCCGGACACTGCGGCAGTTGTCATACGCCACGCGGCCTGGCCTTCAATGAAAAGGCGCTGGATGACAGCGGCAAGCCGTTTCTGTCCGGCGCACTGCTCGACGGCTGGTATGCACCTAGCCTGCGCGCCGACCACAACACCGGGCTGGGGCGCTGGAGCGAGGCAGAGATCGCGCAGTTCCTGAAGACCGGGCGCAACCGGCATGCGGTGGTATACGGATCGATGACCGAGGCATTCAACAACTCCACGCAGTTCATGCATGACGACGACCTGGCTGCCATCGCCCACTACCTGAAGTCGCTGCCCGGTGACCCTCAACGTGACGGCGCACCCTGGCAGTACCAGGCCGAATCGCTAGCTACACGGCTGGACAGCCCCGGCGCGCGCACCTACGTGACACGCTGTGCGTCATGCCACGGCCTGGACGGCAAGGGCCAGGCCGAATGGATGCCGCCCTTGGCCGGGGCAACCTCGGCACTGGCCAAGGAGAGCGCCTCGGCAATCAACATCACACTCAATGGTTCGCAGCGGGTGGTGGCTGCAGGTGTGCCGGACGCCTATCGCATGCCGGCTTTCCGTCAACAGTTGGGTGATCAGGATATTGCCGACGTGCTCAGCTTTGTGCGTACGGCCTGGGGCAATCAGGGGGGTACGGTGGATGCGCAGGCGGTAGGCAAGCTGCGTGGGCATACCGACCCGGCCAGCAGCAGCCCCATCATCTTGCATATGCGTTGAATTGGCGTGGCAGATAGATGTACCGACGCCAGGCTGCCCCTACCAAGACCGCGCAGCACCACTCGGTCACTGCCACCGCTCCAGACTCTGTTTCAACCACTGCTCGGGCAAGGCCCCGCCAACGATCTTCGCCATCTCCCGCGCCAGCGCCTCACGCAGCGGTGGCCGGTTGCAGGGCGACGCATGTGAAATTGCCAGGAACAACCCTTCGCTGGAAACCGGTGGTTGCAACACCTGCACAGTGGCTGCGATGCCCAATGTGCGCGCCAGCGCCATGCCAGGATACTGCTCGTACACCACGTAATCGCTGCGCTTGTGCATCAGCTTCTCGAACGCCTGCCTGGCACTGGGCACCGCTTCGAGGGTGAGATTGGCCTGGGCGTACTCGTCGAACTGTTGGCCGTGGCTGTTGTTGACCAGTGTGCCACCCTTGCGGCCTTTGAGGTCGGCCCATTGCTGGTAGGCAAAAGCATTGTCCTGGCGCACCCAGATGACGCTGGGGGTGCGCAAAAATGGCGGGGCGATGAAGTCAACATGCTGCCGGCGCGCTTCGGTCAGGAAATACCCGGCCATCAAGTCGATCCGCCCAGTGCGCACGGCTTCCTGAGCGCGCGACCACGGCCCGGCGTAAACCACCTCTATGTCCAGCCCCAACTGCTTGCCCACGTATTTGAGCAGGTCGGCATTGGCACCGATCAATCGTTGAGGGTTTAGCGGGTCGCGCCACAGGTAGGGGGGGTATTCCGGGTTACCTGTGGCGGTCAGCCGTAAGCATGCATCATCCGCTACCGCAGCCAGGGGCAGCAGTGACAGCCACACCAGAAGCAAGGCGTGGCGAAAGCAACGCTCGATCATCTACGACCCTCGGCACATGAAACACCCGGCGACCCGGCGTAGTGGCCTAAGGCTGCCACTCACGGTGGTCGCCTGCAGCAATCATCTGCGCGCTGAAGACAGTCTGGACCATCAGCAACCCGCAGACGAGCCTTTCATCGTCCAGTAAAATTGCCGAAGAACAGACAATGAGAGCCTGCACAGCCGGCGACAACGTGGGCTCTTCAGGCACCCTGCCGGCGCATCGCCAGGATCGCAGCGCCAAAACCGATAAAGGTGGTGCCCACTACACGGTTCACCCAGCGCGACAGCGACGGCCGGGTCAGCACCCCCTTGGCCCGCGCAGCCAGGGCGGCATATGCGCTCAGTGAAGTAAGCGACAAGGCCACGAAAATACCGGTCAAGGTCAGGAACTGCGGCAACAGCGCAGCCCCCTGGTCGATGAACTGCGGGAACAGCGCAGTAAAGAACATCGTCGCCTTGGGGTTGGTTACTGCAGTGAGGAAGGCCGATTTGAACAGTTTCAGCGGCGTGGGTCGCACCTTGGTCGCACGCTCTGCGGCACCCTGCTCCAGCATCGGGCTCTTCTTCAGCAGTTGCCGCGCGCCCAGGTAGAACAGGTAGCCAGCGCCCAGGATCTTCACGGCATTGAACAGTACTTCAGAACTGGCCAGCAGTGCGCCTAGCCCAAGCATTGCCGCAGACGACAAACAGAACAGGCCCGTGCCATTGCCCAGCGACGACCAGATCGCACTGCGCTGGCCATGGGCAAGGCTGTTGTTGATAGCCATCAAGGTGGCAGGGCCGGGGCTGGCGATCGCAATGGCGGCGACCAGGGTGAACGCGAACAGCGAGTGAGAATCCATTTCAGGCTCGTCAGACAGTCAGGAAAGGCTGCGTCAATTGCACGCAGGTTCAGCCGGCATTCTGCCGCTTGGCCGCCTTTTTGGCGATAGCCTTCATTCGCGTCGCCGCCCGCTGCACAGTGGCCATTTTCTCGGGCCGCTTCATGCCCCGCCACTTGCGGATTTCGTCACGGGTACGGCCGCAGCTCACGCACAGTTCGCTGTTGAGCTGGCATAACGAGACGCAGGGGTTGTCGATGTCTTTGGCCATGCCACTGCTCAGCCAGGCAGCTCTGCCCGCGCACGATCGCCAGCGCTGTGGAACACCTGGCGCACTTCCTCGGCCTTGACCTTGGTTACCGACCTGGCTACCAGCAACTCTTCGACCACGCGCAAGCCCTGTTCCAGGGCTGTGGCCAGTTGCTCGGCGTCGGAAGCGTCAGCGATATCACCCAGATAGGGAGCGATGAGATACACATAACGGTCCTGCAGCTTGAGCGCTTCCAGTGCGTCGAGGGCTTTCTGGAACCGATCGGCAGCGGCAGGGCTCATGCTCAATTTATCGAAATGAATCAGGCTCACACGGTCAGTGGCCATTATGACGAATCTCCGTTTCCTGGTGCGGCCAGGCCCGCAAGCAGCAGCGCTTCTACGATGCTCGTATGTGCGGGCCCGGGTTATGCCCATCAGGGTACCAGAAGCCGAGGCAGAAAGGGCCACTGCCCCCAGAACTAAAAGTATTTGCCAAGTCGCGTAATGGACGCCCCAGGACGTTATGGGGACATGAGCCGCCATTTGCTGCGCAGGATAATCCCGCCAGCAATCCACCCCGCCGAGGCCGTCATCGCGCTCGGTAGCCCACACAACAAGCCTGCGCGTTCAGGCAATACACAAATGGGGCCTCATCATACATGGCAAAGGAACACATCCCCGAAACACTCGATCTTGGCGTCACGGACCCCTCGAAAACCGCAGAAGCCCGCCAGGACCGGCATTTCGAGGGCAAGCTTGACTGGATCGTCTTTGGTTTCACCAGCCTCCTGGCCATCGCTTTCGTGCTCTGGGGCTTCCTCAACCAGGCCAGCCTGGCCAGCAGCGCCTCCAGTGCGCAATCCTGGGTCATTCTCAATTTTGGCTGGTTCTTCGTGCTCACCTCCTCCCTGTTCGTGGTGTTCGTGCTGTGGCTGGCCGCCAGCCGTTACGGGCGAGTACCACTGGGCCGCGATGGCGAACAGCCAGAATTTCGCACGGTGTCCTGGGTAGCAATGATGTTCAGCGCCGGTATGGGCATCGGCCTGATGTTCTTCGGCGTGGCCGAGCCGCTGTCGCACTACATATCGCCGCCGCCCGGCTCGGCCAGCGGGCAGACCAGCGAAGCGATGCAGGTGGCAATGGCCACCACCTTGTTCCACTGGACCCTGCACCCTTGGGCCATGTACGCCATCGTCGGCCTGGTGATCGCCTACGGCACCTTCCGCCGAGGCCGCTCGCAGCTGATTTCCGCCGCCTTCCGGCCACTGATCGGCAAGCACGCAAACGGCCCTCTCGGCCGCCTGATCGACATGATGGCGATCTTCGCCACGCTGTTTGGCTCGGCCGCCTCGCTGGGCCTTGGGGCGCTGCAGATTGCCGGCGGCCTGGAATACAACGGCTGGATCGAAAGCCCCGGTAAACTGTTCTACATCTCGATCATCACCCTGCTGACCATTGCCTTCGTGACCTCGGCGGTGTCGGGCATCGGCAAGGGTATCCAGTGGCTGTCCAACACCAACATGGTGCTGGCACTGGTGCTGGCGGTGTTCGTGTTCATGGTCGGGCCGACGCTGCTGATGCTCAATCTGCTGCCGACCTCGCTCGGCATCTACATCAAGATGCTGCCGGAAATGATGGCCCGCACCAACGCCAGCGGCGGCGAGCAGATGAACAGCTGGCTGGCCGGCTGGACCGTGTTCTACTGGGCCTGGTGGATCTCCTGGACGCCTTTCGTGGGCATGTTCATCGCCCGTATCAGCCGCGGTCGCACCATTCGTCAGTTCGTTACCGGGGTGCTGCTGGTGCCAAGCCTGGTCAGCCTGGTGTGGTTCACCATCTTCGGCGGGGCCGCCATCGAGGCCGTACGCGAGGGCGCCTTCCAGCTGGCCAACGGGGCGGTCAACAGCAACCACGCGCTGTACCAGTTGCTGGACAGCTACCCGCTGGCCTCGGCAACCTCGATATTGGTGATGATTCTGGTGGGGATCTTTTTCGTTTCGGGTGCCGACGCCGCCTCGCTGGTGATGGGCACGCTGTCGGAACACGGCACCACTGCACCCTCGCGGCGCACAGTGATTTTCTGGGGCACGCTGACCGGTACGGTGGCGGCGATCATGCTGGCGATCGGCGACCCACGCAACCCCGGCGAGGCGCTGACCGGGCTGCAGAACCTGACCATCGTCGTGGCCTTGCCATTCGTGGTGGTGATGGTACTGCTATGCCTGGCCCTGTACCGCGACCTGCGCAAGGACCCAATGATGCTGCGCCACCTGCGTGGCAACGAGCTGATCGAGAAGGCCGTACTGTATGGGGCGGTAAAGCATGGGGAGGAGTTCTACATCGTGGTGCAGGAGAAGAAGGCATCGGCCAAGACAGCGGCAGAGGCCGAAGTAACCAGCAACTGACGGCGTCAACCCGAAAACCACGGGCTGCTACGCAGCCCGATCGCAACACGCGGCGGCGCCTGCTGACACACAGGCCCGCTTCAACCTTTCAACGCCGCCTCTATCGTGGCCACATCGATCTTGCCCATCTGCATCATGGCCTCGAACGCACGCTTGGCCGCCGCACGGTCGGGGTGGCCGATGGCGTCGATGAGGATGCCTGGGGTGATCTGCCACGAAATCCCCCATTTGTCCTTGCACCAGCCGCAAACGCTGGCCTCGCCGTCGTTGCCGACAATGGCATCCCACAAGCGGTCGGTCTCTGCCTGGTCCACGGTACTGACCTGGAACGAAAAGGCCTCACAATGCTTGAAGGCCGAACCACCGTTGAGCCCCACGCAAGGGATGCCCATTACCGTGAATTCCACGGTGATTACATCGCCCTGCTTGCCTGAAGGGTAATCGGCGGGCGCCTGGTGCACAGCGAGCACCCGGCTATCGGGGAACGTTCGGGCATAGAAGTTCGCCGCCTCTTCGGCATCGTGGTCATACCACAGGCAGATGGTGTTCTTGGCAGTCATGGTCTTGCTCCAAGATCGAAGGTGAGCCTTGAGTCTAGCCCCAGAACCCCGGCGCACCGGGAGCACCTGATCACCTGATGCAAATGCAGCTTTGATAGGCGATCAGGCCGAAAAAAAGCGCCCCAAGCGGAGCGCCAGAAAATCCACCCAAACCAAAGGAGCAACAAGGTTGCCAAGGTGGAATCACAGAATCGACAAGGGGTACTCCACGATCAGTCGCACTTCGTCCAGGTCCGACTCGAACGCCGTGGCCCGGGTGGTGGCCTGGCGAACCCGCAACGACAGGTCCTTGGCTGCGCCAGTCTGCACCACATACCTGACCTCGATGTCACGCTCCCAGCGTTTCTGGTCGGTCAGCGGGTTGCCCGCAACGTCGCGGCGCATGTAGATGGCGTTGGCATTGGAGTAGTCGGCATCGGTACCCTTGCCGTAGCGTGTCATGAACGACAACCCGGGTATGCCGTAAGCGACCATGTTCAGGTCATAACGCAGCATCCACGAACGCTCCTTGGGCGCGTTGAAGTCGCTGTACTGAATGGAGTTGTCGAGGAAGATCGAGTCGGACTGGCGCAGGTAGTCGAAGTCGTCGTCGCCGTTGTTGCGCTGGTGGGTCAGGGCCAGGGTGTGGGCACCAAAGCGCACACCCAGCTTGGCGCTCCAGATGTCGTTGTCAAAGGCGCCCAGGCGTTGCTGCCCTTCATCCACCACCTTGTAATAGTTGAAACCGCCAATCAGGGCCAGCGTCTCGCTCAGCGGCCAGCTCAGGCTGGTGCCGGCGTAGTACTGGTTCCACACGTCCTTGAGCCGGCTACTGAACAGGCTGACACTGACATGCTCACTGAGCGTGTAATCCCCTCCGCCATAGGCGATCCACGGCGAATCGACCGGGCCGCCATAAAAGGTCACGAAGTTCTCCCGCAGGTCGCTGGACATCGGCTGGCTCATGGCATGCAGGCGCCCGGCCTGCAGGGTAAGGTCCTTGATACTGGTGTTCTCCAGGGTCACGCCACGGAAGCTTTCCGGCAGCAGCCGCGAGTCGCCAGCCGCCACCACCGGGTTGGCCGGGAACACATCCCCCACCTTCAGTACCGAGTCGAACAGTCGTACCTTGGCCGCGCCCCCCACCTTGGTGTATTCGTCACGTGCCTGGCCGTCGCGGTCAACCGGCAAAACGTCGAAAGAACTGCGCCCGCCGTTGCGGCCGCCGCCAGTGTCGAGCTTAAGGCCAAGCATGGCAAACGCATCCAGGCCAACACCTACGGTGCCGTGGGTGAAGCCCGACTCGAATCGGGTAATCACGGCGTGCCCCCAGGCTTCGGAATAGCCGTTGTCAGGTTGTTTGCTCGGGTTGTGTGTGGGGGCCGCAGAATCGCGATTATCGCGGTTGAAGTAAACGTTGCGGTTAAGCACGCTGAGGGTGCTGCCCTCCATGAAGCCGTCCGCAGTTTCTTCTGCGGCCACCACCTGGCTGCCAACGCCGGCCAGCGCCATGCAAGCAGCCAGTGTCAGGGGTGATCTGCAAGTCATCCGATGCTCCTTGAACGTCGCATTTGTTGTTATGTCAGCGGGCCGAGATTGACGGCCGGCAGATAACGCCAAGGTGATCGACACATTACAATTGCGTCATCGGCAACGCAGCGCTGTGGGGCGGTACTGCAACATTCTGCAGACATTTCCGACACCAGGCAGTGAACCTGCTTACAAAAAAACGGTCTTTCGGCTGACGGTCAACTCACCGACCGGTTCATCGGCCCAGTCACCGGGCCTACTTTTTGTCCTGTTTCAGCGAATTCAGCGAAGACCCAACATGCCCGATTCCCGCCCAAATGCTTCCGCCCTCCCCGCCCTGCGCATCGGCCTGATTGCCGCCCTGGTGGGCCTTGCCGCCCCCGTGCACGCCGAAGAGCCTGCCAGCGACGCACGCTGGGTCAGTGACAGCCTGAGCACCTACGTGCGCAGCGGCCCGACCGACGGGCACCGCATTGTCGGCACGCTCAAGTCCGGGCAGAAGCTGACCCTGCTCGGCAGCCAGGGCAATTACAGCCAGGTGCGTGGGCAGAACGGCGATGTGGTGTGGATCCTTAGCAACGACCTGCAGACAGTGCCTGGGCAGAACGAGCGCCTGCCATTGCTCGATGCCCAGGTCGCCGAACTGACCGGGCAGTTGAAGACCATCGACGACAGCTGGAAGAACCGCGTACAGGGCATGCAGGAAACGCTTGATTCGCGCAAGCAGCTGATTGACGAGCTGCAGGCGCGCAACAAAGCCCTGAACGAGCAGCTCGATGAGAGCCAGTCGGACCTGCGCGATACCCAGGCCCGCCTGGGGGATGAGAACAAGCAGGTGATGATGCGCTACATGGTGTATGGCGGCAGCATTGCCGGTGCAGGCTTGCTGGCGGGGCTGATCCTGCCGGCACTGACCCGTGGGCGCAAGAAGAACGATCGCTGGTTCTGAGCCTGGCAAGGCGTCGGGGCTGGAGCGTGCGTGCTTGCCACAAAGCTTGCAGCAGCGCAATCGCCCCTACAACAACCGCTCCAGCGCCTCCAGCACATACCCCGTGGCCCGCTCCACCTGCCCTTCCCGACAAGCAATACCCAACTGCCGCCACAACCCCGGCCGCAGCGGTCGGCGGGCAATGCGCCGGTCCAGTTCAGTCGCTTCCCCTTCCTGCGGCAACAAGGTCGCCCCATACCCGGCGCCGACCAGGCTCTTGATCGCATCGTTGTAGTTCAGCTCGATCCGCGGCTCGGGGTACAACCCCGCCGCTGCAAACCACTCGCCGGTAACCCGCGACAGCTGGGTGGTGCTGTCGTTGAGAATCAACGCCCGTTGCGCCAGCCAGGCCGGGGTGACCCTGGCCGGTGGCTGCCAGTCGGCTGGCACATAGGCCAGGATCGGGTCGCGCCGCCAGGGGGTGACCGTCAGCCCCTTGCCGGCCACTTGCGGCAAGGCCACCAGGCCGATATCCAGTGTGCCCTCACGCAAGCGCGTGAGCGACGCCTGGGAGGTCAGCACCTGGACCTGCACATCGATCCCCGGGTGCTCCACACGCAGGCGCGCCAGCGCCTGCGGCAGCAAATGGGCGATGGCACCGGTGGAAGCGCCCAGCCGCACACGCCCGGTCAACCCTTCGACCTGCCGGCGCACTTCGTCCAGCGCCAGGTCAGCGTCCGCCAGCAGGCGGCGGGCACGCCCCAGCAGTGTTTCACCGATGACGGTAGGCCGCACCTGGCCGCGGGTGCGGGTGAGCAACGGGGCGCCGATACGCGCCTCCAGCTCGGCCACGTGCAAGCTGATGGTGGGCGGTGCCAGGTTAAGCTGGCGGGCGGCCTCGGCAAAGGAGCCCAGGTCGGTAATGACCACCAATGTGCGGAGGCGGTCGAGGCTGATTTCGCGCATTGTCAGAGCCGGCCCTTTTGCGGGCAAAACCCACAGGTTCACCACGCGTTTCAAAACTCATTCAGAAAACCTGAATATATCGATCATCATATTCAAATTTTCATTACCAACGCTACGGGCGAGCATAGGCCATCTTTCCCCAACCGGACCCCGAGCATGCACACCCCTGTTGTTTTCATCGACGGCGACCAAGGCACCACAGGCCTGCAGATCCATGCCCGCCTGCAGGGCCGCGGCGATCTTTGCCTGTTGACCCTGCCCGAGGCCGAGCGCAAGGACCCGCGACGCCGCTGCGAAGCGATCAACAGCGCCGACATCGCCCTGCTGTGCCTGCCCGACGACGCCGCCCGCGAGGCTGTGGCCGCAATCCATAACCCACAGGTGCGGGTGATCGACGCCAGCTCAGCGCACCGCACCACCCCAGGCTGGGTGTATGGCCTGCCGGAGCTTGACGAACAGCAAGCCGAGCGCATCGCGCAAAGCAAGCGTGTCAGCAATCCCGGCTGCTATCCCACCGGCGCCATCGCGCTACTGCACCCCCTGGTCAAGGCCGGCTTGCTGCCTGCGGACTACCCACTGAACATCCACGCCGTCTCTGGCTACTCCGGCGGCGGCCGCGCGGCGGTCGAACGGCATGAACAGCCCGGCGCCGCCAAAGCCCCGGCGCTACAGCTGTATGGCCTGGAGCTGGCGCACAAGCACGTACCGGAGATCCAGCAGCACGCGGGGTTGTCGACGCGGCCGATGTTCATACCCGGCTATGGCGCCTACCGCCAAGGCATCGTGCTGAGCATTGCGCTGCAGCTTCGCCTGTTGCCGGGGCACGTCAGCGCCGAGCGGCTGCAAGCCTGCCTGGAACAGCATTACCAGGGTGCCCGCCACGTTCAGGTGATGCCCCTGCATCAGTACGGTCCTGCGGCAAACCTCGACCCCGAGGCATTGAACGACAGCAATGACCTGCGCCTGGCGCTGTACGCCAACCCCGAGCATGGCCAGGTACTGCTCACCGCGGTGTTCGACAACCTGGGCAAAGGTGCCTCTGGTGCTGCCGTGCAAAACCTCGACCTGATGCTCGGCGCCTTACAGGCACACGGCTGATACGGCAAAACCGGTTAGACTGTACAACCCGCGCCAACCTAGCGCGGGTCGTATTCTTATCCGCCGGAGCCCCCAGATGTTCATCCTGAGCCGCCTCGACAGCGTGCCGCCCGAATCTTTCCAGAACCAGATCCGCGAGCTGGTCATTCACAATGTCGGCGAATTGAGCAGTGTCGCCATCGCCGTCGACAACCCGCTATACCCGCTGTACCAGTACGGCGTCGGCATGGAAGTCCACCAGTATCTGCAAGCGCTGGACGGCGCCCGCGGGCTGGCCGTGGCGCTCACCGTGGCGCTGGATGCCGAAGCACCGGACCAGTTGCTGGGCTTTGCGCTGTCGCTGCCCGCCCAGGACGATGGGCAGGCCTGTGCATTGGCCTTCCTGGCCGTGTGTGCCAGCCATCGCCGCCAGGGCATCGCCCGTGCTCTGCTGGGCGACCTGCGCTCGCGCCATGCCTGTGTGGAACTGAACGCCTTTGCCAACCAGGTGCCGTGGTTCGAGGCGATGGGCATGCAAGTGGTGGCCGCCAATGGACCGCAGGTGCTAATGACCAGCACCGGCCAGCCCAGTGGTGCGCTGATCGGGCGCCTGGACATCGCGCCGATTTATCAGACGCCAGAAGTGCTGCAGATTCACACCTATCTGCTTAACCAGCAGGGTGAGGATGCAATGATCGAAGCGGAGCAGATGCGCGATGAGCGGCTGGATGAGCTGACCGCTCAGGCCCGGGAATGTGTGCGCCAGCGCAAGACCGTGCATTGATCCAAGGGCCTGTTCGCGGGGATACTCACGAACGGGCCTCACTGGCCTTTCAGCCATGCACCCAACGCCGATGCAGCCCACGCGCCAGGGCATCCAGCACAAACCCCAGCACGCCAATCAGCAGCACCATCGCCATCAGTTCGGAATACGCCAGCCGGTCGCGGGTATCAAGAATGAAATACCCAAGCCCCGCACTCACCCCAAGCATTTCGCATGGCACCAGCACGATCCATAGAATACCGATGGCCAGGCGCACACCCGTCAGCACGTGACCGATCACCCCCGGCACAATCACCTTGCACAAGGTTTCCCAGCGCGTTGCACTCAAGCTGCGGCTAAGTTGCAGCCAGCGTGGGTCCAGTTGACGCACCCCTGCCGCCGTATTCAGCAAGATCGGCCACAATGCGGCAAACGCCAGCAGGAAGTAGATCGGCTGGTCACCCACCCCCATCAGCATCACCACCACAGGCATCCACGACAATGGCGATATCATGCGCAGAAACTGGAATGCCGGCGTGGTCGCCGCCTCCAGGTGCCGGTAGCTGCCCACCAGCAAGCCCAGCGGCACGCCAATCAGCAGCGCCAGCAACAGCCCGATCAGGATGCGCTTGAGGCTGACCCAGATATGCCCATAGACCTCGCCCTGCCCCAGCAACTCGACCAGGCTGGCCAGGGTTGCCGCTGGCGAAAAACGCGCCGACAGGCCGTCGGCCTGGCCGAACACTGCAACACCGGCCCACCATAACAGCAACAAGGCCAGCAACCCGACCAGCCCAAGGCCGGCATGTACGACATGCGTGCGCATCAGACCGCAAACTCCTCGCTACGCTCGAAGTTGTCGGCAATGCCGAACACCGACGGCCCCCCCACTGTCGCGATGGCATTGCGCACGAAGCGATCGTCGACCAGGTCGCGGGCGGCATACGCCGGATCCAGCCCGGCAAGGAAAGCATTGTCGCCTTCGATCAGGGTGGTTTTCAGGCGCTTGACCAGCGCTTCGGTGTAACTCGGGAACGGGTATGGCTGGAAGTCGATGCGCTTCTCGTCCCATTGCTGATGGCGAATGGCACCACTGGCAATGTAGCCAGCACGGTCTTCGGCGGCTGGCGCCAGGACCTTGGTAAGCACCGCAGGCTCGTGCGGGGTGTACTTGTTGGGGCCCGCCCTGGACAGCAGTGCGGCGGCTTCGGCGCGATGGTCACGGGTCCATTGCTGGGCCTTGACGATGGCGTTGACCACTTTCTGCGACCACTCTGGGCGGTTATTCAGATCATGCTCATGCATGAACACCACGCAGCACGCATGGTTGCGCCATACATCGCCGGTAAAGCGCTGCACGCGGCCTACCTTGAGGTTCTCGGCCAGTGCGTTGAACGGCTCGGCAACGATGTAGCCGGCAATGCGCTTGCTGGCCAGGGCGGGTGGCATGTCGGACGGTGGCAGCACCAACAGGTTGACTTCGTTGACGGCCAGTTGCGCATTGGCCGGTTTCGACACTGGCGTCAGGCCGTTGTCGTTGAGCATCTGTTGCAGTACCACATTGTGGATCGAGTACCAAAACGGAATGGCCACAGTTTTGCCACCGAGCTGTTTCAGGTCGGATATATCCGGCGCTACCGTCAGCCCCGAACCGCCCACGTGGTTCCAGGCCACCACCTTGGCTGGCACCTTGCTTCCATAGCGCGCCCATACCGTCATCGGCGAAAGCAGGTGGATGACGTTGACCTGGCCGGAGATGAATGCCTCGATCACCTGCGCCCAGCTGCGCAGTAGCACCGGGCGCTCAGCCTTGATGCCTTCGGCCTCGAACAGGCCATTGTTATGTGCCACCAGCAGCGGCGTGGCATCGGTGATCGGCAGGTAGCCGATGCGCACCGGCGCATCCGGCTCGGCAGCGGCACGCGCCTGCAAGCTCGACAGCAACGGCAATGCACCAGCAGCAGTGAGCATGGCGCCTAGCTTGAGAAAGTCACGACGCGAAGAAGAAGAACAGCAGTCATCCATGCACATGGACAGCCTCCGAGGGCAATGAGGTTGGGGTAGGTTCGACTGTGCGGCTTGCCCGCCGAAGGGTTTTGAGGATGTCTATGCGCAAGGCCCCCAGCTCTTCGACCCTCTGCGTGCGCGGTTGCGGCAGGTCGATGTGCCACTGGCCAAGGATGTGCGCTGGGTGGTTGCCCAGTAGCAGAACCCGGTCTGACAGCAGCAGGGCTTCGTCGATATCGTGGGTGATCAGCACGGCCGCGGTCTTGTGCGTGGCGATCAGTTGCAGCAGCAGCTGCTGCATGTCGGCACGGGTTACCTCATCCAGCGCACCGAAGGGTTCATCCAGCAGCAAGACTTCGGGCTGGCGGGCCAGGCAGCGGGCCAGCGCGGTGCGCTGGGCCATACCGCCAGACAACTGCGCCGGGTACTGGCCACGGGCGTGGGCCAGGCCCACAGCGGCTATTGCATGGTCGATGCGTGCCCGTCGTTCGGCATCAGCCAGCTTGGGCTGACGGGCGAAATCCAGGCCGAAGGCGACGTTTTTCTCCAGGCTCAGCCATGGCAGCAGGCTTGGGTCCTGAAAGGCCACCGCCAGACGCGGGTGCGGCCCCAGCAGCGGCTGGCCGTGCAAGCTCACGCTACCGCCGCCAGGCTGCTGCAGGCCTGCCAGCACCCGCAGCAGGCTTGACTTGCCCACACCGCTGGGGCCAAGGATGCTCACGACTTCACCTGGCGCCAGTTGCAGGTCGAACTGCGCCAGTACCTGCTGCCACCCCCCCTCGCGCGGGTAGCCCAGGCGGATGTCACGGGCCTCCAGCAACACTGCGCTCATGCAACGCCCGCCTGGCGTTGCAGTTCGGCGCGCAATTGCACCAGGCTGGGCGTGACGATGGGCACGAAGGCCGACTCCCGCCAGCGGCGGGCAAACCCTTCGCCGTATTCGCTGAGGTAAGCCTTGCCGCCACTGGCCTGCAATTCCAGTTGTACCGCATCGGCGGCACTTTCAGCCAGGATGATGCGCAGCTTGAACAAGGCTGCCGGCTGCTGCTGGAAGCGACCTTCGTACAAGCCCTGCTTGAGTTCGCTGACGGTGTTTTCCAGGCGTTCGCCAAGCACCTGACGGGCTTCGTCGAGGAACGAGTCTCGGCCACCCAGGTGCGCGTTAACCTCTTCCAGTGCCCGTCGCGCCAGGCCGATGGCCATGCCACACTGCAGCGCCAGGAATGCCGGGCGTACCCGTGGCAGGAATTCGCGTGCATTTTCATGCAGCAGCCAGTCGCGTGCCAGCGATACCTGGTGAAAAGCCAGTGCTGCCGTGTTGCTCGACTGCAGGCCCATCAGTTGTAGATCATCAGAGCGCTCAAGGCCTTGAGCGTCGGAAGGAATGGCCAGCACAAACGGCGCGCCCCCGGCTTCATCCTCGATGGCCGCCGCCACCACGAAGCCGCTTTTACGCAAGTTGGTCACCCAGTGCAGTCGCCCTTCCAGGTGCCAGCCATCGGCTGCCGGGCGGCCACGCACCTGCAGCGCTTCGATACCGGACAGGAACTTCATGGCGTTGGACAGCCCGGTGGCACCGGCCAATTCACCGGTCAAAAGGCGCGGCAGCAGGCGCTCACGCAGGGGCTGGTTGGGACTGTGCAGCAGGTATTCGATGAAGGCACGCTGGCCCCAGCAGACGAAAGCCGCAGCCAATGAGCGGCTGGCAATGGCGGCGATGGCCTCGACCGCGTCGGTCACCTGCCCGCCCGTACCGCCCAGCGCTGGGTCGACCCCCGTGCGCAGCAGCTGCGATTCCGCGATCTGCGCCAGCACCTGCTGCGGTTCGCACAGGCCCCGGTCGATGGCCTCGGCATTGGCATCCAGCCAGTGTCGAAATGCACAATCTTGCATGGTCTTGCTCCTTTGATAACGCCGGGGCCGCTGTGCGGCCCGTTCGCGGCACAAGGCCGCTCCTTCAACGGCCTGGTTAGGGCCATTATCACCGGTGGGCTATGCAGAAGGCTGCCAGCGGTATTTGCCAAGCTCTTCGTTGAGTGGCGTCTGGGCGAAAACATTAGCAAAGTTGCACAAGGTTGCGAGACTTACGCCCAGAATCACCTCCAAGGCGTTGCCTTCACTGAAGCCGGCCTCACGGAAGGCCTGGTAGGTGGCTTCACTGACATTGCCACGGGTGGCGATCACTTCGCGGGCAAAGGCGGCCAGGGTTTCGTAGCGGGCGTTCGGGAGTTCGCCACGGGCACGCAGAGCATCGACCACCTCCTGCGGCAGCTTGGCCTTGTTCAGCGCGACGGCCGTATGGCCGGCCACGCAAAAGTCGCAGCCATGCTGGGTGGCAGCGATCAGTTGCACCACTTCACGCTCGGCCAGGCCAAGCTCAGACTTGCCATTGAGGGCCGAAACGGTCACGTAGGTTTCCAGCGCCGCCGGGGCGTTGGCCAGCACGCCGAGCAGGTTGGGGATGAAGCCGGAATTTTTTTGGGCGTTCTCAAGGAACGGCCGTGCCGCTTCCGGGGCGCTCTGCAGCGTGTGTAAAGTAATGCGCGAGGACATGCAGTGATCTCCGTTGATGAGTGTCACTACAGTCTGTTGGTTATAAGAATTACCCTCCATATTCGTCAGTCGCCTTTCCTTGCTCCTGAGTCTTTGCATTAGATGATTTCGTCCAGCCCGCTTGTCGATTGGTTATTAGAAGGCCTGGAGCTCGATGCCAGCCTGTTTCATGTAGGCCGTTATTGCGGCGGCTGGCATGCCAGTACCCAGGGCATGGGCCGGGCCAGCTTCCACCTGGTGGTGCAAGGCCATTGCTGGCTGCACATTGACGGCCAGCCCCAGGCCGTGCGCCTGGAGAAAGGTGATGGCGTGTTCCTGCTGCGCGACCTGGCCTATCGCCTGTCCAGCGATCAGGACCCGGTCGACGCGTGCGCGCAACCGCGTCAGGCCATGCAGGCACTGGACAATACGGCTGGCGACGGGGTCGGACTGGTCTGTGGGTTCTTTCATTTCCACTCGGGCCTGTCGACGCTGATCGTCGAGGGCCTGGCCGAATGGATCCTGCTGCGTGCCGAAGACCCTACCGGCAGCGCAGCGCGGGCGCTGTTCGGGTTGATCCTGGAGGAGTGCCGGCGTGCCCCTGGGCCGTCGCAGGCGCTGCTCGAGCGGCTGACGCATTTGCTGTTTCTGTATGTGCTGCGCCAGCAGCACGCCGGCCAATCGCTGGGTGGCATGGTCGCCCTCGCACGCCAGCCGGCGTTTGCCGGGCTGCTGGAACAACTGATCGAACATCCGGGGCAGGCATGGACACTGGAGAGCATGGCAGCGTGCGCCGGGTTGTCACGGTCAGCTTTTTTCAAGCGTTTCAGCGAACTGGCCGGGCAATCGCCGGGGCAAGTTCTGCTGGCGCTGCGCATGCGCCAGGCCTGCCAGTTGCTGCAGGCCGGGCAAACCGTGGAGCACGTGGGGGCGCAGGTGGGGTATCAGTCGGTGGCGGCATTTACCCGGGCGTTTGCCAAGGCAGTGGGGGTTCAACCGGGGGCGTATCGCCGGCAGCATGGCGGGCGCGGTAATCAAGTCGTCGAACGTTGCTGACCCGGGTCCGAGCCTTGGCCGCCGCCGACCCGAAGATTGCAATTGTTCGGCACAAACCTCTGGCAAAACCCCAGACAGCGGCAGCTTCGTCAATTGCATTGTTACATTGAATGACTGTTCAATAATGATGGCCATATGGCATCATTCAAACAAAAAACATGCACGAGGGTGAGGCAAATCTACTAATCCGCAGCGCATCAAGAGCCTGGCGCCACCTCGGCGGCCCGGCTTTCCAGCCAGCTCCTGACGCCTGCACGCCACCGGCAAGGAGCTTTCCATGCAATTACGGAATTTGAAAATCGGCATTCGCGCTGCCAGCGTATTCGCCCTGTTGGGCATCCTGGTCCTGGTCATGGGCCTTATCGCACTTTACGAAACCCGCCAGATGGACAAGGCCACTGACGAGATCCGGCTCACCTGGATGCCCTCCGTGGTAGCGCTGGGCGAGATCAGCAGCAACCTCGGGCGCGCCCGTGCCATCACCCTGCGCGTGGCGCTGGACGATAACCCCACCGAACGCACACGCAACCTGAAGATGCTCGAGGGCATCAACGCCGAACTCCAGGGTGGCCTGAAAGACTACGCTGACACCCTCATCGCTGCCGACGACCGTGCTCTGTTCAACACATTCAATGACGCGCACCAGCAGTACCTCGAACTACAGGTGAAAGTGCTGCAGAACATTGCCGCAGGCCGTATGGACGAAGTCAAGCAGCAGATCAGCGGCCCGCTCACCCAGCGTGCCGACAGCATGATGAAGGCGTTGGTGGCGCTGATCGACTACAACAGCAAAAGTGCTGAAAATGCCTCACAACGCAGCAGCGACGTAGCGGATGAAGCGTTCACCGCCATCACCTCTTCATTGCTTGTGATCATGTTTGCTCTGGCCGCTATTGCCATCGTGCTTACACGCAGCATCGTGGTGCCTCTGGCCGATGCCGTGGCCGTCGCGGAACGGGTTGCGCTCGGCGACCTCACCGAGGAGATCCGGATTGTCGGCCGCGACGAGCCAGCCCAGTTGCTACGCGCTCTGAGCCGCATGCAAAGCAGCCTGCGCGACACCATTCGCAAGATCGCTGCTTCGTCCGACCAGCTGGCCTCAGCCTCGGAAGAACTGCACTCCGTCACCGAAGACACCAGCCGCGGCTTACACCAGCAAAGCGCGGAAATCGACCAGGCGGCCACGGCCGTCAACCAGATGACCGCAGCGGTCGAGGAAGTGGCAAACAATGCGGTCAGCACCGCCGACGCCTCCAAAGGCGCCGACCAGACCACTCGCGATGGCCGCGACCGGGTCAACCAGGCACTGGCATCCATCCAGCACCTGGTGGCTGACGTGAGCGACACCTCGGGCGAAATAGAACAACTGGCCAGCAGTGCCAACGAGATCAGCCGGGTTCTGGACGTGATTGGCGCGATTGCCGGGCAAACCAACCTGCTGGCACTGAACGCCGCTATCGAGGCTGCCCGCGCTGGAGAAGCGGGCCGTGGATTTGCCGTGGTGGCCGACGAGGTCCGCGCCCTCGCCCACCGTACACAGCAATCGACGGCGGAGATCGAGCAAATGATTGTCGGTATTCAGAACGGTACCGAGCGTGCGGTGACGGCAATGCACAGCAGCCAGGGGCGTGCCAGCGGTACGCTGGAAGTGGCACAAGGTGCGGGGCTGGCGTTGGAGGTGATTGCCGAGGCGATCGCCTCGATCAACCAGCGTAACCTGGTAATTGCCAGTGCTTCTGAAGAGCAGGCACAGGTGGCACGAGAGGTGGACCGTAATCTGGTCAACATTCGTGATCTGGCTATGCAGACTTCGGCGGGTGCCAATCAGACCAGTGCGGCTGCGCAAGACTTGTCGCGGCTGGCAGTGGACTTGAACGGGATGGTGGCGAAGTTCAAGGTCTGATCGGAAATGACAGGGGCTGCAAAGCAGCCCCGGTTACAGCAACGACTATCTATCAGTCGTTGACATTCACAACCCGCCCCGCCGTCTCGACAGCCTTGCCGCGCGTCGCCAGGCAGTAGTAAAGCGGCACGGTCACCAGCAAGCCGAACAGCCACGACAGGTCAGCCCCTTCGACAATGTTCGAGTACGGCCCCACATACAGCGAAGTATTGGCAAACGGCAGTTGCACCAGGATGCCGCAGGCATAGGCAATGATTGCGTGGTGGTTGAAACGGCCATAGATGCCGCCGTCTGCACTGAAGATCGAGGCGATGTCGTATTGGCCCTTCTTGATCAGGTAGAAATCGATCAGGTTGATCGAAGCCCACGGCACCAGCACCAGCAGCAGCGCCAGGATCAGGCCGATGAACTGGCCGATGAAGTCCGCGGAGGCATTCAGTGCAACCATCCCGCAGCCCACCAGAATGACCGAGGCCAGAATCACCCGCACCCTGACGCTCGGCGTCCATTCGGCCATGAAGGTCTGGATTGCGGTCACGATCGACAGCACCGCGCCATACAGGTTGAGGGCGTTGTGGCTGATGATGTTAAGCAGGAACAGCACCATCAGGATCGGGCCCAACCAGCCGGTAGCCTGCTTCACTGCGTCCATTGCGTCAGTGCCTTGCGGGACGCACAACACCGCCACTGCACCAAAACTGAAGCACAGGATGGTGCCCAGGGTGGCGCCCAGGTAGGTCGCCCAGAATGGTTTGGCAATGCCCACTTCACGCGGCAGATAGCGCGAATAGTCTGACGTGTACGGCGAGAAGCTGATCTGCCAGATGGTGCCCAGCGACACGGTGGCGATAAAGCCCGACAGGTTGAACGCGCCGCGGCTGAAGAAGTCTGCCGGCAGGTCCTGGATGAACATCATGATGAAACCGGCCAGCAGAGCCGAACCCATCACCCAGGTACCGATGCGGTTGAGAATGTGGATGAAACGGTAGCCGATCACGCCGATGGCAGTAGCGCTCAGGGCGCCGATCACGATCGCGCCGGGCATCGGCACGCTCGGGGCGATGCCGTGGATGGTCTTGCCTGCCAGGACAATGTTGGAAATAAAGAAGCCGACATAGATCAGCGCGGTGAAGAACACGATCAGCAAGGCACCGTAGCGGCCAAACTGGCCACGGCTTTGCACCATTTGTGGAATGCCCAGCTGCGGCCCCTGCGCAGAGGCCAGGGCGATGACCACACCCCCGACCAGATGGCCCAGGACGATGGCTATCAACCCCCACAACAGGTTCAGGTGGAAAACCTGGACCACCATGGCACCGGTGACGATGGGCAGTGGCGCAATGTTGGTACTGAACCAGAGGGTGAACAGGTCGCGCGCCTTCCCGTGGCGCTCGGCAGGTGGAACGTAATCGACCGTGTGATTCTCGACAAACTGGTGTTGCGACGACGGTTGGGACATGGTTTTCAGCTCGAAAGGTCGTTTTTATCTTTGTAAGGAAACCGCATCTAGGCGGCCTCTCAGCTGCGGACCATATTATGGTATTCCAAACATTTGACAACACTGATCCGCATGAAAAACCGGCCACTGATCTGCTTGCCAAACCCCTGCGACAAACCGCCATGCCGCTCAAGGCCTCGGTTTACGTGGCCTGTAGCCGTTCATCGTGAAAAACTGGGCTTGAAAATTCCGCTTGCAAAATAGGTATTACGGTATACCATCAGACACATCAACGATAAAAACCGCGGACCACCGCAGCCTTTTAGAGGTACACGAGATGATCGACGCAACCGTCTACAAGAACGTCCTGGGCTCCTTCCCGTCCGGCGTTACCGTCATCACCACGCTGGACGACGACGGCTCGGTCGTCGGCCTGACCGCCAGCGCTTTCTCCTCCCTGTCGATGGACCCGCCGCTGGTGCTGTTCTGCCCCAACTACACCTCCGACTCCTACCCGGTACTGATCAAGCAGAAGCGCTTTGCCATTCATCTGCTCTCCGGTGAACAGCAGGTCGAGGCCTATGCGTTCGCCAAGAAGGGCAAGGACAAGGCCAGCGGTATCGAGTGGAGCCTGAGCGAACTGGGCAACCCGATCCTGGCCGGTGCCACCGCCGTCATCGAATGCGAACTGTGGCGCGAATATGAAGGTGGCGACCACGCCATCATGGTCGGCAAGGTACATAACCTGATCGTCCCTGCAGAAGCGCCACGGCCGATGGTGTACTGCCGCGGGAAGATGGCCAGCCTGCCAGCCTTTGCCTGAAGCCTATTCTGAATCGAGACAACTGGCGCCCCCCCTGCCCGGCGCCAGCCACTTTCAAGCGTTGAGGAAAGCCCCATGAAATTTTCGTTGTTCGTGCACATGGAACGTTGGGATGAACAGGTCAGCCACCGCCAGCTGTTCGAAGACCTGACCGAACTGACCCTGATGGCCGAGAACGGCGGTTTCAGCACCGTGTGGATCGGCGAACACCACGCCATGGAATACACCATTTCGCCAAGCCCGATGCCGCTGCTGGCCTACCTGGCCGCACGCACCGAGAAGATCCGCCTGGGCGCCGGCACCATCATCGCGCCGTTCTGGAACCCGATCCGCGTAGCTGGCGAATGCGCCCTGCTCGACGTGATCAGCAACGGCCGCATGGAGGTGGGCCTGGCCCGTGGCGCCTACCAGTTCGAGTTCGACCGCATGGCAGGTGGCATGCCGGCCACCGACGGCGGCAAGGCGTTGCGCGAGATGGTGCCGGTGGTGCGCAAGCTATGGGAAGGCGACTACGCCCACGACGGTGAAGTCTACAAATTCCCGACCTCCACCAGCGTTCCGAAGCCGTTCAACGCCACGCCGCCCATGTGGATCGCCGCCCGCGACCCGGACTCGCACAACTTCGCCGTGGCCAATGGTTGCAATGTCATGGTCACCCCGCTGATGAAGGGGGACGAAGAAGTGCTGGACCTGAAGAACAAGTTCCAGGCTGCCCTGGACAACAACCCAGGCGTGCCGCGCCCGCAACTGATGGTACTGCGCCACACCCATGTGCACAGCCCGGCTGAACCGGAAGGCTGGAAGGTCGGCGCCCAGGCCATATCGCGCTTCTACCGCACGTTCGATGCCTGGTTCGGCAACAAGACCACCCCGGTGAATGGCTTCCTGGAGCCGAGCCCGGAATCGAAGTTTGCCGAAGTGCCGGCATTCCAGCTGGAGAACATCCGCAAGAACACCATGATCGGCACCCCGGAAGAAATTATCGCGCGCATCAAGTACTACCAGGAGCTCGGCGTCGACGAGTTCAGCTTCTGGTGCGACAACAGCCTGCCCCACGCCGAAAAGAAGAAGTCGCTGGAGCTGTTCATCAAGGAAGTGGTGCCGGCGTTCGCCTGAATTCCCATTGCCTGAATCATTGCGGGACGCGCCCGCTCCCGTGGGCCTCTTCGGCCTGCGTGAGCGGGCTTTTTTTTGAAACCTGTGCAGTCCCTGTGGGAGCGGGCAAGCCCGCGAAGAGGCCAGTACAGACAACAGAGAAATCAAGGCATCAGGCCACCTTTCGTCCCCCGACAAGAGAAATTTCCTGACACCTCTTGCACAACAAATATTATGGTATACCATCAGACAACAAGAGCTGATAACCCTCACCAGGAGCCACCCATGAGTTTCGAAATCCGCAAGATCGTCACCTACTCCGAAGAGACCCGCATCGAAGGCGGCAAGGCCACCGACAAGCCGGTGACAATGGTCGGCCTGGCCGTCGTGATCAAGAATCCATGGGCCGGTCGCGGTTTCGTTGAAGATCTGAAGCCGGAAATTCGCGCCAACTGCTCGGACCTGGGTGCCCTGATGGTCGAGCGCCTGACTGCTGCCATTGGCGGTGCCGACAAGATCGAGGCCTACGGCAAGGCCGCCGTCGTCGGCGCCGATGGCGAAATCGAGCACGCCTCGGCCGTCATCCATACCCTGCGCTTCGGCAATCACTACCGCGAGGCGGTACAGGCCAAGAGCTACCTGAGCTTCACCAACAAGCGCGGCGGCCCAGGCACTTCGATCCAGATCCCGATGATGCAGAAGGACGATGAAGGCCTGCGTTCGCACTACATCACCCTGGAAATGCAGATCGAAGACGCCCCGCGTGCCGATGAAATCGTCGTGGTCCTGGGCGCAGCCGATGGCGGCCGCCTGCACCCGCGCATCGGCAACCGCTACATCGACCTGGAAGAACTGGCTGCCGAAAAAGCCAACGCTCAATAACAACAACCAAGACGGGCCGGGGCGTGGCGTGTTTACCCGCCGCGCCCGACCTTCAAGGAGCGCCCTCCATGATTCAGCCTGTCGCTGAACGCACACCTGCCGGCACCAGCTATCTGGATGTCGGCCAGGGCCAACCCGTGGTACTGATCCACGGCGTGGGCCTGAACAAGGAAATGTGGGGCGGTCAGTTCGTTGGCCTGGCCAACGACTACCGCGTCATCGCCTACGACATGCTCGGCCACGGTCAAAGCCGCGTACCGGCCGCCGACACACCGCTGGAAGGCTATGCCGACCAGCTCGCCGAACTGCTTGACCACCTGCAAATTGCACAAGCCACCGTGATCGGCTTCTCCATGGGTGGCCTGGTTGCCCGCGCGTTCGCCCTCAATTACCCGCAACGCCTGGCTGCACTGGTCGTGCTCAACAGCGTGTTCAACCGCACCCCCGAGCAGAGTGCCGGGGTGATCGCCCGCGCTGCCCAGGCAGCGGAGCTGGGCCCGGACGCCAACGTCGATGCTGCCCTCGACCGCTGGTTCAGCCGTGAATACAAGGCTGCCAACCCGGCGCAGGTCGCCGCCATTCGCCAGGTGCTGGCGAGCAACGACCCTCAGGGCTACCACACCACTTATTCGCTGTTCGCCACCCAGGACATGTACCGTGCCGACGACCTGGGCAGTATCCAGGTGCCGACGCTGATCGCCACCGGCGAACTCGACTCGGGCTCTACCCCGGCCATGACCCGCCAGCTCGCCGCCAGCATTCCTGGTGCACACAGTGTGGTCCTCGCCGAGCAACGGCATATGATGCCGGTGGAAGCACCGCGTGAAGTCAACAAGATGCTGCTGGACTTCCTTTCCCAAGCCCGCACCCTCACCGAATCCGCCAAGGGGATTGTTGCATGACCCTCGTTCGTTTCCAGATGTGCATCGACGGCCAATGGCGCGATGCCCAGAGCGGCAAGACCTTCGACAGCCTCAACCCGGCCACCGCCCAGGCCTGGGCGCAACTGCCCGACGCCGATGAAGCCGATGTGGAGCTGGCCGTTCAGGCCGCCCAGCGTGCCTTCGACAGCAAGGCGTGGCGCAGCATCACCGCCACCGCGCGGGGCAAGCTGTTGCGTCGTCTGGGTGACCTGATTGCCGAGAACAAGGAGCACCTGGCCCAGCTGGAAAGCCGTGACAACGGCAAGCTGATCCGCGAAACCCGCGGCCAGGTCGGCTATCTGCCAGAATTCTTCCACTACACTGCGGGCCTGGCCGACAAGCTCGAAGGCGGCACCCTGCCGCTGGACAAACCCGACCTGTTCGCCTACACCGTGCACGAGCCAATCGGCGTGGTTGCCGGGATCATCCCGTGGAACAGCCCGCTGTACCTCACCGCGATCAAGCTGGCCCCTGCCCTGGCTGCCGGCAACACCATCGTGCTCAAACCGTCCGAGCACGCCTCGGCGACCATCCTCGAGCTGGCCCGACTGGCCCTTGAGGCCGGCTTCCCGGCCGGCGTGGTCAACGTGGTCACCGGTTACGGCCCCAGCACCGGCGCGGCGCTGACCCGTCACCCACTGGTGCGCAAGATCGCCTTCACCGGCGGCGCTGCCACCGCCCGCCACGTGGTGCGCAGCAGTGCCGAAAACTTCGCCAAGCTGTCGCTGGAACTGGGCGGCAAGTCGCCGAACATCATTTTCGCCGACGCCGACCTGGACAGCGCCATCAATGGCGCCGTGGCCGGCATCTATGCCGCGTCCGGGCAAAGCTGCGTGGCCGGTTCGCGCCTGCTGGTGCAGGATGAAATCTTCGACGTGTTCGTCGAGCGCCTGATTGCCCGCGCCAAGCGCATCCGCATCGGCAACCCGCAGGACGACGCCAGCGAAATGGGCCCGATGGCCACCGCGCAACAGCTGGCCGTCGTCGAAAGTCTGGTAGCAGCAGCCAAGGCCGAAGGCGCAAAACTGCACATGGGCGGAAAGCGTGCCGACGTTGAAGGTGACGGCTGGTTCTACGAGCCGACCCTGTTCGAGTGCGACAGCAACGCGATGACCATCATGCAGGAAGAAGTGTTTGGCCCAGTCGCCGCAGTGATCCGCTTCAAGACCGAAGAAGAAGCCCTGGCCATCGCCAACGACTCGCAATTCGGCCTGGCTGCCGGCATCTGGACGCGCGATCTGGGCCGTGCCCACCGCCTGGCCCGTGACGTGCGTTCGGGGATCATCTGGGTCAACACCTACCGCGCCGTGTCGGCCATGGCACCGATAGGTGGTTTCAAGAACAGCGGCTACGGCCGTGAGAGCGGCATCGATTCGGTGCTGGCCTATACCGAGCTGAAGACCGTGTGGATCAACTTGTCCACCGCGCCGATGCCCGACCCGTTCGTGATGCGCTAGGAGGAACACGAGATGATCGAACCCGGCATCTACAAAGACGTGATGGGCTCCTTTCCATCCGGCGTCACGGTAGTGACCACCCTGGACGCCGACGGCGGCATCGTCGGCATCACCGCCAGTGCGTTCAGCGCGCTGTCGATCGACCCGGCGCTGGTGCTGTTCTGCCCCAACTACGCCTCCGACACTTACCCGGTCCTGCGTGACAGCAAGCAGTTCGCCATCCACCTGCTGTCCGCCGACCAAACCGCCGAGGCCTATGCCTTCGCAGGCAAGGGCAAGGACAAGGCCAAGGCCATCGAGTGGCACCTGAGCGAGCTGGGCAACCCCCTGCTGGCCAAGGCCACGGCGATCATCGAGTGCGAACTGTGGCGCGAGTACGACGGCGGTGACCACGCGATCATCGTTGGCGCGGTGAAAAACCTGGTGCTGCCGGCCGAACCGGTGACCCCGATGGTCTACCACAAGGGCAAGCTGGGCGCCCTGCCGCCCCTCGGCTGATATACCTTGAAGTCGGTATCGGCCTCTTCGCGGGCTCGCCCGCGAAGAGGCCAACACCGATGCCCCTGTTTTCAGGGGTCGCGCTAATCGTCTCACCCTCGGTTGCGGCCCCTGTTTTATGCCGGAGTACTGCACATGAGCAATGAAAAGTACGAAAAGGGTCTGAAAATCCGCACCCAGGTGCTGGGCGAGGACTACGTCAACCGTTCGATCCAGAACGCGGATGCGTTCACCAAACCGTTGCAGGAGCTGGTCACCGAGTATTGCTGGGGTCACGTCTGGGGCCGTGAAGGCTTGTCGCTGAAAGAGCGCAGCATGATAAACTTGGCCATGATTTCCGCGCTCAACAGGCCCCACGAGCTCAAATTGCACATTCGCGGTGCCCTGCGCAATGGCCTGAGCCGTGAACAGATTCGCGAAATCCTGCTCCAGGTTGGCATTTATTGCGGCGTACCAGCGGCGGTGGACAGTTTCCGCCTGGCCCGCGAAGCGTTCGCTGAAGCCGATGCGGAGTCAACCCGTTAACACCGGGCTGTTCGAACCCACGCAAGGAGCACCCAAGGTTCGTGGTGCTGTTGCGGTTGCGGCCGGGCAGCCTCTTTAAGAGCGCACTTGATGAAACGCCAGCCACTCGACGACAGTTTCAAGGTCAACCGCAACCCCGTTACCCTGCGCGAAATCGTGCTCGACAAGCTGCGCACCGCGATCATGAACTTTCACTTGCTGCCCGGCGACCGCCTGGTCGAACGCGACCTGTGCGACCGCCTCGGTGTCAGCCGCACTTCGGTACGTGAAGCGCTGCGTCATCTGGAGTCCGAAGGCCTGGTGGAATTCGCCGACGCCAAGGGGCCGCGCGTGGCCATCATCACCCTGGAAGACGCCCGCGACATCTACGAGCTGCGCTGCGTGCTCGAAGGCCTGATCGTGCAGCTGTTCACCCTCAACGCCAAGGCCAAGGACATTCGTGCTCTGGAACGCGCGCTGGAGGTGAACCGCGAGGCACTGGAAGAAGGCGAGCTGCAACAGGTGCTGGACTCGGTACAAGGTTTCTACGATGTGCTGCTCGAAGGCTCTGGCAACCAGGTGGCAGCCCAGCAATTGCGCCAGTTGCAGGCACGCATCAGTTATCTGCGCGCCACTTCGGTCTCGCAGGAAAACCGCCGCGGCGCCAGTAACCGCGAAATGGAAAAGATCGTCGAGGCAATCAAGAGCGGTGACCCACTGGTGGCCCACCAGGCCTCGGTCGACCACGTCCGCGCCGCCGCCAAGGTGGCCTTGGACTACCTGCGCCAAAAGCAGGATGACAACGCCAAGGTGCGCGACATTGTCGAACCCCTGGCCCTGAAGGAACCCCGCATAGGTCGCTGATCATGCCCAATGCCCCGCGCTACTGCCCGCACTGCACCACGGAACTGGCCCGGGGCGTTCCCACAGGCGATACCCACGAACGCCTGCATTGCGCCGGCTGCGGCTACATTCATTACATCAACCCCAAGATCATCGCCGGCTGCATCATCGAGCGCGATGGAAAGTACCTGCTGTGCCAGCGCGCCATCCCGCCACGCCCGGGCACCTGGACCCTGCCCGCAGGGTTCATGGAGGCTGGCGAAACCACCGAGCAGGCGGCGCTGCGCGAGGTATGGGAAGAAAGCGGCGTACGTGCAGATATTGTCTCGCCGTATTCGATCTTCAGCGTGCCCAAGATCAGCGAGGTGTACATCATCTTCCGTGCCATCGTCACCGAAGAAACCGGGCAGTACGGGCCTGAGACGCTGGCGTACAAGTTCTTCGAACCGGATGAAATTCCCTGGGATGAGATCTACTACCCGGCCATCCGGCAAATCCTTGAGCGCTACATCCTCGAGCGGCAGGCCGGGGTGTATGGCATTTATATGGGCAATGATGACACCGGCAAGGTGCACTTCATGCGCTAGGCTCGTGCAGTGGCACAGTCCCTCACAAAACCCTCGCCAACGGTCTATTCTCGGTGCACCCTAAGGGCCTTGAGAACGAGGACCGGCAAAGCACATGGCTAGATGGCTAGACGGCGGCGGGCTAATGGCCGAACGCATCCGCCACCACGACTGGGCCACCACCCCGCTGGGGCCGCTGGAACATTGGCCCGACGCCCTGAAAACCACAATGGCGCTGTGCCTGGCCTCGCGCTTTCCGCAGGCCGTGCTCTGGGGCCCGGACTTGATCACCCTGTACAACGATGCCTTCACCCCGATTCTCGGTCGCAAGCCCCTGACCTTAGGCATCCCCTTCCGCGACGTGTGGCACGAAGCCTGGGATGAAATCAGCAGCATGGCGGACCGTGCGTTGGCCGGTGAAGCGGTGTACATCGAAGACTTCCCGCTGATGATCGACCGCAACGGCGGCCTGGAGCGGGCCTATTTTACCTTCTGCTACAGCCCGATTCGCGGCCATGATGGCAAGATACTGGGCATGCTCGACACGGTCACCGAAACCACCGCCAGCGTGGTTACCAACCAGCGTCTGCACTTTCTCGATACCCTCGGGCGAGCGGTGACCGAGGCGACCGACCCGGACCAGATCATGGCCATCACCACCCGCATGCTGGTCGAGCATCTTGGCCTGTCCAGCTGCGCCTATGCGGTGATGGACCCCGACGAGGACGGTTTCACCATCTGCGGCGATGCGGTGGCACCCGGCTCGCCGCGTCTGGTGGGCCAGTATCACCTGCATGACTTCGGCCGCCTCGCAGTCAGCCGCCTGCGCAGTGGCCTGGCCCTGGTGATCAACGACAACCTCCGCGAACTGGCCCCCGACGAGGCGGCGACTTTTCAGGCCATCGGCATTACGGCCACCATCTGCATCCCACTGATCAAGGGTGGCAGGCTGACCGCGCTGATGGCTATTCACGACCGCCTACCCCGGGCATGGACCGACTACGAGCAAACACTGATCAGCGAAGTGACCGAGCGATGCTGGGCGCACATACAGCGGGCCCAGGCCCATGCAGAGGTGCGCGAAGCGATGGCGGCCCTGGAAGCGCTTAACACGACCTTGGAACATCGCGTAGAGGAACGTACGACTCAGTTGCTGCACACCGAGGCCGTGCTGCGCCAGGCCCAGAAGCTGGAAGCCATTGGCCAGCTGACCGGCGGGGTAGCCCACGACTTCAATAACCTGCTGACCATAATCCGCTCGTCGCTGCACTTCCTGCAGCGCCCCAACCTGGCCGAGGAGCGCCGCGAACGCTACCTCAAGACCATGTCCGACACCGTCGACCGTGGTGCCAGACTGACCAGCCAGCTACTGGCCTTCGCCCGCCGCCAAGCCCTCAGCCCACAGGTGTTCGAAGCCGGGCCACGGCTGGAAGCCATGGCCGACATGCTCGACACCGTCACTGGCGCGCGCATCCGGGTCGAGCTGCAGTTACCGCAAGCGCCCTGCCACATCCGCGCCGACCTCAGCCAGTTGGAAACCGCGGTGATCAACCTGATGCTCAACGGCCGCGATGCCATGGCTGGCGAAGGTGCCTTGCAGCTACGTCTGCAGGCCAACCAGTGCCTGCCGGCCTTGCGCGGTCAGCCTTCACTGCCAGGCCCGTTCGCGGCGATATCGGTGAGCGACAACGGCGTCGGTATTGCCGCCGAGTTGCTTGAACGCATCTTCGATCCGTTCTTCACCACCAAGGCCCCAGGCGAAGGTACCGGGCTCGGGTTGTCGCAGGTGTTCGGTTTCGCCAAACAATCCGGGGGCGATGTACAGGTGAACAGCATCCCCGGCCAGGGCACCACCTTTACCTTGTACCTACCGCAGGAGGCTGCACCTGCGGCCTCGCCCGAAGTCGCCTCGGCAGGCAGCCAGCCGCCGTTTCAGGGCGCGCGACGACGAATACTGGTGGTAGAAGACAACCCCGACCTGGGCAGCTTCACAGCTCAGCTCCTCGAGGACCACGGCTACCAAATCAGCTATGCGCGTTCGGCAGAAGAAGCGCTGGCGCAGTTGAATGGCCCGGCCGGTGATTTTGATGCGGTGTTTTCCGATGTGGTCATGCCCGGCATGGGTGGCTTGGCACTGGCCCGCGAGCTTCGCCGCCAGCGCCCACAATTGCCGGTGATCCTCACTTCGGGCTACAGCGAGGCGATTGCCGAAGGCGGGCACCAAGGGTTCACCTTCCTGGCCAAACCCTACTCGGCGGAACAGGTGTGCCAGATGCTCGGAAAAGTACTCGGCCACTGATACCTTGCATCGCGATGGGCAATCAGCGGCGCCCTTCTGACAGCATGCGCACCGCCAGCCCCGCCAGCACCGTGCCCATCAGCCAACGCTGAACCTGTTGCCACAGCGGCCTACCCGCCAGGAACACGGCGATGGAACCGGCCATGATCACAATCAGCGCGTTGACCGTAACGCTGATGGCGATCTGCGTCGAACCCAGTACCAGCGACTGCACCAGCACGCTGCCGTGGCCCGGTTCGATGAACTGCGGCATAAGCGACAGGTACATGACGGCAATCTTCGGGTTGAGCAAGCTGGTGGCGAACCCCATGGAGAACAACCGCCGCGGGCTGTCGGCCGGCAGTTCACGGAGCTGGAACGGCGAACGACCACCCGGCCGCAGCGCCTGCCAGGCCAGGTACAACAGGTACAGCGCACCACCGATACGCAGCGCATCGTAGGCAAAGGGTACAGCCATCACCAGCGCCGTGATGCCCATCGCCGCGCAGAACATGTAGATGACAAAGCCCAGAGCCACCCCGCCAAGAGAAATCAACCCGGCTTTGCGGCCCTGGCAGATCGAGCGGGAAATCAGGTAGATCATGTTCGGCCCTGGGGTCAGGACCATGCCAAGGCAAATCAAGGCGAACGTGAGCAGTTGGCCGGTTTCGGGCATGGGGCACATCCTGGTTGTGCATGAGGTTGCAGCGAGTTTATCTGAAGTCATTCTGAACCGGTGAATTCAGGTCATTTGCCCGGCTATCAAGCCCAAGGCCACTGTAATCATCGCCATCCCCGACACCCGCCCGACCAGCTTTGCCGCACCCGGCCGAGTGCTCAGCACAGCTTTGGCGCCATAGCCGACCAGCGTGTAGATCACCAGCGAACTGCACAGGTGGACCAGCCCCAGCAACAAGATCTGCAACGGCACGGGCCAGCTCGACTGCGGGTCGGTGAACTGCGGCAACAGGGCCAGGAACAGCAGGAACACCTTGGGGTTCAGGCCGCTGACGCAAAACCCCTTCAACGCCCAGCGTGAGCCCGACTCCCCCACTCCGCCCTGCCCGGCCGCCGGCAATGCCGGGCTAAGCAACAGATTGCCGCCCAGCCACAGCAAGTAGCTGCACCCCGCCAGGGTCAGCAAGGTCAGCGCCAATGGGTGACCTGCCAGCAAACTGCCGACCCCGGCCGCCACCACCAGCGTGGCCAGGAAGTGCCCCGACAACATCCCCGCCACCGCTGGCATCACCCAGCGCCCGCGCATGCCGGCCGAGATCGCATAGGCCCAGTCTGCACCGGGGGTAATCACGAACAGCATCGACACAGCCCAGAACGCCGTCAGCATACTGATAGCCACTTGAATCTTCCTTATCTACTGCTTTGGGATGAGGAAAGATTACGGATTCCGCTTGGGGATTTTCTTTCGTATATTTCCCGCCAGCATTCATTTACTGGAAGATTCTTGCCAATGGACAGAACTGACCGAAAAATCCTTGCCGAGCTGCAAAAAGACGGTCGGCTGTCGGTGACCGAGCTGGCAGACCGCGTGGGGCTCAGCCTGTCCCCCTGCCATCGGCGCCTGAAGGCACTGGAGGAGTCCGGGGCGATTCTGGGCTACCACGCTCGCCTGGCACCAAGCGCCCTGGGGCTGAACTTTGCCGCGCTGGTGTTCGTCACCCTGCGCGAAGTGACCCGTCAGCCAGTGGCCGACTTTGAAGCGGCGTTGGCTGAGATCCCGCAGATTGTCGAGGCGCAGCGGTTGTTCGGTGACCCGGACTACCTGCTGCATGTGGTGGCCAAGGACCTGCCGGCGTTTCAGAAGCTGTACGACGAGCAACTGACCAGCATTCCCAATGTGAAACGCTTGAGCTCGACCTTGGTGATGAAGGAAGTGATTCAGGATCGGTTGCTACCCATGTAGCTGTTTCCCCTTGTGCCGTTGTGCCGGCCCTTTCGCGGGTAAACCCGCGAAGAGGCCGGCACAGGCAACCTTTTATCTGCCCTGAAAACGCGCACATCGCACCAACTCAGCCCACCGTGATCCGGTTGCCAACCCGCCGCCCCTCTACCCCAAGGCCTTCAGCCAGCTGGCACTCTCCTTGCTACCGTCACCCGCTTAAGCTTTTGTCAGCCTTAGTTTTTTTAACGCTTATGGGTACATATTTACTAATTTCTCGTTCCCCCCGCGCCCCTCATCATCGCTCCAACAAGAACGCGTCGCCCACCGCCGGCACGCCCCCGGGCAGTTCCCAATGCCCAACCTTGCCTTGGAGTCAGTCATGACCAGTGCAGCCAATTCGGCACCCCTGATAGAAAAACACACGATCGGCTACGTGCCCCCGCAAGACCGCCATGGAAAGGTAAGGGATCTGTTCACACTCTGGTTCGGCGGCAACATCGCGCCGTTGCCCATTGTCACCGGCGCGCTGGGTGTGCAGCTGTTCCACCTGAACCTGGTATGGGGCATCGTCGCGATCCTCGTCGGCCACCTGGTCGGCGGGGTGCTGATGGCCCTTCACTCAGCCCAGGGCCCGCAAATGGGCATCCCGCAAATGATCCAGAGCCGCGCCCAGTTCGGCACCCTGGGTGCGCTGCTGGTGGTGGTGATCGCCGGGGTCATGTACATCGGCTTCTTCGCCTCCAACATCGTCCTTGCCGGCAAGTCGCTGCATGGCGTGGTCGACAGCGTACCCGTCCCGGTCGGCATCGTCATCGGTGCGCTGGGTTCGGGCATCATCGGCATCATCGGCTACCGCTTCATCCACGTACTCAACCGCATCGGCACCTGGGTGCTGGGCATCGGTATCGTGGTCGGTTTCGGCTATATCTTTACCCATGTGCAAAGCGACGACTTCCTCACCCGCGGCGGCTTCAACCTGGCCGGCTGGCTGGCCACCGTATCGCTGGCGGCGCTTTGGCAGATCGCCTTTGCACCCTATGTGTCGGACTACTCGCGCTACCTGCCGGCAGATGTAAAAGTCAGCTCGACCTTCTGGACCACCTACCTGGGCTCGGCCCTGGGTTCAAGCCTGTCGTTCATCTTCGGCGCCGTGGCAGTGCTGGCAATCCCGGCCGGCATGGACACCATGGACGCGGTCAAGCTGGCCACCGGCACCCTCGGCCCGATCATGCTGGTGCTGTTCCTGCTCAGTGTGATCAGCCATAACGCACTCAACCTGTATGGCGCGGTGCTGTCGATCATCACCTTGGTGCAAACGTTCGCCTACCGCTGGATCCCCACCGCCAAAAGCCGTGCCGTGCTGTCGCTGATCGTGCTGTCGGCCTGCTGCGTGGTGGCGGTGTTCGCTTCGGCAGACTTCATCGGCCACTTCGTTGACATGGTGCTGGTACTGCTGGTGGTGCTGGTGCCGTGGACGGCGATCAACCTGATCGATTTCTACGCCATTCACAAAGGTGATTACGACATCCAGTCGATCTTCCAGGTCGATGGTGGTATCTACGGGCGTTACAACCCGCAGGCCCTGATCGCCTACGCTGTGGGTATCGTGGTGCAGATACCGTTCATGAACACCCCGCTGTACGTCGGGCCGATTTCCGAGCACATCAACGGGGCTGACCTGTCGTGGCTGGTAGGGTTGGCGATCACCTCGCCGCTGTACTGGTGGCTGGCGAGCCGAGACAGTGCCTACCGTCGTCGGCAGACCAATGCCAAGCAGGCAGCGGTGGCTTAATCGATACTGGCCTTTCGCAGCAAAGATGAAACGGCTGGGCAGGAGTCCGAACGCCTGGCCGAGATCTTTGCAGCTCGAATACGAGAAGGCTCACGTTTAGAGTTAACGTCGCCTAGGGGGTGGAGAAGGGGGAGTTGCTGGTGAAGCGCCTTTGAGCATCTTATCAAACCGGTCAATCTCCCTTTGGAAACGCACATTCCACATTGCTTCAGTAACTTCAGGCCACGCTGACTGTGCAAGTTGCGCTCTATCGTGCTGAACAGCGGGTAGATCAATGTGCGCTATATCTGCAATACCTACTTCATAAGATCGATAACCCTTGCCTCCCCACGCAGGCTGATAATTCTGAGCACCCAATATATAGACATTCCCACTTACCGCGTACTTACCCGCCGGCAAAGAAAAAATAGGATTCCCAAACACATAATCCGCAGTAAAGCCATCATTAGCAAACGAGTATTTTAGATCCCATCGATTGTACGAATAGTGCGGGTCATAACGCTTATACAAATGCGCAACCACCACGCTTGAGGCGTTTCCTTCGTGCATTTTCCTGGCTGCCTGCCTGAAGTGCTCAAGCTGAGGGCGTATGCGCTTCGATAATTTTGCGGCGCTCAAAGCGAGGCCATCCATGTCGTGTCGATTTTTACGTGCTTGCGCCAAAGGGCCGTACCGATTCTGCCCAGACGGATCAGCATAATTCACGGGATCGCCAGAGCAATACGCGTACGCATTAATCCCTCCGCGACCAAACGGGCTTAAACCATCAGGACTGATAAAGCGGCTAATTGATGGACTGTACATACGCCGACCATTTCCTAACGGATACAAACCACTCACAGCCTCAAGCCACTGTCCGGCGAATCCGACAATGGATGCATGTTGTGAGATGCTGGCGAAACCGTAGGCCGTATAGGCCAGGTCGCGGTTAGGACGACGCTGCAGGCGACAACCCATCGTAGAACCACTCCACGTATCAGATACCTCCACCCTAGATAAATACTCGCGGTCCCAAAACTGGCATTTTTATCAGGTCACTGCTTGAATCAGCAATCGTGCTGGCGCTATCAGCTCCCCTCCGGCAACAGACTGCGATCAAACATGAATGCCCGTTCGCCCTGCGGCGTGTACTGATACAACTGCTGCGGCCGGCCCAGTTTGGGCTGGTTTTTCTCCCCGGTGTCACTCACCCACCCCAGCTCGCGCAAGCGCTCCAGGCGTTTGCGCAGCGAGGTGCCGTTCACTGCCTGCCCCAGGCACGCCTGCACCGCCCCCAACGCATCGAGCACGGTGAATTTCTCCGCCAGCAGGTACAGCGGCAGGCTGCTATACACGGTTTTCGCCGCCAGCCGCTCGCGAGCACGCTCTACCAGCAGGTTGTGATCGAACGGCAACAGCACCTTGCGCGCCAACACGCGTTCCAAGTCAAAAAATGCCAATTGCTCGCCTTCGACCACCTGCCCGGGGTCTAGCAAGGCCAGGTAATAAGTACTGAGCGACCAACCCCGCGGATCGCGAAAAGCGTTGCCCTCGGTGCCCACCTGTTCCATGTAGCAAGGCGCAACCTGGGTTTTCTCATGTAGCGCTCGCTCGGCAGCCGCTTCCAGGCTGATATCGGGGGTGCGGCCATTGACGATCACCCCGGGCAAAGCCCACTGGCCGGCGTGAGGCTCACGTTCACGGCGGTGCAACAACACTTGCAGATGCTGCGCATTCGGCGCCAGGCGCAGGGCGACGATATCGACACTGGCCAGAACTTCGACTGTACTCACCGGAAACTCCTTCTTCAGTCACGCAATAATCCACCAGAGCAACTAAGTAAAGCAACCATAAAATCAGAAATAAAAGTGACTTGACACAGATATTTCACCAGGTGAATTATATAAACATTCCAGCAAGGAGACCCGCCATGAAGATCGCCAGTTTCGATGTCGACGCGCAGAACGGTTTCACCCGCAACGCGGTGCAGGAGCTGCCCGTGCCCGAAGGCGATGAAATTGCCCCTGACCTGAACGCCATGGCCCTGCGTGCCGACCTGCGCTTGGGCAGCAAGGACGCCCACCCGGCCAACGCTGCCTGGGTGGTCGCCGACCCCGCACATATGCTGCAGCCCTTGCAACTGGCCAACGCCGACCTCACCTGGGTCAGCCACTGCGTCCCAGGCACCCCGGGCTTCGAGCTGCTACCCGGCCTGCCCGCCCCGATCGATTACGACTATTTCGTGTGGAAGGGTGTCGAACCCGACCTGCACCCCTACGGCGCCTGCTACCACGACCTGGCCGAGCGCCGGTCTACCGGTGTGATCGAGTACCTCAAGATGCAGCAGGTAGGCGCGGTGATCGTCGGTGGCCTGGCCCTGGACTACTGCGTCAAGACCACCGCCCGCCAGCTGCGCCAGGCGGGCTTCCAGGTGCTGCTGTACCTGCCGGCCTGCCGCGCACTCACCCAGGCAGGTGCAATCGAGGCGTGTGGCGCCTTGGCCGCCGAGGGTGTGATCCTTTGCGGTGATGAAGCGGCGCTCGACCACCAGCTTGCCCTGATCAAGGAAGTACGCCCATGAGCGAGAGTGTTTTCGGACCACGCATCATCCAGAACCTGCTGGACACCGACTTCTACAAGATCACCATGATGCAGGCGGTGCTGCACAACTACCCCAATGCCGAAGTGGAATGGGAGTTCCGTTGCCGCGACGGTGAGGACCTGTCTCCTTACCTGGCAGAGATCCGCTACCAGATAGAGCAACTGGCCGAGGTCACGGTCACGCACGATCAATTGGCCTATCTGGAGAAGATCCCCTTTCTGAAACCCGACTTCATCCGCTTTCTCAGCCTGTTCCGTTTCAACCTGCGCTATGTCCAGGTTGGCCTGGACGGCGCCGGGCAACTGGCTATCCGGGTGCGTGGGCCGTGGCTGCACGTGATCCTTTATGAAATCCCGCTGCTGGCGATCATCAGCGAGGTGCGCAACCGCTACCGATATCGCGAGGTGGTGATCGAACAGGTCGGCGAGCGCCTTTATCAGAAACTCGACTGGCTGAAGGCCGAGGCCAGTGCCGATGAGCTGGCCGGCTTCCAACTGGCAGACTTCGGTACCCGGCGGCGCTTCTCCTACCGTGTGCAGGAAGAGGTGGTGCACATCCTCAAGCATGATTTTCCCGGCCGCTTCGTCGGTACCAGCAATGTGCACCTGGCCCGCGAATTCGAGCTCAAACCGCTTGGGACCATGGCCCACGAATGGTTCATGGCGCACCAGCAGCTCGGCCCACGCCTGGTCGACAGCCAGGCCGCCGCGCTGGAATGCTGGGTGCGGGAGTATCGGGGGTTGCTGGGTATCGCCCTGACAGACTGCATCACCATGGACGCCTTCCTGGCTGATTTCGACTTGTACTTCGCCAAGCTGTTCGATGGCCTGCGGCATGATTCGGGCGACCCGCTGGCCTGGGCGGAAAAAGCTATTGCCCACTACCAGCGGCTTGGGATCGACCCGAAAAGCAAGACACTGATTTTTTCCGATGGGCTGGACTTTGCCAAGGCGCTGGGGCTTTATCGCGCGTTGCATGAGCGAGTCAATGTGAGCTTTGGTATCGGTACCCGGCTGACCTGCGATATCCCGGGGGTGGAGCCGATGAACATCGTGATCAAGATGACCGACTGCAATGGGGCGCCGGTGGCGAAAATTTCCGACAGCCCGGGCAAGACCCAGTGCCGGGATGAGAATTTTGTGGCTTATATGAAGCATGTGTTCAGGCTGGTTTGAGGGCGCCTGTGCTGGCTATTCGCGGGTGAACCCGCGCCTACGGGGCCCGATCCGCCCTTGGAGGGTGTCCCTGGGAATAGGCCGGCACAGTCACCCCACCTCTTGCATACCCACACACAACTCAAGAAACCGAGCCGCCGCCCGCGACGGCGTGGCCGCATGCGGCATCAATATGGAAAACCGCCGCACCAACCTCGGCCCTAACTGCAGCCGGTGCAGCGCCCCGTCTTCATGACGAATGGACATCGCCGACACAAAGCCAACCCCCATCCCGGCCCGGACCGCCTCTTTTACCCCTTCAACGCCAGCGATCTCCAGCGCCACACGCATCGCCACACCATCACGGGCAAACGCCCGCTCGACGATCTGCCGCACACCCGAGCCGCTCTCCCGCAGTACCAAGGGGTAGGCGCCAAGCGCCGCCAGTGTCTGCTGGTCACTGCCTGCCAGGGGATGCCCACGGGGCACGATCGCCACGATCTCGTCCTCGCGCCACGGCGTCACTTGCGTACCCAACGGCAACTCCTGCCCGGGCGGCCCTTCGATCAGGGCGATATCAACACTGTCCAGGTCGGCAACGATCTCCGCCGTGTTGCCATGCGAGGTGCTGACCAGCACATCCGGATAACGCCCGTGAAAATCGGCGATCAGGTAAGGCAGCAGGTAACTGGCGGGGGTGGTACTGGCGCCGATACGCAAGGTGCCGCGCTCCAGCCCGCGCATGGCCTCGCGCAGTGCCTGTGCCTGGCGGAAGGTTTCGCGCAGGCGCTCGGCATGCGCCAGCAACTGCTCACCGGCCGCTGTCAGCCGCACGCCGCGGCCGGCACGTTGGTAAAGGGGTTCGCCAAACGCCTCTTGCAAAAGCTTGAGCTGGCCGGACACCGCCGGCTGCGACAGGTGCAGAGCTTGTGCCGCATGGCTGATGTTGCCGTGTTCGGCAACCGTGGCGAACGTTATCAGCTGTTCTGGGGTCATTTCTAAAAAATATCAGCTTTGCGGATATTTGCCATCCTAAATTACGATTTTTTATAAGTTTATAACCAGATTAACGTAGGCCTTGTCGAAACACCTTTTCCGGAGGACTCACATGGCCACGGTTCCGTCCAACCCTGCCTTTGCCCCTACCCTCTCCACCCGAGGGCGACTCAATGGCATCCTTTTCGTCGCGCTGTTCGCGGTCGCAGTCACTCAACTGGCGGCCATGCCCGCTATCGCCAACCTGGGCATCAGCCCGCTGATCGTGGGTATCGTGGCAGGTGCCTTGTATGGCAACGCGCTGCGGGACGGCGTACCGGCAAGCTGGGCAGCGGGCATCAATTTTTCCGCTCGCGGCCTGTTACGCATTGCCGTGGCATTTTTTGGCCTGCGGGTAAGCCTGCAGGAAATTGCCGAAGTCGGCTGGTCGGGGCTTATCGTCTCGGTGCTGGTGGTCACCAGTACCCTGCTGATCGGCCTGTGGTGTGGCATGAAAGTGTTCAAGCTCGACCGCGATACCGCCTTGCTGACCGCCGCCGGCAGCGCCATCTGCGGCGCCGCTGCCGTGCTGGCATTCGAATCGGCGCTGCGCAGCGCCCCCCATAAAAGCGCCATGGCCGTCGGAAGCGTGGTGCTGTTCGGTACCTTGTCGATGTTCCTTTACCCACTGGCGATCAATGCCGGCTGGCTGCATCTGGATACCATGGGCGCCGGGCTGTTGCTGGGCGGCACTGTCCACGAAGTGGCGCAGGTGGTAGGCGCGGCCAGTAATGTCAGCCCCGAGGCCACGCATGTCGCCACCATCGTCAAGATGACCCGGGTCATGCTGCTGGTGCCGGTGCTGCTGGTGGTGGGCCTGTGGATCAGCCGTTCGCGCCAGGCTGGGCAGGCACAAGGCAACGGGCGGATTACCATGCCCTGGTTCGCTTTCGGCTTCCTGGCACTGGTACTGGTGAATTCGCTGCACGTGCTGCCTGGCAGCGTGACCCAGGCAGTGAACAGCCTGGACACCTTTGCCTTGACCATGGCCATGACTGCGTTGGGCATGGAGACCCGCTTCAGCCAGATTCGCCAGGCCGGGCCACGGGCGCTGGCTACCGGGGCGATTCTGAACCTGTGGCTGGTTGGCGGGGGGTTGGCGATTACCCTGGGGGTGCAGAAGCTGCTGGGCTGATTGGAGACCGATTCGGCTGCTTCGCGGGTAAACCCGCTCCTACACACCGCACCGCCATCAAGCCCTGTACCTGTACAGGAGCGGGTTTACCCGCGAAGCAGGCCGCTCGGTCTCAAGGTTTTTCACAGCCCCCCTCGTTGCCGTCCACATTTCTCGGTATGGTGGTGTCAAAGAAGGATGTTTTACCCGCACAGGAAAGACTTAGATGCCTCAACGCCATGTCATCAATGCATCCGTCAGCCCCAAAGGCAGCCTGGAGACGCTGTCACAACGTGAAGTGCAGCAACTGAGTGAAGTCGGTACCGGTAGTCTTTACACACTGTTCCGCCAGTGCGCCCTGGCAATCCTCAACACTGGCGCCCATGTCGACAATGCCAAGACCATCCTTGAGGCCTACAAAGACTTCGAGGTGCGTATCCACCAACAGGACCGCGGCGTACGCCTGGAGCTGCTGAACGCCCCGGCCGACGCCTTCGTCGATGGCGAAATGATCGCCAGCACCCGTGAAATGCTGTTCAGCGCCTTGCGCGACATCGTCTACACCGAAAGCGAGCTGGCCAGCCAGCGCATCGACCTGGAAAGCTCCCAGGGCATCACCGATTACGTTTTCCACCTGCTGCGCAACGCGCGTACCTTGCGCCCGGGCGTGGAGCCGAAGATGGTGGTGTGTTGGGGCGGCCACTCGATCAGCACCGAGGAATACCAGTACACCAAGAAGGTCGGCCACGAACTGGGCCTGCGCAAGCTGGATGTCTGCACCGGCTGCGGCCCGGGGGTGATGAAAGGCCCGATGAAAGGCGCCACCATCGCCCACGCCAAGCAACGCATGCATGGCAGCCGCTACCTGGGCCTGACCGAGCCCGGCATCATCGCCGCCGAGGCGCCCAACCCGATCGTCAACGAGCTGGTGATCCTGCCAGACATCGAGAAGCGCCTGGAGGCCTTCGTGCGTGTCGGCCACGGCATCATCATTTTCCCGGGCGGTGCCGGCACGGCAGAGGAGTTCCTGTACCTGCTGGGCATCCTCATGCACCCGGACAACCACGACTTGCCGTTCCCGGTGGTGCTCACCGGCCCGCGCAGCGCCGAGCCATATCTGCAACAGTTGCACGCTTTCGTCGGCGCCACGCTGGGTGAAGCGGCCCATCGCCTGTACCAAATCATCATTGATGACCCGGCGGAAGTCGCCCGGCACATGGTCGAAGGCCTCAAAGCGGTCAAGCAGTTCCGCCGCGAGCGCAACGATGCCTTCCACTTCAACTGGCTGCTGAAGATCGAGGAGAGCTTCCAGCGACCGTTCGACCCGACCCACCAGGCCATGGCCGACCTGGACTTGCGTCGCGAGCTGCCGCCCCACGAACTGGCGGCCAACCTGCGCCGTGCGTTTTCCGGGATTGTCGCAGGCAACGTCAAGGACAAAGGCATCCGCCTGATCGAGGAACATGGGCCGTATCAGATCCACGGTGACAGCGCCGTACTGGACCCGCTGGGCCGGCTGCTGCAGGCATTCGTCGACCAGCACCGGATGAAGCTGCCCGGCGGCGCGGAGTACGTGCCGTGCTATCAGGTGGCAACCTGACCACGCTGTTTCGCTGATGACGGGCATGGATGCCCGTCAAACGCGGGGCCGGGTGACGGGGTGTCTGTACGGATCACCCACATGGGTTACATGAAAGCGCACCCACCTGGCTGACTCGCTCACTGCCGGAGTTCAACCATCGCCCGCTCGAAAAACCGAATGCTGTCGCGCCCCCCACGTTTGGACTGGTACAACGCCACGTCCCCCTGCTCGATCAACGCCGCCAGGCTCGCCGGCGGCTGATCGAACACGTTGGCACCAATGCTCAGGGTAACCGCCTGGGGCGTCGGCACGGTCTTGACGGCGTACTGCTGGAACTGCTCACGCAGCCCACTACCCAGTTCCATGACCCGTTCACTGCTCGCGCCACTGAGCAGGATGACGAATTCATCCCCGCCCAATCGCGCCGCCAGCGAGCGCTCGGGCAGCGCCGTACGAATCATCTCGCTCAAGGCAATCAGCAAGCGGTCGCCGGCGATATGCCCGTGCAGGTCATTGACCAGCTTGAAGTTGTCGATGTCGATCAGTAGCAATGCCCCAGGTTGCGCCGGGCTCACGTCCTTGAAGAATTGCCCCGCCCGCACCTCCAGTGCACGCCGGTTGTACAGCGCAGTCAGCGGGTCACGGGCTGCCAGCCGGGCAATCCGCTCTTCACGCCGGTAACGTACGGTGCCGGTCATCGACAACGCAATCAACATGATCGCCATCGCACCTTCCACCAGCGAAACCTGAATGATCAGCCCGCCAAAGGTCGCCAGGTCAATTAGCGTGCCTGGCGTGATCGCGATGGCCGCCTTGGCCACATAGAACAGCCCATGGATCAGCAACACATAGCGCAGCTGCACGGCCCCGACACTCAGCGATTTGCCATGTGGCCGCAGCAGGAAGCTGGCCTTGAGCGTCAGCGAGGCCACCAACAACGAGTTGACCATCAGCATCACCTTCGACCACTGCGGGCCCACGGGGAGCAGCAGCAAGGCGAACCAGACCACCACCATCATCAGCCAGGCACGTGACAAGCGCTCCTGGGTGAAGCGCAGCACGCCGATCAGGAAAAATACGTGGGCCACCACCAGCAAGCCATTGGCGAACCAGATACCGATGAACAGCAAGCCGATCCCGCGCAACAATGCCAGGATGCAACCAACCGTAATAGTGGCGAAACCCGCACTCCAGTAAAGCAACGAGGGTTCGCGCACACTGCGCCATTCAATCGCCAGGTACAAGGCGGCCGCAGCGGCCAACGCGACTGAAATAGTCAGCATCGTGGGTGGATCTAACGCCATAGACACATTGGCCTGTCTGGTTAACGGGAAAAGGCCCGACTGTATGCGATCGTGATCACGTTTCAGAAGGGCCTTGCACGGTTGCTGCACATTGTAATCCAGCCCCTGACAGAGGGCAGCCGGCGGCAATATCATAATGCCATCAATATGCAGAGTGCACCACTCTGCCCAGTCGCTGGCTTGCCGGCGACAGGACCATTACAGGCGATGTCAGAGCACCCGTTTGATCAACGGTTCCAACCGGCTATAGCGCAACCGACGGAGAAACTTGCGCACTTGCTTGGGATGTTCGGCCTTCGCCCCCAGCGCCTCTGCCGAGGCGATTCTCGGCGCAAGCCGCCGCAGTTCGCTCAACTCCGCTTCCCGTGGCACCAGCCATTGACCCTGCGGGTCGTCGATCAGCAGGCCGTTCTCCAGGTCCAGGTTGAACCCGCGCGGGTTCAGGTTGTTGCCGGTCAGCAGCGAATAACGCTGGTCGATCCACACGCCCTTGGCATGGAAGGTATGCCCGGGATCGTTCCAGATGCGTACTTGCAGCTGACCACTGGCAATCGCGGCGTGGCGGCGGCGGGCGAAGGCGCGCAGGTTGTCCTCATACAGATAGGGCAATGCACCACTGGCACTGAACGGTTCGCCAGGGGCGATGTAGAAGTCGTTGGCGGTGCGGTCGCCGACAATCAGTTCCACCCCAACCCCCCGCGCAAGGGCATGGTCAAGTTCGCGCATCACGACCTGCGGCGGGTTGAAATACGGCGTACTGATGATGATCTGCGTGCGCGCCACTGCCAGCAAGGCGCACAGCGCTCGGTTCAGTGGATTGCCACGGCCCACACCTAGCAGCGGGATCACCTGCAAGCCCTGCCCTGTCACGCCGGCCGGTACCTCGTAGGCCATGCGCCGCAACCGTGCGCGCAAACGCCGAATGTCGCCGCGCAAGCTGCGGGTGGAAGGTGGCGCCGGCAGGTCGAGGCGCGGTGTGGCGGTGTGGTGCAGCAGACGCTGCACAAGGCCGACCATGGCATCAGCCAGTGCCGGTGACTGGAACAGGTGGTAGCGATCCAGCCGATAGCGGTCGAAACGATGCAGGTAGACGTTGTTCAGACTGGCGCCGGTGTAGAGCACGCAGTCGTCGATGATGCTGCCTTTGAGGTGCAACACCCCGAACAGTTCGCGAGTCTGCACTGGCACACCATGGATGACGATATCCAGCCCGCGCAATTGGCGCTGGGCCTGGTACCAGGCAGCATTGCCCGGCTGACGCCCGGCCCCCAGCAGCCCGCGCCTGGCGCGGAACCAGTCGACCACGATGGTGATCTCCAGGCCAGGCCGCGCGGCCTTGGCCTGGTACAAGGCATCCAGGACTTCCTGGCCAGCCTCGTCCTCCTGCAGGTACAGCGCAACGATAACAATGCGCCGCGTCGCCGTACGGATGCGCTCGAACAGGCAGGCGCGGTACGCCTTGGCATCGGGCAGCACCTGGATCGCGTCGGGGGCCATGGCGTAGCCTGGCAAGCTCGCCAGCAGGGATTCGGGGTTCACTGACTCTCACCTTCTCTGTGCAATCACTGTCGGCCCTGCCAGCCGGCGGGGCCATTCCTGGCCGCTGCATCCGGGGTGTATGATCGACCCGGCAACGACCCATAACAACAAGAACCACGCGAGGCTCTGCTTTCTCACTGCCCCTGCCCAACCAGGCCTCAGCTTGCACAGGAACAGCGCAATGGTCCACCCTGCTTCTGCAAACCTATCGCCGTCTAGTGTAAAGAATTGTTCGGCAAAGACCTTTGGCTTCCTGATTTTGCCCAATTTCACCACCATCGGCCTTGCGTCGGCGGTGGAGACCCTGCGCATGGCCAACCTGGCCGCGCGCAAGCCGCTGTATCGCAGTGTGCTGATCGCCGCAGATGACGCGCCGGTGGTGGCCAGCAACGGCATGCGCGTACTGCCCGACTACACCATCACCAACGCCCCCACGCTGGATACCTTGCTGGTGGTCGGCGCCAACCCGATCGACCGAAGCCGCAGCAACCGCCCATTGATCGACTGGTTGCGCCAACTGGCCCGCCAGCGCTTGCCGCTAGGCGGTATCTGCACCGGTAGCTACCTGCTGGCCAAGGCCGAATTGCTCAAGGGTTACCGCTGCACCATCCACTGGGAAGACCTGCCGACGTTGCAGGCGCACTTCCCCGGTATCGTGATCTCCAGCCAGCTATTCGAACTGGACCGCGACCGTTACACCTGCTCAGGCGGCGTGGCAGCCATGGACATGATGTTGCAACTGGTGGCCAGGGACACGGGCGGCCAGGACATCGCGGCCAAGGCCGCCGAGCTGTTGCTGTGCGACCGCGTACGCGGTGAGCGTGAGCGCCAGCGTGTGCCGCTGCGCACCCTGCTCGGCAGCGCCCAGCCCAAACTGAGCCAGGTGGTGGCGATCATGGAGGCCAATCTGGAGGAACCGCTGGGGCTGGAGGAACTGGCCAGCCTCAACCAAGTGACTGTGCGCCAATTGGAGCGGCTGTTCCACAAGTACCTGCAGCGCACGCCCAGCCAGTATTACCTGGAGCTGCGGTTGTCGCGGGCGCGGGAGTTACTGCTGCGCAGCGACGTGCAAGTGCGTGAGGTAGCGCTGGCCTGTGGCTTCAGCTCGCCTGCGCACTTTTCCAAGAGTTACAGCCGGTTTTTCGGGCTGTCGCCTTTAGGGGAGCGGCGGCAGGCCTCTCTTCATTGAATGGGGTCATGTATTGGCTTGACTGGCCTCTTCGCGGGCAAGCCCGCTCCTACAATAGACGCACATCGGTGGTCCGGCACAGGCCGTTGTAGGCGCGGGCTTGCCCGCGAAGAGGCCAGTGCAGGTCAACTAATCTTCAAGGGCCGCGTGCGCCGTCTCCCGACACATCAGCATGGCCACCAGCGCCACCAGTGCTGCCGCCAGCAGGTATCCTGCCGGGGCCAGCTTGCTGCCCGTCACCTGAATCAGCCAGGTGGCAATGAACGGCGCAGTTCCGCCAAACAGCGCATTGGCCACATTGAAGCTCAGGGCAAACCCGCTGAAGCGCACCCGGGTCGGAAAGATTTCGGCCAGCAGGCACGGCAAGGTCCCGTCGTTCATCGCCAGCATCGCACCGAAAAGGATCTGGATGGCCAGAACCACCAGCAGCGGCTGACCGTCCAGCAGGCGAAACAACGGCACGGTCAACCCCAGGAACAACAGGGAGGCCACCACCAGCATGGTCTTGCGACCAAACTGGTCGGACAGCCGCCCCATCAGGAAGATCAAGCCGATATAGGTGGCCAGCGACACCGTCGAGGCGATGAACGAGTCCCGCTCGCTCATGCCCATTTCACTGGACAGGTAGGTCGGCATGTAACTGAGCAACAGGTAGAACGCAACCGCATTCAGGCAGGTGACCCCCATGCCGATCGCCAGACTGCGCCGGTGCTGGCCCAGCAGTTCACGCAGCGGCGTCGTGGCCATGCCGGCCTTGGTTTCCAGGCGCTGCTCCATTTCCAGGAACTTGGGCGTGTCCTGCAGGCTCATGCGGATATAGCGCCCTACCAGGCCGAACGGCGCCGCCAGCAGGAACGGCAGGCGCCAGCCCCATTCATGCAGGGCTTCACTGCTGAGCAGCTCATGCAGCACCGCGACGAACGCCGCACCGAACAACAACCCCGCCGCCGTGCTGGCCGGCACAATGCTGGTGTACAAGCCACGCCGCCCAGGCGGCGCGTACTCGGCCAGGAACGCAGCGGCGCCGGCATACTCACCCGAGGCGGAGAACCCCTGTACCAGGCGGATCAGCAACAACAAGGCCGGTGCCCACAGCCCGATCTGCGCATAGCCTGGCAACAAGCCGATGCAGAAGGTGGATATCGACATGATCAGGATCGACCACGACAGCGCGTTGCGCCGACCGTGTCGGTCGCCGAAATGGCCCCAGACAATGCCACCCAGCGGGCGCACCAGGAACGACAGCGCGAATACCGCGAAGGTGGCCAGCAGGCCGGTGGTCTTGTCAGTTTGCGGGAAGAAAGTGGCCGCGATGATGGTGGCCAGATAGCCATAGGCGGCGTAGTCGAACCACTCGACAAAGTTGCCCATGAAGCTGGCCCGGGCGGCCTTGCGCAGCGCCTGGCGTTCGGCGTTGTGCGCGGGGCCGGCGATGGCGGATGGGTCTAGGGTGGTGCTGGACATGACGGGTACCCTCTGGTTCTTTTAATTGGAGGCAGGGTCTGGTGGTCATACGGGGATCTTGTTGTTGTCCGGGCTGGCCTTTTCGCGGGTGAACCCGCGCCTACGGCAACGGTGAAATCTTCGTAGGAGCGGGTTCACCCGCGAAGCAGCCGACGCCGATGCTTATTTACGAATGATGTTGTGCTCCGGCCCATACGGGAACCGGGTGATGTTCTCGGCGCCATTGTCGTTGACGATCAGGATGTCATGCTCGCGATAACCGCCCGCCCCCGGTCGCCCTTCAGGCAGCATGATCATCGGCTCGATCGACACCACCATGCCCGGCTCCAGCACGGTATCGATGTCCTCGCGCAGCTCCAGCCCCGCCTCGCGGCCGTAGTAATGGCTGAGCGTGCCGAACGAATGGCCATACCCGAAGGTGCGGTACTGCAGCAGGTCGTGGCGCATGAAGATCTCGTTCAGTTCGCGGGCGATATCGCTGCAGCGCATGCCCGGGCGCACCAGTTGCAGCCCGGCTTCGTGCACTTCGACGTTGGCCTGCCACAGGCGCAGGTACTCGTCCGGGCAATGGTCAAGGAACAGGGTGCGCTCCAACGCGGTGTAATAGCCTGCGATCATGGGGAAACAGTTGAGGCTGAGAATCTCGCCCTTGCCCACGCGGCGGCTGGTGACCGGGTTGTGTGCGCCATCGGTGTTGAGCCCGGACTGGAACCAGGTCCAGGTGTCCATCAGCTCGGCGTCCGGGAAGCGTTTGGCAATTTCGCGCACCATCGCCTGGGTAGCATGCAGTGCCACCTCGTACTCGGGCACCTGCTCACGCAGGGCCTCGACCACAGCCGCCCCGCCGATGTCGGCCACCTGCGCACCGTGTCGGATAAGCGCCTGCTCCTCGGCCGACTTGATCATGCGCATACGCATGCACGGCGCAGCGATGTCCACCAGCTCGGCCTTGGGGTAGCAGGCGGCGAATTTGCCGTGGTTCTGCAGGTTCAGGTGGTCGTACTCCACGCCGATGCGCGAGGCCAGCGGCAACGCCTGCTGGATGGCGACAAAATAGTTGTCGCGCTGCCAGTCGGTATAGACGATGTTGTCAGTGCCGACCGTGCGCCGCCAGGGTTGCCCGCCGTCGATGTTGGCACTGATCGAGACCACCTTGTCCTGGGTGATCACCAGCGCATAGGGGCGGCCGAATGAGCAGTAGAGGAAATCGCTGTAATAGTTGACGTTGTGGTACGAGGTGAAAATTGCCGCCTCGATGTCCTTCTCGGCCATATAGGCCCGCAGCCGGGCGTGGCGAGCAGCGTATTCCTGAGCGGAGAAGGTTGGCTGCACCTTGTCGCCATTGCGGATTTTCAGGGTCTTGGGCATTTGCATGGTCGGGGTTCCTTGTCGTTGTGAGCACGCTGTTCAGGCCGGCCGCCTGAGAAGCATTGCAACAGAACCGACGAGGAGACTTTTGTATCTATCCGACCTGGAATTGGCGGGATGCCCCATGGCCAAGGGGGCGCTGAGCCCCCCTGCCAGGCAACGCTATTTCAAATCAAAGCGGTCCAGCTCCATGACCTTCTGCCAGGCGGCCACAAAGTCGCGAACAAACTTGTCACCCCCATCACTGCTGGCATACACCTCGCTCAGCGCCCGCAACTGGGCATGCGAACCAAACACCAGATCGACCCGGCTACCGCTCCACTTCACCTGCCCGGTCTTGCGGTCGCGGCCTTCGAAGGTTTCGTTGTCCGCCGAAGTCGGTTTCCACTCCACGCTCATATCCAGCAAGTTGCGGAAGAAGTCGTTGCTCAGCGTTCCCGGCTTGTCGGTGAACACGCCAAGTTTGCTGCCTCCATGGTTGGCACCGAGCACCCGCAGGCCACCGATCAGCACAGTCAGCTCCGGCGCGGTCAGGGTCAGCAACTGCGCCTTGTCCAGCAACAGTTTCTCGGCCTTGACGCTGTAGCGGGCCTTGGTGAAGTTGCGGAAGCCATCGGCCAGCGGCTCCAGCACGGCGAACGACTCAACGTCGGTCTGCTCCTGGGACGCATCGACTCGGCCCGGGCGGAACCCTACGCTGGCGCTGTAACCGGCATCCTTGGCAGCCTTTTCAACTGCAGCGGTACCGGCCAGCACGATCAGGTCAGCCAGGGAAACCTTCTTGCCGCTGTTGTTGAACTCGCCCTGGATCTTCTCCAATGCCGCCAGCACCTTGTCCACGCCCTGGTTTGCAGCCCAGTCCTTCTGTGGTGCCAAGCGCAAACGGGCGCCGTTGGCACCACCGCGCTTGTCGGAGCCGCGGAAGGTCGACGCGGATGCCCAGGCGGTGGAGACCAGTTCGCCCACGCTCAAGCCCGAGGCCAGAACCTTGGATTTGAGGGCCTCGATGTCTTGCTCGCTGATCGTGGATGGCTCGGCTTTGGGTAACGGGTCTTGCCACAGCAGCTCTTCATTGGGCATTTCCGGGCCCAGATAGCGCGCCAGCGGGCCCATGTCGCGGTGAATCAGCTTGTACCATGCACGGGCGAAAGCATCCGCCAACTGCTCAGGGTTGTCTTTGAAACGGCGGGCGATCGGCTCGTAGATGGGGTCGAAGCGCAATGCCAGGTCGGAGGTCAACATCGACGGTGCATGCTTTTTACCGGGATCGTGTGCATCTGGCACCGTTCCTGCGCCTTTGCCCTCTTTTGGCCGCCACTGGTGCGCGCCGGCCGGGCTTTTGGTCAGCTCCCACTCAAAGTTGAACAGGTTGTTCAGGTACTCGTTGCTCCACTGGGTCGGGGTGGAGGTCCAGGTCACTTCCAGGCCGCTGGTGATGGTATCCCCGCCTTTGCCGGAGCCAAACGTGTTGGCCCAGCCCAGGCCCTGCATCTCAAGGCCTGCCGCTTCCGGCTCGGGGCCGACGTTGTCGGCGGGGCCGGCACCATGGGTCTTGCCGAACGCGTGACCACCGGCGATCAACGCCACGGTTTCTTCATCGTTCATGGCCATGCGGCCAAAGGTTTCACGGATGTCCTTGCCCGAGGCCACCGGGTCGGGGCTGCCTTCCGGGCCTTCCGGGTTCACGTAGATCAGGCCCATCTGCACGGCGGCCAGCGGGTTTTCCAGGTTACGCTCGGCCGACAGGTCGCGATTCTGCTCTTCACCATGTTTGGCCGGCTCGGCCACCAGGTCACCCTGCCCCGGCGGTTGCGCCTTGACCTGATCCTTGCCGTAACGGGTATCGCCGCCCAGCCAGACCTTTTCCGACCCCCAGTAAACGTCTTCGTCCGGCTCCCACACATCGGCGCGCCCGCCGGAGAAGCCGAAGGTCTTGAAGCCCATGGATTCGAGGGCAACATTACCGGTGAGTACGATCAGGTCGGCCCAGGAAATCTTGTTGCCGTACTTCTGCTTGATCGGCCACAGCAGGCGCCGGGCCTTGTCCAGGCTGACGTTGTCCGGCCAGCTGTTGAGCGGGGCGAAACGTTGCTGGCCAGAGCCCGCGCCGCCGCGGCCATCGCCAATGCGGTAGGTGCCCGCGCTATGCCAGGCCATGCGGATGAACAGCGGGCCGTAGTGGCCAAAGTCGGCCGGCCACCAATCCTGCGAGTCGGTCATCAGGGCAGTCAGGTCTTTCTTCAGGGCCTGGAAGTCGAGGCTCCTGAACGCCTTGGCATAGTCGAAGTCCGGGTCGGGGCTGGACTTGGAGGAATGCTGGTGAAGAATTCTCAGGTTGAGCTGGTCAGGCCACCAGTCACGGTTGGTGGTGCCGCCACCTGCGGTTTGATGGAACGGGCATTTCGATTCGTTCGACATCTGCGGGTACCTTTGGGTCGGTTATCCAGATTTCCGGTCTATGCCAGTGTTCTTTCAGCCGAGCGGGTGGGCTCGTACTACCCCTGATCAGGTGTACACGGGGGCTTGCGAAGCTGTCACGGCGGTGGGGGGCACGGTCTTGCACGCAGGTGCTGACGCGCTGCCTTGTCGCGGAATTCGCGGGGCCACGGAAAAGACTAGCCGAGCTTGGGCAGAGTTCTAATAGAGTGGCTGTTGCAGGCTGATAGGCTGGCTCTGTCAGGTTCTAACCTGCCCGCGAAGAGGGCGGCACATCCATACAAGGCACAAGGCCCTGCGCCATGCTTCAATACACAGCCATACACTTTGCCCAGGACGCCGAGCCCTCATGAACCGCAACGACTTGCGCCGCGTCGACATGAACCTGCTGGTGCTGTTCGAAGCCCTGATGATCGAACGCAACCTGACCCGCGTGGGTGAAAAGCTGTTCATCACCCAATCCACCGTCAGCGCCGCCCTGGCCCGCCTGCGCGAGCTGTTCGACGACCCGCTGCTGATCCGCAGCGGCCGGGCCATGGAACCCACGCCCCGGGCCATGCAGATCTTTGCTGAACTTGGCCCTGCCATGGACGTGATTTCCGCCGCCATCAGCCGCGCCCGCGAGTTCGACCCGGCCAACAGCTGCAACGTGTTCCGCCTGGGCCTTTCTGACGACGCCGAGTTCGGCCTGTTTCCGGCCCTGCTGCAAGCCCTGCGTGAAGAAGCCCCCGCCATCAGCGTGGTCGTGCGCCGGGCCAATTTCCTGCTGATGCCTGGCCTGCTGGCCAGCGGCGAGATCTCGGTAGGTGTGAGCTATACCACCGACCTGCCGGCCACCGCCAAACGCCGCAAGCTGCGCGACATCGGTGTACGGGTGCTGCGCGCCGACGACCGCCCGGGGCCACTGACCCTCGACGAATACTGCGCCCGCCCGCATGTGATGGTGTCGTTCTCCGGTGACATGAGCGGCAACATCGACCTCGACCTGGCACGCATCGGTCGTTGCCGCAAGGTGGTGCTGGCGGTGCCGCAGTTCGGTAGCCTGCGCGCACTGCTGCGCAACACCGAGCTGATCGCTACGGTGCCGGACTATGCCGCTTGTGCCCTCGCCGACGACGGCAGCCTGCGCGCCGACCCGGCGCCGTTCGACATCACCGAGGCCGAGCTGTCGATGGTCTGGAGCGGCGCCCAGGACAACGACCCCGCCGAGCGCTGGCTGCGCGACCGCATCCTGCAGTTCATGGCCACACAGTGATGCCCATTTGGCTGCACAACGCTGTTCCTGCCGGCCGTAAGGCCTGAAGCACGCAGCTGCTATTTGCTGCGCTGCATCCACGCGGCGCCAAGGCCACTGAGGCAGATCACCAAAATCCCCACCAGGCTCAGGGTATCCGGCACCTGGCTGTACACCACGAAGCCAAGCAACCCGGCAAACACGATCTGGCAATAGCTGAACGGCGCCAGCAGCGCCGGCGCTGCATGGCGGAAGGCCTGGGTCAACAGCAGGTGCGCAGTCATGCCAAAGCCCCCGAGTGCCAGCATCAACAGGGCATGGTCCCAGCGCGGCACTTCCCAGAAGAACGGCACCAGCGCACTCATTGCCAAGGTGTTGCACAGCCCCGCATAGAAGTTGCTGGTGGTCGGGCTGTCATGCGCCGCAAGAATGCGCGTCAGCAACTGATAGAAGCAGAAGCCCAAGGCCGAGCCGAACGGATACAAAATGGCCGGGGTAAACATCGCCCCACCCGGGTGCACCACCACCAGCACACCGATAAAGCCCATGACCACCGCCACCCACTGCCCCACTGTCACGCGTTCTTTCAGCAGTGGCGCCGACAGCGCGGTGACCAGCACTGGGGCAAGGAAGTTGACGGCCGTGGCCTCGGCCAGTGGCAGGTGTTGCAAGCCGGTGGTGAACAGCAGGCTGGTGCTCAGCAGGCTCAGGGCCCGCAAGGTCTGCAATACCGGCCGGCGTGTGCGCAATACGTTGAGCCCGGACTTGGGCAGGAAGATACCGGCCATCAGCAAGGTGTGCACCACATAACGCGCCCACACCACCATGACTATCGGGTACAGGCCACCCAGGAATTTGGACAAGGCATCGTGGCTGGCGAACAGGAACGTCGCCACCACCACCAAAGCGATGCCGCGCAGGGGTTGGTTGACGCCGGACAGCGGTGTGCTGGAACTCATGGCTCTCTCGATGACGGCGCGGCAGCATGCCCCGCCCAAGGAAGGCCGCGCAGGCATTGCCTGGCGGATGTAACAGCTGGGATTCTAGAAGAGATGCCGCAGAATAAGGAAGTTCAATTGCCGCTTGCCCCGGTCAAGTGCAATTTCTGTTCGCTGATCGACCACTTTCCACCTTGTCTGCATGGCCCGTGTACGGCCGATCGCCGACCATCGACCGACCCTGCACACCTTATAAGGAATTGACATGCAAAGGCTCAGCACCCGCACCGGCCTAGACCTGCCCGCCATCGGCCTGGGCACCTGGCCAATGACCGGCAGTGAATGCACCCAGGCCGTGCGCCAGGCACTGGACGTGGGTTACCGGCACATCGACACCGCCACCGCCTACGAAAACGAAGCGGCCGTTGGCCAGGCGCTGCGCGACAGCGACGTGCCACGCGAGCAGATCCACCTGACCACCAAGGTCTGGTGGGACCGCCTGGAGCCCAACGCGATGCGTCAGTCGCTGGAAAACAGCCTGCGCGCACTGGGTACCGAACAGGTCGACTTGTTTCACATTCACTGGCCAGGCAAAGACTGGGACCTGGCCCGCAGCATCGACGCCCTGGTAGCTCTGCGTGACGAAGGCAAGGCGCGCCATATTGGGGTGGCCAACTTCCCATTGGGGCTACTGCGCCAGGTGGTGGAAACCCTGGGCGCGCCGTTGTCGGCGATCCAGGTGGAGTACCATGTTCTGCTCAGCCAGCAACCGCTACTCGACTTCGCTCGCAGCCATGACCTGTTGCTCACCGCCTACACCCCGCTGGCACGTGGCCAGGCGGCGGCGCAGCCGGTGATCCAGGCGATTGCCCGCAAGCATGGCGTGCTGCCCAGCCAGGTGGCGCTGAAATGGCTGGTGGACCAGGACGGCGTGGCGGCCATCCCCAAAGCCAGCAGCCGCGAAAACCAACTGGCCAACCTGGCCGCGTTGACCGTGCAGCTGGATGACGAAGACCGCACAGCCATTGCCGGGCTGCCGAAAGACCAGCGCGTGGTCAGCCCGCCGTTTGCGCCGGACTGGAATAGCTGAGGCCGCGCCTGTCAGGGACCGCCCAGGGGGCGGGGGCTGGCAACCTCAATGGCGGGTGCCGGTCACCAGGAAATTGAGCAAGTCCGGCTCATCCCCCAGGGCGATGGCCTGCGCCGGCCGCGGCAAGCTCGCCAGCACAGCGTTGCAGAAAGCCACGGCGGGCAGATCCTGTGCGTAGCAACGCAGCAGCCAGTCACCCTCGCCCCCCAGCAACTGCAACGCCACCGCCTGGCCGATGCCCTGGCGACGATACTTCTTGAGGATGAAGAGGTCGGCAAGCTCCAGCGCATCGATGCCAGGCAGTTCGCTGCGCTCGACCAGCGCGAAGCCGGCGATGAAACCGTCCACCAACACCAGATACGCGCCCCAGCCGTCGTCCTGCCAATAACGTTGCAGGTGCTCCTCGTGGATGTAGAAACGGCCGTCCGCCTCGACGTCTTCCTGCTCCCAGTCGGAGGACTCGTAGCAATAGAACTGGTAGAGATTGCGGATCAGCGAAGCCTGGTCGAGGGTGGTTGGCAGCAGCGCGATGGGGAGCATGGTGTGGGGGGCCTGAACAAAAAGACGATTCTAGATCACCCGCCCCTGGCAACAAAAAGCCCGGGACCTCCCCGCACGGAAAGCCCCAGGCAAAATCACAGCGACAAACCCTCGGAATTAGCCCTCCTGCAACGCCCGCGGCCGATGGCTTCGCGCCTCGGCGTCAGGCGACTTGGCACCCTGCAAGCGGAAATCGAATGACAGCTCGGCAAAGCGCTCGCCTTGCACGCCGCGGTCACGCGCCGCCGCCGCATCCTCGACAAAACGCAGTTCGCCGATCAGCCCGTCGCGGGTGGCATAGGCAAAGTCGTCCCACAGGTACTTGTCGCCCGCAAAGTTGATCTGCGTGGTGAGGTGGCGGTGCCCCGGCGCCGAGATGAAGAAGTGCACGTGCGCCGGGCGCTGGCCATGGCGACCGAGCAGGTCCAGGCATTCCTGGGTTGGCCCCTGAGGGTCGCAGCCATACCCCGACGGCACGATCGAGCGCGCGCGGTAACGGCCTTCGGCATCGGTAACGATACGCCGGCGCAAGTTGAACTCGGACTGGCTCGAATCGAAGTACGAGTAGGTGCCCTGGGTGTTGGCGTGCCACAGGTCGACGGTGGCACCCGCCAACGGCTTGCCGTCGGCATCGAACACCTGGCCCTGAAGGAACATCACCACGCCTGGGTCAGTGCCGTCGTCCATGCGCACTTCGCCCTGTGCCAGCGGCGCCCCGGCAACGTACAACGGGCCTTCGATGGTGCGCGGGGTGCCGCCGCCGAGGCCGGCTTCGGCATCCTTGGCATCCTGCAGCAGGTCGAGGAAGTGCTCGATGCCCAGGCCAGCAGCCAGCAGGCCTGCCTCGTTACGGCTGCCCAGGCGGTTGAGGTAGTCGACAGCGTGCCAGAACTCGTCCTCGGTGATTTCCAGGTCTTCGACCAGGCGAGCGGTGTCTTGCAGCACACGCAGAATGATCTGCTTGAAGCGCGGGTTTCCTTCGGCATGGTCCAGGCCAGCTACCCGGTTGAAGAAGGCTTGAATGTCGGCAGTGTGGGAAATTTTCACGGTCATCGTGCTTACCTCGTATTGTTCTTGTCAGGCATACAAATGCGAATCAGCGATCGTCGCTGTGAATAGACGAGGGATGCCGACACAGGCCGTCGACCTCGATGTCCATGTACGGGAACAGCGGCAGCTGCATCAGCGTGTCATGCAACGCCTCGACGCTGGGCACATCGAACACGCTGTAGTTGGCGTAATGCCCGGCAATGCGCCACAGGTGGCGCCAGATGCCTTCGCGCTGCAGGCGCTGGGCCAGTTCCTTTTCATCGGCCTTGAGCTGGGCGGCCTTGGCCGGGTCCATGTCGACCGGCAGCTTCACGGTCATCTTCACGTGGAACAACATGGTTATCTCCTTGCTTGTCAGCGGCGGGCGAAGCGCGCCAGGCGCTGTTCGTCCAACGTCAGGCCCAGGCCTGGGGTATGGGGGATGTGCAGGTGGAAGTCGCGGTATTGCGGCGGCTCGTTGACGATCTCCTCGGTCAGCAGCAGCGGCCCGAACAGCTCTGTACCCCAGGTGAGCTGGCGCAGGGTGAGAAATGCATGGGCCGAAGCCAGGGTGCCGATCGAACCTTCGAGCATGGTGCCGCCATACAAGGCGATGCCAGCGGCCTCGGCGATCTGTGCAGTGCGCAGCACCGCACGCGGGCCACCATTCTTGGCGATTTTCAGGGCGAAGACGCTGGCGGCGCCGTCGGCGGCCAGGCTGAAGGCGTCCTCGACGCTTTCGATCGACTCATCGGCCATGATCGGTGCCGGGCTGCGCTGGTTCAGGCGCACCTGGCCACCGCGGTTGATGCGCGAAATCGGCTGCTCGATCAGGTCGATGCCATTGTCGCCCAATACCTGGCAGGCGCGGAGGGCCTGGGACTCGTCCCAATACTGGTTGACGTCGACCCGCACGCTGGCGCTGTCACCCAGCTCGCGCTTGATCGCGACCACGTGCTTGAGGTCCTGCGCCACCGGGTTGGCGCCGATTTTCAGCTTGAACACCCGGTGCCGGCGAATGTTCAGCATGTGCTGAGCTTCGGCGATGTCGCGGGCGGTGTCGCCGCTGGCCAGGGTCCAGGCCACCTCCAGGCTGTCACGTACGCGGCCACCCAGCAGTTCGCTGACCGGCAGGCCCAGGCGTTTGCCCTGGGCGTCGAGCAAGGCGCTTTCGATGCCGGACTTGGCGAAGGTGTTGCCCTTGGCCAGCTTGTCCAGCTTGAGCATGGCGGCATTGATGTTGTCTGCCGGCAGGCCGATCAGCGCCGGGGCGAGGTGCGCGTCGATATTGGCCTTGATGCCTTCAGGGCTTTCGTAGCCATAAGCCAGGCCACCGATGGTGGTGGCTTCCCCGATGCCTTCCACGCCATCGCTGCAGCGCAGTCGCAATACCACCAGGGTCTGCTGCTGCATGGTGTGCATCGCCAGCTTGTGCGGGCGAATGGTCGGCAGGTCGACGATAATTGCATCGATGTGTTCAATCAGCGCGCTTGTCATTGTTGCCAGGTCCCGTCAGGTCGGGCTTTCAGTTGCAGGCCCGAGCGGTGCATTTACTTGATTGTTTAAGGATTGCGCGAGACCCTGACGACCGTCCAATATCAAATGAATCTCCCACCATACCCTGGAGGTCTGATGGAGCTGCGCCACCTGCGTTACTTCAAGGTCTTGGCCGAGACCCTGAACTTCACCCGCGCCGCCGAGCTGCTGCACATCGCCCAGCCACCCCTGAGCCGGCAGATCAGCCAGCTGGAGGACCAGCTCGGCACCCTGCTGGTGGTGCGCGAACGTCCGCTGCGGCTGACCGAAGCCGGGCGTTTCTTCTACGAGCAGACGTGCACCGTGCTGCAGCAGTTGCAGAACATCAGCGACAACACCCGCCGCATCGGCCAAGGCCAACGCCAGTGGCTGGGCATCGGCTTTGCGCCCTCGACCCTGTACACCGTGCTGCCAGAGCTGATCCGCGAACTGCGCCAGGACAGCGAGCTGGAACTGGGCCTGAACGAGATGACCACACTGCAACAGGTGGAGGCGCTGAAAAGCGGGCGTATCGACATTGGCTTCGGCCGCATTCGCATCGACGACCCGGTGATTCACCAGCAGGTGCTGTGCGAGGACCCTCTGGTCGCCGTGCTGCCCAAGGGCCACCCCCTGGCGGGCAGCCCGCTCAGCCTGGCCCAACTGGCTGGTGAAGCGTTCATCCTCTACCCGGCCAATCCCCGGCCCAGCTACGCCGACCACGTGTTGGCGCTGTTCGCCCACCACGGCCTGAGCATTCGTGTCAGCCAGTGGGCCAACGAACTGCAGACCGCCATCGGCCTGGTAGCGGTTGGCGTCGGGGTGACCCTGGTGCCAGCATCGGTACAGCAGCAGCACCGTACCGATATCGAGTATGTCGGCCTGCTTGATAGCGGCGCCGTCAGCCCGATCATCCTCAGCCGGCGCCAGGGTGATGTCAGCCCGATCGTGCAGCGGTGCCTGGGGATAATCGCCCAGCAGACCGCGTGAGCAAAACCAGAAGTCACGTGGGACCTGTGGGAGCTTTAGTCATCCGCTCAGGGGTGTGCTGCGCGGCGGCGGTAGGCCAACAGCAGGAACACGAACCACAACGGCATCACGCACAGCGCTAACCGGGTATCCGGCTGAAGCGCCAGCAGCACCAGCACAAAGCCGAGAAAACCCAGGGTGGTTAAGGCCATCGGCACCCCGCCCGGCAACTTGAACGCCGAGGCATCGTGGGCAGACGGGTTGCGTTTGCGATAGGCAAGGTACGCCGCGAGAACCATCGACCAGGTAAAGATCACCAGGATTGCGTGAACATCGTCATCACCTCCGGGATGATGAACAGCAGGCTCAACCCGATCAGCATGCACACGCCGGAAAACACCAGGCTGTACACCGGCACGCTCAACGCCGAAAGCCTGGCGAACAGGGCCGGCGCGTTACGCCGCTCGGCCAGCCCGAACAGCATCCGGCAGCCCGAGTAGACACCGCTGTTGGCCGAAGAGGCTGCCGAGGTCAGCACCACGAAGTTGATCATGCCGGCCGCCGCGGGGAAGCCGGCCAGCAGGAACAGCTCGACGAAGGGGCTGCGGTTGGCCGGCACCTCGGCCCACGACACCACGCTGATGATGCAAAGGAGGAGCTGGGCATCATCAAGGATTACCAGGCCAACCTCGACCGCAGGAAGCTGGGTTACGACGTGATGGCGTTTGCCCAGGTGCGCTTTGGCAACCATTCGGCCAACGCACCGGATGAGTTCGAGCAGGTGATCCTGAAGCTGCCGCAGGTGCTGTCCTGCCACAAAGTGACCGGCGAGGCTGACTATGTGCTCACGGTGTTGGCAAATGACCTGGAGAGTTATGGGCGATTCGTGGAAGAGGTGTTGCGCCGTCAGCCAGGCATTGCCTCGATCCAATCGAGCCTGGCGCTGCGTGAAGTGAAGGCGGTGTCGCGGATACCCGTGCCCTGAAAACCCTGCACGGTCTGCTTTGTGTAGGAGCGGCCTTGTGTCGCGATGGGCCGCGTAGCGGCCCCACATTTTTCAGCTGCGCCGCCAAGTTCGCTGGGGCTGCTTTGCCGCCCTTTCGCGACACAAGGCCGCACCTACAGGTTTACTGCACATCTGGAACAAAGTGATCGCCGCGCAGCCAGTCGATAAACCGTGCAAACAACTCGGATTGCGAGTTGATCTCCAGTTTCAGGTACAGGTTCTTGCGGTGCATGCGCACTGTCTCCGGTGAGATGCCCAGCTCCAGCGCGGTCGACTTCACCGAGTGCCCGCGCAGGATCATGTGTGCCACCTCCCGCTCTCGGTCGGTCAGCACCTTGCAACCAAAGCTGTCGAACGCCGCCTGCAGGCTACCGTGTTCGGCCGAGGCTGCGCCGGGCTCCAGGTTATGCCGGGCGTAACGCCCCAACAGTTCCCGCACCATGGGCTCCAGCGCCCGCAGCAGGTCGACCTGCCCGGCACTCAGAGGCGTTCCGCTGTAACCCTGGAACAGGCTCAGCGACAACTTGCGGCCTGCGCTGAGGTCGACGATGTAATAGCTGTCTTCACTGCAACCTGTACCCAGGTAATAGGCCTTGTAGTAGTCGCTGTCGAAGAAGTTGTCGGGGGCGATTTCCTGCAGGTGGTAGAAGCCTTCGGCGAGGCCGCTTTGCACGGCAAGGCAGAAAGGGTCCAGCAGGTAGCCGGCGCTGAAATAGCGCTCCAGCACGGCGGCCCGGTGCAGTTCAGGAATGCCTTGCTGGTACAGCAACTGCGGTGCCCGCCCCTGGCACTCAAGGCTGATCATCATCGACTCCACCTGCACCAACTGGCCGATGGCAGCAGCCACATACTCCAACGCCTCGGGAGTTTCGCCATGGGCCAGGGCGCGCTGCAACGCCACGTGCCACTGCTGCAGCGCGCCCATCGTGAGGGTAAGCGGGGTATCGGGGGAGGCCTGGGTCATGCCCGGCAGTCTAGCCTGCCAGGCACGCCCGCGCACAGCCCTTTGCGCCAGGCTCATCGGCCTTGGTACAGGCCAAGCGCGGTGAGTTCACGCGCGGTTTCGAGGATGCACTGGCGCAGGGTTTCGACGATTTCATCCACCTGCGCATGGGTGATGATCAACGGTGGCGACATCACGTTCAGGTGCATGATCGGGCGCACCAGCAACCCTTTTTCCTGCGCCTTGCTGTGGATGCGCTCGCCGATGTTCACCTCATCGGCGAACAGTGCCTTGCTGGCCTTGTTGGCGACGAACTCGACACAGGCCATCAGCCTCATGCAGCGCACATCCCCCACCAGCGGCAGATCGCGCAGGCTCTGCAAGCGTTGCTCAAGGTAACCCCCTACGTCCTTGACATGATCGAGCAATTGCTCGCGCTCGATGATCTCGATGTTCTTCAGCGCCGCCGTGCAGCACACCGGGTGGCCGCTGTAGGTAAAACCGTGGGTGAAGCAACGCCCCTTGCCTGGCTCGGCAATCACTTGCCAGATGCGCTCGGAAAAAATACACGCGCCCAGCGGCAGGTATGCCGAAGTCAGGCCTTTGGCGGTGGTGATGATGTCCGGGATGACGCCAAACAGTTCCTCGCTGGCGAAGAAGGTGCCCAGGCGCCCGAACGAGGTCACCACTTCGTCGGCGACGAACAGGATGTCGTAGGTCTGGCACAGCTGCCACATGCACTGGAAGTATCCCTTGGGCGGAATGATCACCCCGCCCGAGCCCATGATTGGCTCGGCAAAGAACGCCGCCACGTTGTCGGCGCCCAGCGAGAGGATCTTGTCCTCGAACTCGGCCACCAGGAATTCGAGGAACTGCGCCTCGTCCATGTCGTCCGGCGCGCGGTAGGGGTTGGGGTTGGACACGTGGTGGATCAGGTCGTGGTGGTAATCGAACTCCGGCACCCGGTCGGCGGCCTTGTTGCCAATCGACATGGTCAGGGTGGTGGAGCCGTGGTAGGCGTTGTAGCGGGCGATGATGTGCTTCTTGTGCGGCTTGCCTCGGCAGTTCTGGTAGTACTGGATCAGCCGGTAAGCCGTATCGACCGCGGTCGAACCGCCCGTGGTGAGGAACACATGGTTCAGGTCACCCGGCGCCAGCTGCGCGAGCTTCTGGCACAGTTCGATGGCGACGTCGTTGGCCATGTCGGAGAACGGGTTGGAATAGGCCAGCTGGCGCACCTGGTCAGCGATGGCCACGGCCATTTCCTCACGGCCCAGGCCAATGTTGGTGCACCACATGCCGCCGACGGCATCGAGGAAACGGTTGCCATGGGCGTCGCGAATGTAGGCGCCCTCACCTGCGACGATGTTCAACGCACCTTGCTCGCGGTGCTCGTCGAACACATGGTAGCCGTGCATGTAGTGGGCTTTGTCGGCTTCCACCAACGGGTCGTGGGCAATGGCGAATGCTTTGCTTGGGGTGGCCATGGGCAGCTCCTGGGCGGGAATCGTTGGGCAATGTTCAAAAACCGGTCTTGACCGTGCTCCAGACCCGAGTGATGGCGCGCATGTCCTTCGGGCTCTGGGTTTTCTGCGCGAACAGGCGTTCGCGGGTGGCTGCATCGGGGTAGATGGCCGGGTCCTGGCGAATGTCATCACGCACCAGCGCGGTAGCAGCAGCGTTGCTGTTGGCGTAGTGGATGTAGTCAGTGACCTTGGCCATGGTCTGCGGCTGCAACAAGAACTCGATGAAGCGGTGCGCGTTGGCCACGTGCGGCGCATCCTTGGGGATGTACAGGTTGTCGAACCAGATCAGCGAACCTTCCTGGGGGATGAAGAACGACAGCTTGATGTCTTTCTTCGCTTCCACCGCACGTGCCTGGGCGGTGGCATAGTCACCAGACCAGGTCAGTGCCAGGCACACATCGCCGTTGGGCAGGCTGGTGAGGTAGTTGACCGAGTCGAACTTGCGAATGTAGGGGCGGATGCCCAGCAGCAGTTGTTCGGCTGCCTTTAGGTCGGCGGGCGATGCGCTGCGCGGGTCCTTGCCCAGGTACTGCAGGGCCAGCGGGATGACCTCGGTGGGCGCGTCCATCAGGGTGACGCCACAGTCGGCAAAGCGCGAGACGATCTTGGGGTCGAACAGCATGGCCAGCGAACCGATGGGGGCGTCGGGCATGCGTGCGGTGATCTTGTCGACGTTGTAGGTTACCCCCGAGCTGCCCCAGGTGTAGGGCGCCGAGTACTTCAGGTTAGGGTCGTAGCCCTGCAGGTCGTTTACCACCTGCTGGTCGAGGTTGTGCCAACTGGGCAGTTGCTGCTTGTCCAGTGCCTGGAACACACCGGCGCTGATCAGCGGAGGTACCAGCGAGGCGTTGAGCATGACCAGATCGTAGCCGGAACGGCCGGTGAGCAGTTTGGTCTGCACGGTTTCGTAGCCATCGAAGGTGTCGTAGATGACCTTGATGCCGGTGGCCTTCTCGAAGTCGGCCAGGGTGGTTTCACCGATGTAGTCGGTCCAGTTGTACAACCGTAACGTGTTACCGCTGTCCACCTCTGCCGCCTGGGCAAGGCTTGCGCCAGACGCCAGCAGCAGACCACCAATCACCTTCAGTACCTTGCGCATGGCAACTCCATCGTGTGAGTGCTCCGAGATCGAGCCGATGGGTTCACTATCGAGGGATTTGCCGAGGGGCGACATACCCCGAATGTGTGGGTGGTCGTTTTTTGGCAGGTGGCGCTGGAAGGTTTGCAGAATATCGTATGCCGACAAAATGTTGGGGCCGCGTTGCGGCCCCAGTGTTCAGGACAGGAGAAAGGTCACTTCAGCGGGTACAGCGCTTCATCGAACTGCGCCAGGCGCGGGAACACCAGTGGCTGGTCGTCCGAGAGCTGCTCCAGACGCTGCCGGTATTGCTGCAGAAAGTCCTGCCGCGCATCGGCACTGATGTAAGGCACGTGCCACGCCACGAACGGCGGCAGCACCTCGAACCCGACATAGGCCAGCGTGCCTCGCAGTATCGGCCGCAGCATGTCCTCCAGCGGCCCGTGAATCGCCCCTTCACCGAACATGTGCTCGCGCCCGCCCAGGGTCACGGTCACCAGCGCCTTCTTGCCGGCCAACCCACCCTGGTCGTAGAAACGCTTGCCGCCATAGCACACCCCCGACACCAGCACCCGGTCGATCCAGCCCTTGAGCATGGCCGGGGCCGAGAACCAGAAGATCGGGAAGTTCAGCACCAGCAAGTCGGCCCACAACAGCTTGTCCAGCTCCTGTTGGATATCTGCGGCAATGGCGCCGCGCTTGACGCCTTGACGCTGCTCCAGCGCATACACGAGGTAGTCGGGGTTCTCACGCTGGGTGAAATCATCGGCACTGGCCACCGGGTTCCAGCCCATGGCGTACAGGTCGCTGACCTGCACCTGGTGGCCCTGGGCGCGGAAGGTTTCCACGGCCTGGTCCCGCAGGGCAGCGGTGAACGATTGCGGCTCGGGGTGAGCGTGGACGATCAGTACATTCACAAACATTCTCCTCACACAAAACAGGTTGTCTTCCAGCGGTGGCTCAGCACTGTACGGCTTTCACCTCGACGAACTCCGCCAGGCCCTCTTCGCCCCACTCGCGACCGTTGCCCGACTGCTTGTAGCCACCGAACGGCGCCCGGTAGTTGAACCCGCCCCCGTTGATGAAGCACTGCCCGGCCCGTATCTGCCGCGCCAGCGCCAGGCCATGCTCGCGGCTGCCCGCCCACACCGCGCTGGACAGGCCGAACGGCGAGTCATTGGCCAGCGCCAGCGCCTGGGCCTCATCGGCGTAGGGGATCAAACACAGCACCGGGCCGAAGATTTCTTCCCGGGCGATGCGCATGCGGTTGTCGACGTCGGCGAACAACGTGGGTGCCACGTAGAACCCGCGCTCGAAGCCGCCGCTGTCACCACCACACAACAAGCGCGCGCCCTCGTCCTGCCCCAGGCGAATGTAGTCGAGCACCGTACGCCGCTGGCCTGCCGAACACATCGGCCCGAGGAAGCTGGCCGGGTCACGCGGATCGCCCATGACCAGTGCACGGGTTTCGGCCTCGGCGATTTCCAGCGCCTCGGCGTAGCGGCTGGCCGGCAGCAGCATGCGGGTCAGTGCCGTGCAGGTCTGCCCCGAGTTGATCATCACGTCCTGCACGCCATGGCGCACCGCAGCGTGCAGGTCGGCGTCTGCGGTAATCAGCAACGGCGATTTGCCACCCAGTTCCAGGCACACCCGCTTCACCGTCGGCGCGGCCGCTTGTGCCACCCGCACCCCGGCACCGGTTGAACCGGTGAACGACACCATGTCCACCTGCGGGTGGCGGGCCAGGGCTTCACCCACCTTGGCACCCGGGCCGCTAACCAGGTTGAACACCCCCGCCGGCAGGCCGATGGCGTCGATCATTTCGGCCAGCACAAAGGCGTGCAGCGGCGTTTCCTGGCTGGGCTTGACCACCACCGTGCACCCGGCAGCCAAGGCGGGCGCCAGCTTGCCGATCATCTGGTGCAGCGGGTAGTTCCACGGGTTGATGAATGCACACACACCAACAGCCTCGCGGTACACCAGCGAGTTGCCGACTTCGCGCACCTCGTCCATCAGCCCGGCCAGTTCGGCGTATTGCTCCAACCCGGTCATCGGGCCTTCGACCTGCACCGCCTGGCACCACTGCACCGGCATGCCCAGCTCGTCGGTGATGACCGCAGCCATTTGGGCCGCACGGTTTTTCAGCTGCGCGGCCAATGCCCGGATATACCCTGCGCGTACGCTGGACGGTGCGCGCGACCAGCCATGGAAGGCCCGCCGCGCCGCCGTCACCGCGCGTTCGACATCGGCCTCGTCACCCAGCGGCACACGGCCGATGGCCTGCTCGCTGGCGGGGTCGATCACCTCGGCCATGCCCTGCCCGTTCGGCACCTGCCAGGCCCCGTCGATGTACAGCCGTGCATACTCACGCATCGGTCTGCCCCTGCATCAGCTCGCCGGCGCAGCGGGCAATGCGCTGGCAGGCATCGGCCAGCGCCTCATTGCCCAGCACCAGGCCCAGACGGATATGCCCGGCAGCACTAGGGCCGAACGCCTCGCCGGCGAGCACCGACACGCCCTGGCTGTCCAACAGGTAGTCGGCGAAGGCCTGGGCGCTAACGCCGGTTTCGCGGATGTCGACCATCACGAACATGCCACCATCAGGCTTCAACGCCTTGAGGCCCGGGCAGCCAGCCAGTTGCTCGCACACCAGGTCGCGCCGCTGGCGGTAGGCTTCGCGCATGGCGTCCAGCTCGGGCAACGGGTGCTCAAGCGCCACCACGGCGGCATCCTGGATGAAGTCCGGCAAACCGTAGAGCAGGCACAGGGCGAGGTTTTCCAGATGCGTGGCCAGTATTGTCGAGCCGACCACCCACCCCATGCGCCAGCCGGTCATGGCATGCGATTTGGACAGGCTGTTCAGCGTTGCGGTGCGTTCGGCCATGCCCGGCAGGCTGCCGGGGCTGACGTGCTCGCCTTCATACAGCAGCTCGCTGTAGACCTCGTCAGAGATCAGCCACAGATCATGGGCAATGCACAGCTCGGCCAGCGCCTCCCAGGTGGCGCGCGGCAGGCTTGCCCCTGAAGGGTTGTGCGGGCTGTTCAGGGCCAGGGCGCGGGTGCGCGGGGTTATACGCTCTGCGACGTCACGCGGGCACACGCGAAAGCCATTCTCCGGCTTGACCGGCACCGGCACTACCTTGGCACCACAGGCACCGAACACGGCCTCGTAGGTGACATACATCGGTTCGGCAACGATCACCTCATCGCCCGGGTCGAGTATGCATTGGGCCACGCAGAACAGCGCGCACTGGGCACCTGCCAGCACGGTCACCTGGTCGGCGCTCACCGCCTGGCCGCTGCGCTGCCGGTGACGGTTGGCGATGGCCTGGCGCAGCGCCAGCTTGCCGCGGACATCGGCGTAATGGGTATGGCCAGCCCGCAGGCTGTCGATGGCCGCCTCGACGATAGGCGCGGGGGTGACGAAGTCCGGGTCGCCCACCGACAGCAACAGAATGTCCTTACCCTCGGCCTGCAACGCAAGGGCGCGGTAGTGGATGTCCCAGGCCGCGGCCCCGTCGCCGGCGATGCGTTGGGTGAGCTTGGCATAGCGCATGGCAATCTCCTTTCAATGGCGGTTTCAGTCGACGAGGATCTTCGGGTTGGAACTGCCCCACACGGTGTACAGGTCGGCCAGCAACGCGCCGTTGATTTCTTCCATCTCGGCCTGGGTGATTTCGCCCCCGGCCTGCTTGCCGAACAGCACCACTTCGTTGCCACCCTTCACGTCCGGGAAGTCTGTGACATCGACCATCAGCGTGTTCATCGACACCTTGCCCACCACCGGCACGCGGTGGCCGTTGATCAGCACATGGCCCTTGTTGGTGAACACCCGGCGATAGCCATCGGAATAGCCGACGGTGATGTTGGCCAGGCGCGAATCACGGGCCAGGGTGAAGGTGCGGTCGTAGCCGACGGTGTTGCCAGCCGGGTAGCTGTGCACCGCCGCCACGTGCGACTTGAACTGCATCGCACGTTTGTACTCGGTGCGCCCCGGCACGGTGTCGCCGAACAGCGCGCCCCCCGTTCGCACCATGTCCAGGCGCGCCTCCGGCACCTCCAGCGTAGCGAACGAGTTGGCGGCGTGCAGGGTGAGCTTGCTGCGGTCGAGCTTGGCGTGCTTGATCAACCAGTCGGTCTGCTCGTTGAAGGCCGCCAGGCCCTTGCGGACATCGTCCTTGTCTTCCACGGCGAAGTGGGTCATCAGCGCGACCAGCTTAAGGTGCTTCTGGTCGGTGATCTGCAGCGCTTCGCCACGGCCGGACCAGGTGGCCATCTCCACCCCGTTGCGGCTCATGCCGCTGGAGTTGAGCGCCATGTGAATGCGCAAAGTCTTGCCGTGGCGCGCGGCGATGGCATCGACCTGGCGGGCGAATTCCGCGCTGCCCACCAGCTCTTCCATGTCGTACTGCAACGCATCTTCCAGTTCGCTGAGGCTGGCCAGGCGTACCCGCACCAGTTGCCCGGTGAAGCCACTGGCGCGGACCACGCGGGCCTCCTCGTTGCTGGCCACCGCCACGCAGGGCACGCCCTGAGCGATGATCGATGGCATTACCAGGCCGATACCGTGGCCATAGGCATCGGCCTTGAGTACAGCGCACAGCTTGGATTTGCCCGCCAGTTCGGCCTGCAGGGTGCGGATGTTGTGTTGCAGGGCGCTGGCACTGATTTCGACCCAGGCGTTGCTGTTTTGCACGGTCAGTGTGTTGGTGCCGTTGTCCATCGACAACGGGGGTGCCGCATACAGGGGAGCCTGTCCGGTGATCAGCAGTGCCAGGGATGCAGCCAGAAGGGTACGGCGAAAGGGCATGGTGGTTTCTCGTGTTCTTGTCGTTGTGTGCGCCTTAACAGACGCAGGTGTGTTTGAGTTCAATAAAGGTCACGCCGGGGGTGGCGAAGCCGCTGGCCAGGTCGGCCTGCAGCGCGTCCAGGTCGCGCGGCTGGTGCACGGTGCAACCAAAGGCGCGGGCCAGGCCGATGAAATCCGGGTTGCGCGGCAGCACGCCGACCGGCTCGATATCCAGGCCCAGCATATCGTCGCGGATCTGGCCGAGGGCGTCATTGTTCCAAAGCAACACCACCAGCGGCCGGTGCAGTTCCTCGACGGCAGTGGCCAGTTCCTGCGCGGTGTACAGGAAGCCGCCGTCACCCACCAGCACCAGGCCGGGGCGGTGGTCGGTGGCGAACATGCCACCAATGCCGGCCGGCAGGCCGTAGCCGAGGGTGCCGTAACCGGTGGGGTGCAGCCAGCTACGTGGCGCTCGGCTGGCGAAGGCGTAGTTGCCGGTATACGCCAGCTGGGTCATGTCGCTGCTGATGAAGGCATCGTCGGGCAACACTGCGGCGATACGGTCCAGAATGGCCTGGTGCGTGGCCTGCAACGGGGCATGCCCATTGCGGATGGCCTGGCGCAGGGCGGCCACCGCTTCGCTGGCCTGGGCCGGGTCACGCTGAAGTGCTGGCAGGTGCTCGAGCAAACCGTCCACGGTTTGCCGGGCATCGCCCTGCAGGGCAATGGCACAGGGGTAGAAATCGTTGAACTTGCGCGGGTCGATGTCGACGCGCAGCAGCTCGCCACGGATCGGCAGGCGCTCGCGCCAGAAGTCGGTGTCGGCCATTTCGGTGCCCACGGCAAGCACCACATCCGCCTGGCTGATCAGTTGCCAGCCGGGTTCGACGCACAGGCTGGCGCCGGCATTGAGTGGCGCATCTGGCGGCAGCAAGCCCTTGCCGGCCACGCTGGTGAACAGAGGCGCGGCCAGCCGTGTACTGAGTTGCTGCAACTGCTCAGCCGCGTGCAACGCGCCTCCCCCGGCAATGATCATCGGCCGCTGGGCGGCGGCGAGCTTCAGGGCAGCCTGCTCGAGGGTTTCGCGGCACGGCTGGCCACGCCCGGGACGGCGTACCACCTCATCGCTCCAGTCCCGGCTGACGGGTGCGGCCAGCACATCCAGCGGCACCGAAATGTGCACCGGGCGCGGTCGTTCGCTGTCGAATACTGCCCAGGCCCGAGCGATCAGCTCGGGCAAGTCGTCGCCCTGCAGGGCCACCGCAGAAAACGCCGTGATGGGCGCGGTCATGGCGCGCTGGTCCTGGGTTTCATGCAGGCAGCCCCAGCCCTTGCCCAGGCTGGCGGTGTGGTTGACGCTGGAAATCACCAGCATCGGCACCGAGTCGGCATAGGCCTGGCCGATGGGGGTGGCGACGTTGGTTACGCCCGGGCCGGTAATGACGAAGCACACCCCAGGCTTGCCACTGACCCGCGCATAGCCGTCGGCCATGAAGCCGGCGCCCTGCTCGTGGCGGGTCAGTACATGGCGAATGCCACTGCCGGGCAGGCCACGGTAAAGCTCCAGGGTGTGTACCCCGGGGATGCCGAACACGGTTTCCACGCCGTAGTTGGCCAACAACCGCACCAGCGCCTGGCCGGCAGTCAGGGTAAGGTCATTCATGTCGTTCTCCTTGCGCCTGGCCGAGGCGGATCAGCGCGTCGACCGCGGTGGTGCCGTCGGCCCCCACCATCAATGGGTTCACATCCAGCTCCAGCAATTGCCCGGCGTTTTCGCAGGCGTAATCGGCGACTGCGCGGATGGCCGAGACCAAGGCATCGAGGTTGGCGGCCGGACGGCCACGGAAGCCTTGCAGCAGGCTGGCACTGCGCAGGCTCAGCAGCGCCGCCCGGATGGCGCTGTCGGTCGTGGGCAGCAACAGGCTGACACTGTCCTTGAGCAGTTCGACCAGCACGCCGCCGGCACCGATGACCAGGGCCAGGGCAAAGTCGTGTTCACGTTTGATGCCCACTATCAGCTCGGCCAGCGGCGGCTCGGCCATGGGTTCGAGCAGTACCTGGTCGAACGCGACGTGCGGGGCGTAGGCAGCGATGCGCTGGCGCATCTGCACCAGTGCGGCTTCCAGGGCAGCAGCATCGCGCAGGTTCAGCGCCACCGCACCGGCTTCGGTCTTGTGCGGCAACTGCGCGCTGACCGCCTTCAGTACCAAGGGGTAACCCACGTGGGCGGCGTCTGCCACGGCGCGTTCGGGTGTACTCAGCACGCCCGCAGGCACGGGCAGACCGAAGGCGCGCAGGGCCTGCTTGGATTGCCATTCGTCCAACAATCGGCTTTCGCCTGTGAGGGCCTGCGGGCACAGCGGTACCCGCGCAGCTTCGCCCTGGTCCAGCAACCGCTGGCGACTCCTTTGGTAAGCGACGATGCGCCCCCAGGCCGCCAGGCCGTCTTCCACGCCCTGCAGGGCAGCGATGCCCCGCGCATGCAGGCGCTCACGCGCACTGGCAGGCAACAGTTCCGGGAACGCCGAGGTGACGAAGCCGATCTTGCCGTGGCGTTCAATGGCATCACAGTACAGCTCCAGCAGCAGGTCGCATTCCTTGCGCTCGCCGGTGAACGCCGCCGGGTAGTCCAACACTAGCATTGCCGCACCAGCAGCACCGCTCAGGGTACTGTCGAGCATGCGTTGCAGGGCGGCCTCATCGCCCCAGATGGCCGTGGTGAAGTCCAGTGGGTTGACCAGGTTGGCATAGGCCGGCAACACCTCGGCCAGTGCCTTCACCTGCCCTTGCTCAAGCTTCGGCAACTGCAGATGGTTGCGTTCGGCATAGTCGGCAATTAGGCCGGCATCGCCGCCTGAGCAGGCCAGCGCAATCAGTTCGCCATCTGCAGGCAAGCGTCCGCAGGCTGCGGCCTTGAGCGTTTCGACAAAGCTCACCGGGCCGCTGACGCGGATCACGCCCAGGCGCTGGAACAGGCTGTCGTACAACGCATCGGAGCCGGACAACGAACTGGTGTGGCTCAGCGCCAGCTCAGCGCCGATCTGCGAAACGCCCGTCTTCAATGCAATGATCGGCGTGCCCTGCTGCAGCGCCTTGCAAGCGGCGCGGGCAAAGCCCGGCACGTTCTTCAAGCCTTCCAGGTGCAGGCCGATGGCGGTGACCCGTGGGTCGTCAAGCAGCACGTCCATCAGCTCGGCCACACCCAGTTGCGCCTGGTTGCCGACCGAGGCCATGTAGGCCACCGGCAGGGAGCGGTCGCTCATGGACAGGTTGTAGGCGAAGTTGCCACTTTGCGTAAGGATCGCCACCCCCTTGTCCACTGGCTGGCCACCATGTGCCACTGGCCACAGGGCGGCACCGTGCAGGTAGTCGAGCAAGCCATAGCAGTTGGGGCCGAGCAAGGCCATGTTGCCGGCGACGTCGAGCAGGCGTTGCTGCAACCGGCAGCCCTCCTCACCGCTTTCGGCAAAGCCCGAGGCGTAGCAGATGGCGCCACCGGCGCCACGCGCTGCCAGCTCGGCAACACACTGCAAGGTCAGCTCCCGGTTGGTGGCAATGAACACCGCGTCCGGGGCGTAGGGCAAGTCGGCCACCCGTGCCACACAGGGGATGCCTTCGAGGCTTTCATGTTGCGGGTTGACCAGCCACAGCTCACCGGCAAAGCCACCTTCGGCGCATCGCCTGAGCGCCCGCGCCATGCTGCGCCCGCCGACGAAGGCCAAGTGTCGGGGCGCCAGCAGGCGCTTGAGGTTGTCACGAATCGATTGCGACATGGGGGTTCTCCTTGCGCTCAGCGCAGCAGCGGGCGCAGCAGTTCGCGGGCGATGATATGCCGCTGGATTTCCGAAGTGCCTTCCCAGATGCGCTCGATACGCGCGTTGCGCCAAATGCGCTCAACCGGCCCTTCATCCATCAGGCCCATGCCACCAAATATCTGCACGGCTTCGTCGGCGACCTTGCCCAGCACTTCGCTGGCAAACAGCTTGGCCATACCGGCCTCACCGTCGGTCATGCTGCCCTGGTCCATCTTCCAGGCGGTGTGCAGGGTGAGCATCTCTGCGGCGCGGATCTGCGTGGCCATGTCGGCCAGCTTGAACGACACCCCCTGGTAGCTGCCGATGGCCTGGCCGAACTGCTTGCGGTCGGCGGCCCATTGCAGTGACAGGTCGAGGGCGCGCTGGGCCTGGCCCACGCAGTTGGCGGCGACCATCACCCGGCCGGCGGTAAGCCAGGCGTTGGCCACTTCCCAGCCCTTGCCGACTTCGCCCAGCACCTTGCTGGCCGGCACCCGGCAATCGTCGAAGAACAGCTCGTAGGTGTGATAACCACGGTTGCTCACGCACTTGGGACCACGGCGGATGGTCATGCCCGGCGTACCCCGGTCGACCAGCAAGGCGGTGACCGCATTGCGCTTGCGCCCGTTGTGCTCGTAGGTGTCGGTGACCGCGAAGACGATGGCGAAATCGGCGTGGCCCGCGTGGCTGATGAAGTGCTTGCTACCGTTGATGACAAAGTCATCGCCCTGGCGCACGGCGCGGGTCTTGATGGCATTGGCATCAGAGCCGGCGCCTGGTTCGGTGAGGGCGAAGCAGTCAATTTTCTCGCCCTGCACGCACGGCAACAGGTAGTCGTTGATTTGCTCGTCCTTGCAGGCCATGAGGATTTTCGACGGCCGTGCAACGAAGACATGCAGCGCCCAGGACACCTTGGACAGCTCACGTTCGATCAGCGCCTGGGACAGGTAGTCCAGACCGCCCCCTCCCACTTCCTCGGGCATGTTGAAGGCATAGAACCCGGCAGCGATGGCCTTGCCACGGATCTGCGCGGCCAGCTCGGGTGACACCGCGTCGGCGCGGTCCACCGCTTCCTCATGGGGCAGCAGCTCTTTGGCAACAAAGCTGCGTACCGCTTCCACCAACATTTCTTGTTCTTGGGTCAGTTGGAAATTCATCTGCGAAGGTCCTGATGAGGTTCGGGTATCGGATTACTGGCCGGTAAAGCGGGGGGCGCGACGTTCCACCGAGGCTTGCAGGGCCTCGGCGCCGTCCTGGCTGCGGCCACACAACAGGCCGGCGTGGCGCTCGGCTTCCAGCTGGTCAGCCAGCGTGCGCCGGGCACCGTCGCGCATCAGCCGCTTGGTCTGCGCATAGGCGAAGGTCGGGCCGTTGGCCAGGCGCGCGGCCAGTTCGGCGGCAACGGCAGGCAACTGCTCGTCGGCGCAGACTTCGCTGACCAACCCAGCGGCCAGGGCGCGATCAGCGCCCCACAGCTCGTCGAGGAACAGCAAGCGCTTGGCCTGCTCGCTGCCGATCAGCCGTGGCAGGTGCCAGCTGGCGCCGGCATCGGGGCTGTAGCCCATGCTGGTGTAGCCGGCCTTGAAGCGCGCCGAGGCGGCGGCGATGCGCAGGTCGCAGCACAGGCTGAGGTCCATGCCACCGCCCACGGCGGTGCCGTTGATGGCGGCGATGGTGGGTTTGTCGAAGCTGTGCAGGCGCAACATCAGGGCATGGGCAGTTTCGGTCCAGCCGTAGCTTTCCAGGGTGCCCGCAGCTTCGGCGGCAGCCCATTCGACCAGGTCGGCGCCAGCGCAGAAGCTGCGGCCGCTGCCGGTCAGCACCACCACGCGCACGGCGGGGTCGTCGGCATGGCTGTCGAGCAAGGCGTGCAGTTGCTTGAGGGTGGGAATATCCAGCGCGTTGCGCTGCTCGGGGCGGTTGAGAGTGATCCAGGCAACGCCAGCTTCGACCTTGCTCAACAGTGACGACGACGGGATGGTCATGGGGGCCTCGGTGTTGTTGTGATGGTGTTGGAGGGCTTGATGAGGGAGATACTAAACGAGTGTTCAACAAGGCGGCAATTGTCGGAAAAATGGCCTGTAACATCACTCAAAAACAACCTAACCTATTGTTTTAATAGTGATTTTTTTAAACTTTAGAGGGTTAAATCCGAGGTGGTTGTTACAACTTTGTACAACTGTGGGATTGCCGGGGGGCGCTTTGCGCCCCTTTCGCGACACAAGGCCGCTCCCACAGGGTCTGTCACAGCGTTCAAGTCTGCGTAGTACCTGTGGGAGCGGCCTTGTGTCGCGAAAGGGCCGCAAAGCGGCCCCGGCAATCGTGAATCAAACGCCAGGTGCGCTGGGTGCAAAGGTGCCCTGTCGGCGGCGGTTGACGAAGAAGTAAGCCGCATAGCACAGGGCAATGAAGCCAAAGCCCCAGTACAGCGACGGCCGTTGGGTTTCATCCAGCGCCAGGAACACGAACAGCGAGCTGCACAGGGTGATGCACAGCAGCGGCACCAGTGGGTACAGCGGCGCCTTGTACTTCAGGTCCTGCAATTGCCCGCCGTCACGCAACCAGGCCTTGCGGAAGCGGTACTGCGCCAGGGCGATGACGATCCAGGTTACGGTGCCGGACATGCCACTCACCGCCATCAGCACCATGAACAGCGTGTCAGCCGCGATGAAGCTGGTCATCAGCGAAACCAGCGCAAAGCACAGGGTGATGCTCAGCGCCCGCAGCGGCACGCCACGCTTGCTCAGCGGCGACAGGCTTTTCGGTGCCATGCCCGTCTTGGACATGGCCCAGAGGATGCGCGTGGAGGCATACAACCCGGAGTTACCCACCGAGAGGATGGCCGTGAGGATGACGAAATTCATCAAGTCGGCGGCGTAAGGGATGCCGACCATGTCGAACACCTGTACGAACGGGCTCTCCATCAGCCCGGCCTGCTCGTACGGCACAATGGCCGACAGCACGGCAATCGCCAGCACATAGAAGATCAGCACGCGGAACACCACGTTGCGCACCGCCCGCGGGATGCTCTTTTCCGGGTGTTCGGTCTCGCCCGCCGCCACCCCCATGATTTCGCAGCCCTGGAAGGCATAGACCACGGTCATCATCACCGCGAACACTGCCGACAGTCCGTGGGGGAACAGCGACTCGCCCACCAGGTTGTTCAGCATCGGTGCGGGTGCCCCGCTGCTCAGGGGGATGGCACCGAAGATCACCAGCAGGCCGATGACGATGAAGCCGAGGATGGTGGCCACCTTGATGCCTGAGAACCAATACTCGGCCTCGCCAAAGGCACGCGTGGCCAGGGCGTTGAGACCGAACAGCACCACCACGAACAGCGCCGACCAGTACCAGATCGGCACCTCCGGGAACCAGCGGGTCATCAACATGCCGGCAGCGGTGAACTCCAGGCCTACGGTGGTGGCCCAGCTCATCCAGTACACCCAGCCGATCATGAAGCCGGTGGCCGGGCCGATGTACTTGGTGGCGTGGGCCTGGAACGAACCGGACACCGGCATCTGCACCGACAGCTCGCCCAGGCAGACCATCACCAGGTACATCAGCAAGCCCGCGACCAGGTAAGCCAGAATCGCGCCCACCGGCCCGCCCTGATTGATGGTTACGCCCGAGCCCATGAACAGGCCGGTTCCAATGACCCCACCCAGCGACAGCATGAAGATGTGCCGGCTTTTCAGCGCGCGGGTGAGCTGGATCTTTTCAACGTTGTCAGTCATGGCACACCTCGCCTTTGCGGCCGGTGCGTGGGAGGGTTCGAATGAGGGGCTGAGCGCTACGGCATGTCATTATTCTTGTCTCCAATAAGCCTCATGGACCGTGTGCAACACGGTTGCCATGGATTATTGGAAACGGATGTAAGGCGCCGTTGTACGAACGGATCGAAGATGTAAAAAGTCGTAAGCTTTTTGTACGTCAGCGCTGAATCAGCTGTTCCAGCGTGGTACTGGCCTGATCTAGCTGGGTGGTCAGCGGCTCGCCGAGGGCTTGCATGGCCTGTACGTCATGCTGCCGGGCCGCCTCCTCCAGACCACGCAACACCGTAGCCAACCCGGTAAACCCCAGGGAATCGCAACTGCCAGCCAGGCGGTGGGCCAGGTGCAGCACTTCGGTGAAGTCCTGGGCGGGCAGCGCCTCGGCCAGCGCCGTGGCGTGCTGCTGCAGTGACTGGCGCAGGACCTCCAGCAGGCCTTGCAACTTCTGCTCCCCCAGCAGTGAACGGTGGGTGTCGAGCAATGACCAGTCCATGTCTGCGCCCGCGCTGGCCACTTCACCGGGCGCTACGTCGGCCAACGCCTTGCGCAGATTGTCCAGCCGCAAAGGCTTGGCCAGTACGCCCTGCATGCCAGCGTCCAGGTAACCCGCTACCTGGCCCGGTTGCACGCCGGCCGTCAGCGCCAGGATTCGACTGTGGCGGTTCGGCCCAGGCGAGTTACGCAGCTGTCGGCACAACTCCACCCCGCTCATGCCCGGCAAGTGCACGTCCAGCAGAACCAGGTCGAAGCGCCGCTGCGCGCATGCCTGCAGCGCTTGGCCGGCGTCTTCGGCAAAGCTCACCCGATGACCATCGCGCATCAGCAGGCCGCCGGCAACCTCGCGGTTCAGCGCAACGTCTTCGACCACCAGGATGTCCAGGCTGGGTAAGGGCGAAGCGGCTGGTGAACCCGCTGAGACAGGCTGCCCGCGAGCCATGTCGAGCTCGAACCAAAAGCAGCTGCCCTGCCCTTGAACGCTCTCAAGACCGATACTACCGCCCAGCTTTTCCACCAGGTGCTTGCAGATCGCCAGGCCCAGGCCAGTGCCGCCATAGCGCCGGGTCACAGCTTCGCTGGCCTGGACGAAACGGTCGAAAATCTTCGCCTGAACAGCGGGCTCGATACCGATACCGTTGTCACTGACCGACAGCCGCAAGCGCTGCGAGCACTCGTTACTGGCAAGCACCTGCACCGTAAGCCGTACCTGGCCGTGCTCAGTGAACTTGATGGCATTGGCCAGCAGATTGCTCAGCACCTGTCGCAGGTACTGCTCTGCGCCGTACTGGTACGCGGCCAGTTGCTCATCGACCTGCAGTTGCAGGGTGTCGGCATTGTCCATGGCCATGGGTTCGAGCAGCGCCAGCACTTCCTGGCACAACTGACGCAAGGAAAACCCCACCCGTTCGGCGCGGCTCTCGCCTTCTTCGAGCCGGGCGAAATACAGCACTTCATTGAGAATCGCCAACAGCCCTTCGCCTGCCTTGTACAAGGCCTCGACACGCTGGCGGTCGGCCACCTCCAGGCGCCCGCCGCGCAGCAGTTCGGCCATGCCCAGAATACCGTTGAGCGGCGTGCGCAATTCATGGCTCATGGTCGCCAAAAAGCGCGACTTGGCCAGGTTGGCTGCCTCGGCCTCGTCCTTGGCACGCGCCAGGCTGGCTGTACGCCGCTCGACCATGGCCTGCAATTCGTCGCGTTTGCCCTGCAGTTCCAGGCGGTCGCGCTCCCGGCGCTCGATATCGCTGAGGATGGCGCGACGCATATCGTCCAGGGCATTGGCCACCGTGTCGATTTCGTCAGGGCGCGATGAACGGCGGCGGTCCAGGCGCAACGGCTGGTGCCACTGGCCGGCGCCAATGCGGCGGGCGAATTCGGCCATCACTTGCAGGTGGCGGGTGACCAGGCGGTAGAACAGCCCGGACAGCGCCACTGCCAGGCCGCACAGAAATACGCCCATCCACAGCAGGCTGGCAAGGCCCGTGGCGTAAAGCCGGCGGTGTACCGCGCCAAGGTCGATGCTGACTTCCAGCTCGCCCAGATGCCTCACCGGCCCCGAGGGCGGCTGATAGTCGAGGGGGAAGCGCTCGATGCGCAGCGGCCCTTGGGGGTCGGCCTGACCGCGTAACAACGGGAAATCATCACTGACCAGACGCACCCGCGCCACATCGGAAAAGTCCACCAGGCCGCGCAACTGAACGTCCAGCTGCGCCTCGTCGAGGTCCCACAGGCTGCGCTCCAGGCTGGCCAGGTAGCCGGCGCGGATCAGCGCCATGCGTGCATCAATATCGCGCATTTCGCGACGGTACTCGAAGTACAGCTGCACGCCGCTGGCCAACACAGTGAAGCACAAACTGAACAGCAGGATGAACAGCAGCAGGCGGCGCAGCAGGCCATCGGTGCGCAGGCGGATCATCGTGCATCCGCCGGCAGGTTGATCATGTCGCGGTAAGTGACTTCACTTTGCTCCAGCCACCGCGCAATCTCGCCCGCCTGGTTCATCTGCTGCAACTGCGCGTCGATTTCACCCATGTGCTGGCTCAAGGGTGACTGTCGCGAAACCGCCACTCGCAGGTAGTCCACGCTCAGTGCCGTGGGCAAGGCGCGAATATCCTGCGCTCCGGGCAGGTGTTCGATGAACAGCAGCCCGGTGCGCCGCTCCTGAATCACATAGTCGATGCGCCCGCGGATCAGCTTGCCGAAGTTCTGCTGGCTGGACGATACCCGCTCAATGTTCTGGTGGCGGGCGACGAAACGGTCGAATTCGGCGCCATAGCTTTCACCGTACAGAAGGCCGCCGCGGTAGCCCGCCAGGTCCTCCAGCTGCTGGAACTGCACCGGTCGCTTGCGGTTGTAGAACACGGCCACTTCCTCGCGCACCACCGGCACCGTGGAAAAACGCATGCGCTGGTCACGCTGGTCGCTGTTGTAGGCCAGGACCACGTCCACGCGCCCGGCGGCGGCGTCCATCAGGCAGCGCTTCCAGTTGCCCAGCACCACGGTTTGCACCTCGTAGCCCATGCGCGCGAACAGTTCGCGCACCACGGTTGGGGCCAGGCCACGCACCTGGTGGCCGTCGCTCCAGGAAATGGGCGGGTACACCGGGTAGTCACAGTAACGCACCGGCTCACTGGCACTGGCGTGCAGGGTGGGCAACGTCAAGGCCAGCGCCAACCGCCAGGCGCGATGAATCATGCTGCCACGCTGGCGGTGAACAGGTAGCCGGTGCCGTGAATGGTGATGATCAACTGCGGTTCGGCCGGGTCGTCATGCAGCTTGCGCCGCAGGCGGCCGACCAGCACGTCGATGGAGCGGTCGTTCGGCACCCACTCGCGGTTGCGAATCTGATCCATCAACTGGTCGCGGCTGAGGGTGTGGCCGCTGTTGCGCAGGAACACGCTGAGCAACTGGAACTCGCCGTGGGTCAGCAGGGTTTGCCCGCCACGGGCGTCGATCAGGCGCCGGCGGTCGGTGTCCAGTGCCCAGTCAGCGAACTGCTTCAGCGATTGCGCGCAGGCCGGGGCGGGGTGCGCTTCGCGGGCATGGCGCACGCGGCGGATCAGGTTTTTCGCCCGGGACACCAGCTCGCGGGGGTTGAGCGGTTTGATCACGTAGTCATCTGCGCCGCATTCCAGGCCAACGATGCGGTCTATATCGTCATTGCGCCCAGTGACGAGGATGATGCCCACCTCCGAGCGCACCCGCAGTTCGCGGGTCAGGGTGAGGCCGTCCTTGCCGGGCAGGCGAATGTCCAGCAGCACCAGGTCGACATCCTGGCTGGCAAGTAGGGCTTCAGCCCTTTCCGCTGTGTCGGCGCAGTGTACGTCATAGCCTTCCTGGGACAGGTAGGCCTGCAGCAAGTCACGAATAAGCGGATCGTCATCGACGATCAATACCCGAGGCGTCATTGCGTGTTGTCTCTTTATTATTGGTGTTGTTCTACACACTCGCGACAGCAGCGTACTCGTTACTGAACAGGTGATCAACAGCCCTCGGGCAGGCTGAAGCGCTTCCGGCCACCGGCCTGCAAGCCGTCGACCCAGGCCTCGCAGATAATCACACCCTGCTCGGGGCTGAAGGTGCCGGGGTTCAGGCCCGACTCCAGCCACAGGCCGTCGAGCAAGGCGCTGAGGCTGATGGCCGCCAGGTCGGCATCGAAGCCCTGCCAGCCCTCCTCTTCGGCCAGGCTTGCCAGTAGTTGGCCAAGTTCGTTGCGGTACTCGCCGTAGGAGTGGTCGTGCACCTGGTTGATCGCATCGGCAGTCTTTACCGCGCCCCAGAAGGCCAGCCAGGCATCGAGCAATTGCGGGTCGAGCAGCTCGGCGCAGAACGAGGCACGGAAGAATGCCGACAACCGCTCGCGGGCATTGGGCGCAGCTTGGGCCATGGCCTCGCGCAACAGGCCCATCACCCGACCGGTGACGGCCATGTAAGCCTCCGCCACCAGTTCATCCTTGCCGGCGTAATGATGGCTGATCAGCCCGACCGAGACCCCGGCCTCGGCCGAAATCTTGCGGATCGAAGCACCCTGGAAACCATGGCGTTTGAGGCACACAAGGGTCGCCTCGACCAGGTTGGCTTTGCGCAGTTCCGGCAGCATGCGGTGGTAGCGGGCGTCCTGAGTCATCAGTGGGTCTCTGGTTAGGGGCTGGACTGAACGACTGTACAACAAGCCAGACTGCGTGATAAACCCTAAACGCCAATGCCCGGCCGGGCCCCCTCACAACAATAAAAGCGGCTGCCATGAACGACCTGATCACACGCGAACTGGACCAAGGCCTGCTGACCCTGGCCTTCAACCGCCCCGACAAGCTCAATGCCCTGAACACTGCCATGTACCAGCTGCTGGGCGACCTCTTGCTGGCGGCAGGTGAAGACCCCGCTGTCGATGCCATCATCATCACCGGTGGGCCGCACTGCTTCAGCGCCGGCAACGACCTTCGCGACTTCCTCGACAACCCGCCCAGCGACCTGGACAGCCCGGTGTTCCGCCTGATGCGGGTGGTCATGGGCCTGGACAAGCCGCTGATCGCAGCGGTCAGTGGTGCGGCGATCGGCATCGGAGCCACCCTGTTGCTGCATTGCGACCAGGTGCTGGTCAGCCGCTCGACCAAGCTGCGCATGCCTTTCGCGCCATTGGGTGTGTGCCCGGAGTTTGGTTCCAGCCTGCTGCTGCCGCGTGTGCTTGGCCAGGCCCGGGCGGCGCGCTTGCTGCTGACCAATGCATTGCTCGATGGCGAACAAATGGTGGCCTGGGGGCTGGCCAATGAGCTGCATGAAAACGGCGAACAGTGCCTGGACGCTGCCCGCACGCTGGCGCGGCAGCTGCAAGGCTACCCCCAGGCGGCGCTGCGGATCAGCAAGCGGCTGCTCAAGGACAGCCAGCGGGCGGAGCTGGAGGCCACGGTGGCGCGGGAAAGCCAGTTGTTCATCGAGTGCTTGCGTACTGAAGAAGCGCGGGCAGTGCTGCGAGGGCTTATCAAGGATTAAATGGTCGGGCGCGGTCTTTATGGGCGCAACTGTCTTGCTCAAGCGTTGTTGCTAGTACCCGGTCATCTCCAGATACCCGCGCCCGCCCGCACTCCCGTTCAAGCGTACCGGCCCTTCCCAATAGGGGAACCGTGTCTGCATCCATGCCTGCGACTCCACGGCATCGACCTGCACATCCACCCCATGCTCCGGCACTTGCACCCGCCAGCGCGTGGGCACCTGCTTGCCGTTTTTCTGCGCAGACCAGGCCAGCGCCTGCAGCTGGATCTGTGCGGCGTCCAGCGCCACCACCTCCCCTTGTGGTCCGACCCAGGTCCCGGCGCGGTATGGTTCCCCGTGGGCCTCCCGCACCTGGAACAGCATCAGCTTGGCGCCACTGTCCAGGTGCAGGGAAAACCAGTCCCAGCCGGTCTGCCCGGGCGCCAGCGGCTGGCTGCTCCATTCCCGGTCCAGCCAGGCCTGCCCGGTCACCGCGATGCACAGGCTGCCACGCTGGACGTGCCCCTGGACGTGGTAGAACGGCTGGCTGTAATAGTACGAAGCCTGGCCCTTGCCTGATTTTTCGCTGTAGCCCTGCTCACCATGCAGCACCAAGGGGAGATCGCTGTGCAACCGCAAGTCATAGCGAAACCCGTCGCCACTGGCGACCATCTGCAGGTGTTCAGTACCGCCCGGGCCCTGTAACACCCAATCATTGATCCATGCGCGAAACGGCTGGGCCTGCACGCCGGCCTGGCCGATCCCACCCCGCGCCAGGGTTTCAGCAGCCTGATGGCCACCTGGCCCGGTCAGTGCTGCATGGCCCATCCACAGGTTCGGGCTGTTCCAGCCGGTGGTCTCCGGGCCGGGGCGCAGGGCCGAGCGGAACAGTGTCCACTGGGCGCCCCAGTCACGGCCCTGGGTGTCCTTGAGGTTGGCGGTGACATACCACCACTCGATACGAAAGCCGTCGTGAGGGCCGTGATCCTGCGGGAATACCAGACGATGATCGCGGGTCACCTGGCTGAAGTCGCCAGCCTGCTGCCCGAGCCCGGCATAGCTTTGCGGTGCTGGCTGATCACAGCCGCACAACAACCCGCTCAGCAACAGCCACGCATTAAGCTTCATCGGCCAACGGCCTCAACAGTTCGCGCGGCTGGCGGCGCGCCAGCTGCCACAGCGGCCAGGCACAGGCCATCAGGCTGGTGAGCATGCCCAACACGGTCAACTGCAGCAGTTGCACGGGGAACACATAGAGCGGCAAACGCCAGCCGAATGCCTGCACGTTCACCACCGCGACCAGGCACCAGGCCAGCAGCAACCCAAGCGGGATTGCCAGCAGCACGGTGAGGCTGCTTAGCATGAGTGTCTGCCCCAGGCTCAGCCAGACCAGTTGCATGCGTCGCACCCCCAGCGCCCATAGCGGTGCCAACTGGCCCAGCCGGGCCTGGCCCAGGGTCAGCAGGTTGATGAACAACGCCACACCGGCCACGCCAAGGGTAAGGCTGTTGAGGGCTGCGGTAGCGGCAAACGTGCGGTTGAACACGTCGGTCGACCAGCGTTTCAGGCGCGCCTGCTCGACCACCCGGCTGTCATCCAGGGCAAAGTGCTGTTGCAGCGCGGCCTTGAGCACCGGCACCCGTTCAGCGCTCAGGTCGACACTCAAGCCGGCCAGGGTTGCCTGTGGCCAGTGGGCGCGCAACCAGCCGGCATTGACCAGTACATGCCCCTTGGGGTTGCCGTAATCGGCATAGATCCCCACCACGGGCAAGGCTGGCGTGTCTGCAAGCAACTGCAGGCTGTCGCCCAGTTGCAGGTTCAGTCGCCTGGCCAACTGTTCACTGAGCATCACGGCTTGTCCGCTGCCCAGTTGCTGCCAGGCGCGCGATTGCTGCTCCAGCAATGGCCAGCGCGTTCGATAGGCGGGGTGATCGACAATGCCCTGCACTTGCACCGGCCAACCTTGCAGCTGCATGTCTGCGCGCCAACCGGGCAGAACCACGCTGGCCACAGGCTGCTGCTTGAGCCACTCGACTATCTGCAAGCCTTGGGCCGTATCCCGTGGGGTGACATACAGGTCGGCGGAAAGGCGCAGGTCAAGCCAGCCGACAAACGTCTTGCGAAAACCCTCGGTCATGCTGCCCACGCCAACACTGGCAGCCAGCGCCAGTAAAAGCGCGACCAACGCCAGGCTCAGGGCTGGCAGCTGCTGGCGGCTGTCGGCAACGAACCATTGCGCCAACGGCCGCTGGCACCGACGCGCCAGCCAGGCCAGTACCCGATCGAGCAAGGCCGGCAACAGCAGCGCCGCCGCCAGTAGCAACCCTGCCAGCAGGCCGAACGCGCTGAGCAGGCCAGCCCCGAATACACCACAGCCCAAGGCCAGCAACAGCAGCAGGCTCGCCAGCAAAGCCTGCCGTTGCAACCACGGCCCCTGCGCCAGTCGCCAGGCCTGGGGTTGCGCCAATGCCAGCAAAGGCAATCGGGCAGCACGCATTACACTCTCCAGGCCTGCCAGCAATGCCCCGAGCACACTCACCAGCACACCCAGCAGCCACCACCCCGCCGGCAGGCTCAACGTGCCGGCGACCTGGGCGCCATACAGGCCACGCAGGCTGGCAGCCACGTCGGGCAGCAGCCACGCGGCCAATGCGTAACCACTGGCCACCCCGGCCAGCCCTCCCAGTACCGCGAACAGGCCCAGTTCCAGCACCAGGGCACCCAGCAGGGTCTTCAGGCTGACGCCGCACGCGCGCAGGTTGCGGATCAGCCCACGGCGCTGTTCCAGCGCCAGCCCGATCGCGGCGTGGGCGATGAACAAGCCGACGACGAACGCCAGCAGGCCGAGCGCGGTCAGGTTGAGGTGGAAGCTGTCCGTGAGGCGCTGCAAACCGCCATCGTCCTGCCGCGGTTGCAGTTCAAGATAGGCGGCGATATCCGCAGGCAACGGCCCAGGCGTACCAGCCAGCAGCAGACGCGACAACTGCCCGGGTGCGTTCAGCAACGTCTGCGCGTGGCCGATGTCCACCACGATGACCCCAGGTGCCAACGCAGGCTGCAAAACCAATGGCGGCAGCAACTGCCCATCACTGTCGCGGGTCGGCTGCCCGGGGCTTGTGTTCAGTTGACGCAAGGTATCTGGCCCAACCCAGGCTTGCCCGGGCGTGCCGATGAACGCTTGCAGGTCGAATGCCTGCACCTGCACCCCGGCAATGCTGCTGGCAGGCGGCAGGCTCAACGGCTCGATGCCGAGCAGTCGCACACTGCGTGCGGGCTCGCCCGGCAAGCGCAAGCGCCCTTCCAGCAGCGGCGAAACAGCCCAGCCCAGCCTGCGCAGTTGCACGTACAACGCCTGATCGAAGCGCTCGCCATTGCGCGCTATCAGTTGCGCCTGCAGCGGCCCGGTCAATACCGCGCTGGCCCGGGCATAGTCGCTGCGTGCCTGGCTGTTCAATGCCTGCACACCGGTCCACAACGCCGTGGCCAGCCACAGGCCCGTGAAGATGCTGAAGCATTGCACACGGTGGCGCCGCCAATGGCTGAGCAGCGCCAACAGGGCCAGCGACAAAAGCTTCATCAGCCCTGCTCGGGCCGCACACGGCCAGCCCGCAGGTAGCAACGGTGCTGCAAACGCGCCGCCAGCCGCGGGCTGTGGGTCACCATCAGTACCCCGCTGCCGGCTTCGGCGACCAACTGCAGTAACAAACTCAGCACCTCGTCGCTGCTGGCCTCATCAAGGCTGCCGGTCGGTTCGTCAGCCAACAGCCAGGCTGGGCGCCCGGCAAGCGCACGGCCGATGGCGACCCGCTGCTGTTGGCCGCCAGACAGTTGTTCCGGGTAACGCTCAAGCAGGTCCGCCAGGCCCAGGCGCTGCGCCAGGTAAGCCGCCCAATGCGGATCATGCCGGCCGGCGAGGCGGGCCTGGAAAGTAAGGTTCAGGCCCACGTCCAGGCTGCTGATCAGGTTGTACTGCTGAAACACCAGGCCAATTCCCTCCCGCCGCCACTGCGCCAGCGAAGCTTCCGAGCGGCCGTCAAGCGGAACATCGTCGATCAGAATACGGCCGCTGTCCGCGCGGTCCAGGCCAGCCACCAGGTGCAGCAAAGTGCTCTTGCCGCTGCCCGACTCGCCCATCAGCGCCAGACTGCTGCCACGCGACAGGCGCACGTCGACCCCCTGCAAGATGGGGAGCGGGCCTTGGGGGGTGGGGAATGATTTGTAGAGATTTTCGATGGCTAGCATCGAGTGGCCTTGATGGGTGGGATGTCCCTTTAGGCATAGCAGGTTCGGCCAGGCCTGCCCTGCACCGGCCGCATTGATCGATTTCGCCGCTGCCTTCCTGTTCAGACGACGTGCTGCTGCAGCCGGTCCTCTCATCGCAGGAAGGCTTAACAATGGATCCACTAAAAACCGATAATCGCACAGAATCCACCTTTCACGAGCAAAATACATTGACCACGCAAGGCGGTCGCAGCCTTAATGGATCCATTAAATAAAAACAAAACCCCGGAGAGCCCATGTACCCCAAAAACACCTGGTACGTCGCCTGCACCCCTGACGAGATCGCCACCAAACCCCTGGGCCGGCAGATCTGCGGGGAAAAAATCGTGTTCTACCGCGCCCGAGAGAACCAAGTGGCCGCCGTCGAGGACTTCTGCCCGCACCGCGGCGCACCGTTGTCGTTGGGCTATGTCGAGGACGGCAACCTGGTGTGCGGCTACCACGGTCTGGTCATGGGTTGCGACGGCAAGACCGTGTCGATGCCGGGCCAACGGGTGCGTGGCTTCCCCTGCAACAAGACCTTTGCGGCCGTCGAGCGCTATGGCTTCATCTGGGTCTGGCCCGGCGACCAGGCGCAGGCCGACCCGGCGCTGATTCCGCATCTGGAATGGGCGGTGAATGATGAGTGGGCCTACGGCGGCGGGCTGTTCCACATCGGTTGCGACTACCGCCTGATGATCGACAACCTCATGGACCTCACCCATGAAACCTATGTGCACGCGTCCAGCATCGGCCAGAAGGAGATCGACGAGGCACCGCCGGTCACCACCGTCACAGGCGACGAAGTGGTCACCGCCCGGCACATGGAGAACATCATGGCCCCGCCCTTCTGGCGCATGGCCTTGCGTGGCAACGGCCTGGCCGACGATGTACCGGTGGACCGCTGGCAGATCTGCCGTTTCACCCCACCCAGCCATGTGCTGATCGAAGTGGGTGTAGCGCATGCCGGCAAGGGCGGCTACCACGCCGAGGCGCAGCACAAGGCGTCGAGCATCGTGGTCGACTTCATCACCCCGGAAAGCGATACCTCGATCTGGTACTTCTGGGGCATGGCGCGCAACTTCGCTGCGCACGACCAGACCCTGACCGACAACATTCGGGAAGGCCAGGGCAAGATTTTCAGCGAAGACCTGGAAATGCTCGAACGCCAGCAACAGAACCTGCTGGCCTACCCCGAGCGCAACTTGCTGAAGCTGAACATCGATGCCGGCGGCGTGCAGTCACGCAAGGTACTGGAGCGGATCATCGCCAAAGAGCGGGCGCCGCAGCCGCAACTGATCGCCACCAGCGTCACCCCTGCCTGAGGAACAGCCGACATGATCGATGCCGTAGTGGTCTCCCGTAACGATGAAGCGCAGGGTATCTGCAGCTTCGAGCTGGCAGCGGCAGATGGCAGCCTGCTGCCGGCGTTCAGCGCCGGCGCCCATATCGACGTGCACCTGCCCGACGGGCTGGTGCGCCAGTATTCGCTGTGCAACCACCCCGAAGAACGCCATCGCTACCTGATTGGCGTGCTCAACGACCCGGCGTCACGGGGCGGCTCACGTAGCCTGCACGAGCAGGTGCAGGCCGGTGCCCGGCTGCGTATCAGCGCGCCGCGCAACCTGTTCCCGCTGGCTGAGGGTGCGCAGCGCAGCTTGCTGTTTGCTGGCGGCATCGGCATTACCCCGATCCTGTGCATGGCCGAGCAGCTGTCCCACAGCGGCCAGGCCTTCGAGCTGCACTACTGTGCCCGCTCCAGCGAGCGGGCGGCGTTTGTTGAGCGGATCCGCAGCGCGCCGTTCGCTGATCGGCTGTTCGTGCATTTTGACGAGCAGCCGGAAACGGCGCTGGACATCGCCCAGGTGCTGGGCAACCCGCAAGACGATGTGCACCTGTATGTATGCGGGCCGGGCGGGTTCATGCAGCATGTACTGGACAGCGCGAAGGGGCTGGGCTGGCAGGAGGCCAACCTGCATCGCGAGTACTTCACCGCCGCGCCGGTAGATGCCAGCAACGACGGCAGTTTCTCGGTGCAGGTGGGCAGCACGGGGCAGGTGTTCGAGGTGCCGGCCGACCGGACCGTGGCGCAGGTGCTGGAAGAAAACGGAATCGAGATCGCCCTGTCGTGCGAGCAAGGTATTTGCGGCACCTGCCTGACACGCGTGCTGCAGGGTACACCGGACCATCGCGACCTGTTTCTCACCGAAGACGAACAGGCCTTGAACGATCAGTTCACGCCCTGCTGCTCGCGCTCGAAGACGCCGCTGCTGGTGCTGGACATCTAACCCGGCTTACGACGAGGGCAGGATGACTTTCATGCCCGCGTCCGCCGCTGCCCCGCCAAAGGTTTCGGCATAGCGCAAGGTGGCATTGGCGTGCTCGCGCATGATCGCTTCGGCGCGGGCACCCTGGCGGTTGACCAGGGCGTCGAACACGGCGTGATGTTGCATATGGGCGAAGTTGAAGCGCCGGTACTCGCGAGCCAGATCATGGCGGTCCACCGCCAGTGCGGTGACCGAGGCGAATGGCAGGTGATCGTTGCGCGCCAGGGCAACGGCAATGGCCGGGTTGTGGCTGGCGTCGATGATCACCTGATGAAAGCGCATGTTCAGGTCGTGATAGACCTGCAAGTCGTCTTCGCTCACAAAGCCCTTGTCGAACAGCTGATCGCCGTCGACCAGGCATTGTTGCAGCGCAGCGCGTGCTTGCACCGACAAGCCACGTTCTGCAGCCTGACGCGCAGCCAACCCCTCCAGCACACCGCGCACCTCGACCGCACCCGCGATGTCATCGGCGCTGACCGAACGCACCTGAAACCCCCGGCCGCCAAAGCGCACCAGCAGGCCTTCCTGTTCGAGGGTGCGAAATGCCATGCGCACCGGCATGCGTGAAACGCCGAACAGTTCGGCGGTTGGGACTTCCATCAAGCGCTCGCCGGCCGCCAGCTCGCCCGAAGCGATCATCTTGCGCAACGCAACCAGCACCATTTGACCGGGTTTGCTCATCCAGGCAACTTCCAGAGACATGAGCGGGCATCTTAGCGCAAGCCGTGGGGTAGTTGCTGGCTGTGTAGGAGCGGGTTTACCCGCGAAGCAAGCAACGCGGAACATGGCACCGGCTGCGCCGGTGTTCGCGGGTAAACCCGCTCCTACGGGGGCCGCGCCAAGAAACCAACCCGGCGCAAGACATACGCCGTAGACGTAGGAGCGGGTTTACCCGCGAAGCAGGCAACGCGGAACATGGCACCGGCTACGCCGGTGTTTCGCCCACTACTGCCATACACCGGCATCAGCAGGCAAGGCGGACGCAGGCTTGGTCACCGGGCGCAACAGCAGCAGGCAACCCGCGGCAAGCACGAACACGCTGGCAAACACGCCATACAGATGCAGGGGTTGCCAGCCACCATCGAGCAGCACGCCAGCCACGGTCGGCGACAGGATTGCGCCCATGCGGCCGATGCCGATACCCCAACCCACGCCGGTGGCGCGTACCGACGCGTCATAGACCACCGGCGACAAGGCATACAGCCCAGCCACGCAGCCGTTGGAAAACAGCCCGATCAGCAGCCCCAATGCCAGCGCCGCAGTGACCGAGGCACCATTGGCCACGAACAGCACCAGCAGCGCGGCGGTAATGAGCATGAACAACGCCAGCACGCGCGTCAGTGGCCAGCGCGAAGCCAGGCCGCCGATCAGCGCCGCACCAAGGATGCCGCCCACGCTCAACAGCACCCCGCCGGTGATGCCTTGCTGGGCTGACAAGCCGGCGGCCACCAACAGTTTCGGCGTCCAGCTCATGACGAAGTAGAAGCCGAACATGACCAGGAAGAACAGCAACCAGATCACTAGCGTGGTGCGGCGCATGGCCGGCGCCAGCAGCTGCTTGAAACCGCTGCTGGCACCTTCTGCCCTCGCGGCAACAGCCGGCAGTTGCGCCAATGCCGGCTGACCGAGGCGCACGGCCAGACGGTTGATCCGGGCCAGAGCATTGGCTGGCCGGCGTGCCAGCAGAAAGTCCAGCGACTCTGGCAACCACAGCAGTACCAGCGGGATCACCAGTACGGTGACGATGCCGCCAAACAGAAATACTGAACGCCAGCCCCAATGCCCCAGCAGCCATACCGCCAGCAAACCGCCCAGGGTCGCACCCAGCGCATAGCCAGTGGACTGCAGGCTCACCGCCAAGCCGCGCCAGCGTTTGCTGGCATATTCACTGGCAATCACATTGCTGCTGGCCAGGATGCCACCGATGCCCAGCCCGGTCAGGCCACGCAGCAGTGCCAGTTGCAGTGGGCTCTGGCTCAGTGCCGAGAGCAGCATGCCGATACCGGACAGCGCCAGGCACAGCAGGATCAGCGGGCGTCGGCCAAAGCGGTCAGCCCACGGCGCAATGAACAATGACCCGGCCGCCATACCAAACAAGCCAGCACTCAGCAGAAGCCCTACCTGCGCCCCATTCAGGCCCCACTCGGCAGACACCGAGGCGGCGGTGAAGGCCATGACCAGCACGTCGAAGCCATCGATCATGTTGAGGACGATGCAAATACCAATGGCCAGGCACTGAAAGCGACCCATCGGGTCGTTGTCCAGACGTTGCTTGAGATCGGTATTCATGGCGACACCTGCCGGCCAGGCTTGGCCACAGGCGAGAGGAACAATGCGCACGCGCAGGCGCTACGGGAGGAACCCTGACAGTTCAGTGCCGCTGGATAGCCATTCATGACTGGACCCTTTTTGTAATTGTTATCGCATACGGCAGGAGGGCTCCGGCCGTTGTCAGGCGCTAATCAATCAGATAATGGATCCATAAACAACGTGAAGAAAGCACGCCTATTAGACTTACGGGGACCAACTTCACATCACCCCTAGCAAAAATAGAAATTTATCTAATCAATTCATCATCTTATAGATTTTTAACCCTGAAGACGAAATGTTCGGTAATCGCACAACATCTAGCTATGGATCCATGAAGTCATCTAAAACCATCCGCGACTCACTCACATGAGTACGCAATGAACAAATCTTCATGTTCCCCCTCAGCGCCCTGATCATGGGGCCCACAGCCGATGCCAGCCAGCCCGCAGCCGGGGCTCGCCTTGAGGGTGCAGTAAGGGTTGCGTAGCATCCGCGGCCCGATCGCGCGCGTATTGCCACCCCTCAGGATCGATTCATAGATGCCGCAACCCATCCCGCTAAAGGACCACGAAAAGGAAAAACACCTCGTCAACCGTCGGCTTCTGGCCTGCGCTGCCATGGTGTTCAGCCTGTGTACCGTCCTGGTGGGCCGGCTCTATGTGCTGCAAGTGCTGCAGCACGACCAACAAACGGCCGTGTCGGAAAACAACCGCGTGCACGTGCTGCCCATCGCCCCCGAACGCGGGCTGATCTACGACCGCAACGGCGTGGTACTGGCTGACAACAAGCCCAGCTTCGACCTGACCATGACCCGCGAGCGGGCAGGCGGCGACTCGGCCAAGGTGCTCGACACCCTGACGCAGGTGCTGGGCCTGACCGAAGACGACCGTAAACAGTTCGACAAGGACCTGCGCCGTGGCCGCAAACCGTTCGAGCCCGTGACCCTTATGGTGGGCCTGAGCGAGGAGCAGATCGCCCGGGTAGCTGTGAACCAGTTCCGCCTGCCGGGCCTGGAGGTGGAGCCGCAGTTCATCCGCGAGTACCCACTGGCCGGGCATTTCGCGCATTCAGTGGGTTATGTAGGGCGCATCAACGAGAAAGAAGCCAAGGCGCTCGACAGCACCGAGTACCGCGGCACCCAGTCAATTGGCAAGACCGGCATCGAGCGCTTCTACGAAAGCCAGCTGCATGGCCACGTGGGCTATGAAGAGGTCGAGACCAACGCTCAGGGGCGGGTGATGCGCGTACTCAATCACAAGGACCCGACTCCAGGGCAGGATATCGTCCTCACCCTGGACGCCCATTTGCAGATAGCCGCCGAAAAAGCGCTGGGTGACCGCCGTGGCTCGGTGGTGGTATTGGACCCGGCCAATGGTGACGTACTGGCGATGGTCAGCAACCCGAGCTTCGACCCCAACCTGTTCGTCAAGGGCATCAGCTTCAAACAGTATGCGGCGCTGCGCGACTCCATCGACCGCCCATTGTTCAACCGCGTGCTGCGCGGCCTGTATGCGCCCGGCTCGACCGTGAAGCCTGAAGTGGCCATCGCGGGTCTTGACAGCGGGGTGATCACCCCTGGCAGCCGGGTGTTCGACCCGGGCTACTACGAACTGCCCAACTATGACCACAAGTACCGCAACTGGAACCGCAGCGGCGACGGCTGGGTGGACATGTACACCGCCATCATGCGCTCCAACGACACCTACTTCTACGACCTGGCGCACAAGCTGGGCATCGACCGCCTGCACGACTACATGGCCGAGTTCGGCCTGGGCCAGAAGGTGTCGTTGGACATGTTCGAGGAGGCCTCCGGGCTGATGCCCTCAGCCGAGTGGAAGCGCGCCACGCGGCGCCAGGCCTGGTTCCCGGGCGAGACGCTGATCCTTGGCATTGGCCAGGGTTACATGCAGGTCACCCCCCTGCAACTCGCCCAGGCCACCAGCCTGCTGGCAAGCAAAGGCGTGTGGCACCGCCCGCACCTGGCCATGACCGTAGGCGGCGACAGGCCGATCGACCCCAACCCCATGCCCGACATCGTTCTGCACGACAAGCATGCCTGGGACCAGGTCAGCCAGGGCATGCAGATGGTCATGCACGACCCGCGCGGCATTGCCCGGGCCGCAGCAGCAGGCGCGCAGTATCGGATCGCCGGCAAGAGTGGTACCGCGCAGGTGGTGGCGATCAAGCAAGGTGAGCGCTACAACCGCAACAAGACCCTGGAGCGCCACCGCGACAACGCCCTGTTTGTCGGCTTTGCTCCGGCTGAGCATCCCAGTGTGGTGGTGGCGGTAATGATCGAGAACGGTGAGGCTGGAGGCCGGGTCGCAGGGCCCGTAGTGCGGGAGGTGATGGATGCTTATCTGCTGGATGAGCAAGGGCACCTGAAGCCGGAGTATGCGGGCGGCGCACCCACGCGGGGTGTGCCACACACATGATTTTGCGTGGCCGCTGTGCAGGCGGCTTTAGCCGCGAATGAGTCAGGATGCCGTGCGCGGCATCAGCTCATACGGGTGTTTCCACCCCGGCAGCGCCTGGATCCGGGCTTTCCACGCCTCGATGTGCGTGAACGCTGCCAACGGGATACCGGTGTCTTCTGGCATGAACACGTACCCCGCCAACGACAGGTCGGCGATGGTCAACCGGCCACCGACCATGAATGGCGTCTTCGCCAGGTGCGCATCGACAATACCGTAAGCCGCCGTGGCACGCTCGCGCAGGAACCTCGTGACATCGGTTTCGCCGGTGTTCTTCAGGCAGAACAGAAAGCGCAGTGCAGCGTAATAGCTGGTGAACTTGTGGTTGTCGAACAGCATCCAGCGCCAGATCTCACGCTTTTCATCTTCATCGCGGGGCCCGAACTGGCCGGTCTGTTCGGCAAGGTATTCCAGGATCAGCGCAGATTGGGTGAAGCGCTTGCCAGCATGTTCCATCACCGGCACCTCGCCCTGCTCGTTCACCTCATCGCGCCAGGTTTGCTCACGCGTCTGGCCATGGAAGAAGTCGACGAACACCGGCTGCCAGTCCTGGCCGGTGAGTTCAAGCATGAGCGCAGCCTTGTAGGCGTTGCCGGATTCGGCGAAGCAATGCAGCTTGTAGTCGGACATGGGCGAACCTTCAGTTTCCTTTGAATGATCGGCAGGGCCCTCTGCGGGGTTGCTCGCGAAGCCCATCCACCCAAGCAAATCACGCGCGCCACGACGCGGTCAATCCATGTTCAGGCCCGACACTCTCCAGCCAGAGAAAGGGAACTACCCGCACTCCCCACCCGTCTTACTCACTGAGTGGTTTATTTCCCTGTGCTTCACGCTTCTGGAGAACACGACATGCGCCACCTACTGCTCGCCCCTGCGCTGCTGCTTCTGTTGCCTGCCGGAGCTGCCCTCGCCCGCGTCGATGCGGGCGACGTCGCTACCTCGGCCGGTGTTTCCGCTTCGCTGTATTCGACCTTCAAGGATGACAAACGCATCATCCCGGCCCGTGACGAACTTTCAGCGTTCGTCGCCAGCGGCGGTGCCATCCGCGGCGCCTATGTGGAGTCGGCGCTTGAACAGGCCCGCAAGGACCATCCAGGGCTACAGGCCAATGATGAAGAACTGGCCCGGGCTATCCTGTCGCAAGATGACCCTGTGGCTGACCATTGAGTAAACCTGTACCGGCCCTTGCGCGGCGGTTCGACACGAGAGGGCCGGTACAGGGCCGCTTCACCCCCAGCCATCCATACGCATGGTCGCCCTGACCAGGCGCTGCTCCTCCTGCTCGATCTCCCGCAAACTGTCGCGTATGCCGTTGATGTGCTCACGCGCCGCGCGCTGCGCCCGCTCGGGCAGTTGCTCCATGACCGCGTGATACAACCGCGCATGCTGCCGATCAATCTGGCGCTTTTGCGCTGGCCGACAATACAAGTTGTTGACCGATGCAAACACGGTGCTCAACGTCAGGTCACTGAGCGATTGCAGGGTATGCACCAGCACCGGGTTATGCGAGGCCTCACTGATCGCCCGGTGAAAGGCATGGTCACGGCGGGCGTGCTCACGGGCATCGAGCGCCTGCGCAGCCTCGTGCGCAGCCAGCATTTCTTCGTAGCGTCGGCGGATCAGCAGGCGGTCGACGTCAGTCGCGCGCAACGCCGCCAACCGCGCCGACTCAGCCTCCAGCAACGCCCTGACCTCCAGCAGGTCAAACAGTGTGCGCGGTTGCGAACTGAACAGATGCATCAAAGGCGTAGCACCCGCCTGCCCGGTAAGATCGGCGACGAACGATCCCCGCCCCTGTTCGGTGTCGATGATGCCGCGTCCCCGTAAAACGCGCAGGCCCTCGCGCAAGGCCGAACGTGAACAGCCAAGCTTTTCCACCAGCCGTCGCTCCGACGGCAGCGCCTGGCCCACCTTGAGCACGCCTTCGACGATAAGCCGCTCGACCCGCTCGGCCACCTGGTCGGCGACCTTGGTCTTGCCTTCCGTACCCACTCGCACACTCCTGCTGGTAGGACCACTTTGACTTATAGCGCCAATCTAGCCAGACAGAACCGCGAATAAAAAGTACTGCCCGAAGAAACTGGTAGGACCAGTCAAGATCTCACTCGACCCCGACCGCTGGCACGCGCACGCTGCCTCGGTGACCGCTTCGCCAACAACAACAAAAACCGTTGCGAGTGAGCCAATGAATATCCTGTACGACGAACGCGTCGATGGCGCGCTGCCCGACGTGGACCTGGCCGCCCTGTTGCAGGCGCTGCGCGATGCCCTGCCGGACCTCGAAATCCTGCACCGCGATGAAGACCTCAAACCCTATGAATGCGACGGCCTGTCGGCCTACCGCACCGTGCCACTGCTGGTGGCGCTGCCCGAGCGCCTGGAGCAGGTGCAGACGCTGCTGAAGCTTTGCCACCAGCGCGGCGTACCGGTGGTTGCGCGTGGCGCCGGTACCGGCCTGTCCGGTGGTGCCCTGCCGCTGGCCAAGGGCATCCTGCTGGTGATGGCGCGCTTCAATCGCATCCTCGAGGTCAACCCGCAGGGGCGCTACGCCCGCGTGCAACCGGGCGTACGCAACCTGGCCATCTCCCAGGCCGCCGCACCTCATGGCATGTACTACGCACCAGACCCTTCCTCGCAAATTGCCTGCTCAATCGGTGGCAACGTCGCCGAAAACGCCGGTGGCGTGCACTGCCTCAAGTACGGCCTGACCGTACACAATGTGCTCAAGGTGGAAATCCTTACGGTCGAGGGCGAACGCCTGAGCCTCGGCAGCGATGCCTTGGACAGCCCCGGCTTCGACCTGCTGGCATTGTTTACCGGCTCCGAAGGCATGCTTGGTATCGTCACCGAAGTCACCGTCAAGCTGCTGCCCAAGCCCCAGGTGGCGCGGGTGCTACTGGCCAGTTTCGAAAGCGTCGAGGACGCTGGCCGGGCAGTCGCCGACATTATCGCTGCGGGCATCATTCCTGGCGGCCTGGAAATGATGGACAACCTGGCGATCCGCGCCGCTGAAGACTTCATCCATGCCGGCTACCCGGTGGACGCGGCGGCGATCCTGCTGTGCGAACTGGATGGCGTGGAAGCCGATGTTCACGACGACTGCGAGCGCGTCGCCGCCGTGCTGACGCAAGCCGGGGCCCGCGAGGTGCGCCTGGCCTGCGACGAAGCCGAACGCGTTCGCTTCTGGGCAGGGCGCAAGAACGCCTTCCCGGCCGTGGGGCGCATCTCCCCGGACTACTACTGCATGGACGGCACCATCCCGCGCCGCGAGTTACCACGAGTGCTCAAGGGCATCAGCGACCTCTCAGCGGAGTACGGCCTGCGGGTGGCCAATGTGTTCCATGCCGGCGACGGCAACATGCACCCTTTGATCCTGTTCGATGCCAACCTGCCCGGCGAGCTTGAGCGTGCCGAAGCGATCGGCGGCAAGATTCTGGAGCTGTGTGTGAAGGTGGGCGGCAGCATCACCGGTGAACACGGCGTGGGACGCGAGAAGATCAACCAGATGTGCGCGCAGTTCAACAGCGACGAAATTACCCTCTTCCACGCGGTGAAGGCCGCCTTCGACCCCCAGGGCCTGCTTAACCCCGGCAAGAACATCCCCACCCTGCACCGCTGCGCCGAATTCGGCGCCTTGCACGTGCACCAGGGGCAACTGCCCTTCCCCGAGCTGGAGCGCTTCTGATGAGCATGGACCGCGACATGAGCCAGACGCTGTTGGAGCAGGTCAACCAGGCGCTGAACGAAGGTACGCCGCTGCGCATCCAGGGCAGCAACAGCAAAGCGATGCTCGGCAACCCGGTGGCTGGTGAAGTACTCGACACCCGCAACCACCGCGGCATCGTCAGCTACGACCCCACCGAGCTGGTACTCACGGCCCGCGCCGGTACCCCCCTGCGCGAGATCGAGGCCGCCCTGCGCGAGGCCGGCCAGATGCTGCCCTGCGAACCACCCCACCTGGGCGCCGAGGCCACCTTGGGCGGCATGGTCGCGGCCGGGTTGTCTGGCCCGCGGCGGCCGTGGGCCGGGTCGGTGCGCGACTATGTACTGGGTACGCGGGTGATTACCGGCCACGGCAAGCTGCTGCGCTTTGGTGGCGAGGTGATGAAGAACGTCGCCGGCTACGATGTGTCACGCCTGATGGCGGGCAGCTTCGGATGCCTGGGGCTGCTGACCGAGGTTTCGCTGAAAGTGCTGCCACGACCGCGCCTGTGCCTGAGCCTGCGCCTGCCGATGGGCCGCAATGAAGCGCTGGCCGAGCTGGCCGAATGGGGCCAGCAACCGCTGCCGATCAGCGCCGCCTGCCATGACGGCGAAACGCTGTACCTGCGCCTGGAAGGCGGCGAAGGGTCGGTGCAATCGGCACGCCAGCGGCTGGGGGGCGAAACGCTCGATAACCGCTTCTGGACCGACCTGCGCGAACAGCGCCTGGCGTTCTTTGCCGACGTCGCCCCCCTGTGGCGCCTGTCCGTACCCATCGTTACCGGCGAACTGGACCTGCCTGGCCAGCAACTGCTCGACTGGGGGGGTGCCCAGCGCTGGCTCAAGACCTGCGCGCCGGCGCAGGCCATTCGTGACCAGGTGGCCAGGGTGGGCGGTCACGCCACCTGCTACGCCCCCGGCGCAGCCGGCAGCCCGCCACTGCCGGTTGCACTGATGCGCTACCACCGCGCCCTCAAGCAGCAACTCGATCCCCAGGGGGTGTTCAACCCTGGTCGCCTGTACCCGGACCTGTGAGGCCAGACCATGCAAACCAACCTTAGCGAAACATCGCGGCGCCTGGCCCGCGCCGACGAAGCCGAGCGCATCCTGCGTACCTGCGTACATTGCGGCTTCTGCACTGCCACCTGCCCCACTTACCAGTTGCTGGGCGACGAACTGGACGGCCCGCGCGGGCGCATCTACCTGATCAAGCAAATGCTCGAAGGCGCGCCGGTCACCGCCAGCACCCAGTTGCACCTGGACCGCTGCCTGACCTGCCGCAACTGCGAAACCACCTGCCCATCGGGGGTGAAGTACCACGATCTGCTGGACATCGGCCGCGCAGTGGTCGAGCAGCAGGTGCCACGCCCGCTCGGCCAGCGTATGTTGCGCCTGGGCCTGCGTGCGGTGGTGCCGCGCCCGGCATTGTTCAAGGCCCTGACCCGCAGCGGCCAAGCCCTGCGACCGCTGCTACCGGCCTCACTCAAACGCAAGTTGCCGGCACAGGTAACCGCCCCCGGCCAGCGTCCGGCAGTGCGCCATGCGCGCCGGGTACTGATGCTGGAAGGCTGCGTACAGCCGGCCCTGTCACCCAACACCAATGCCGCTGCTGCACGGCTGCTCGACCGCCTGGGCATCAGTGTGCAACCGATCCTGCAGGCCGGATGCTGTGGCGCGGTGGACTATCACCTGAATGCTCAGGAGCAAGGCCTGCAGCGGGCACGGCGCAATATCGACGCCTGGTGGCCCGCCATCGAAGCGGGTGTCGAGGCTATCGTGCAGACCGCCAGCGGCTGCGGCGCGTTTGTCCGCGAATATGGCCACCTGCTGGAAAAAGACCCGCATTACGCTGCCAAGGCGGCACGGGTCAGTGCACTTTCCCGCGATCTGGTGGAAGTCCTGCGCGATGAGCCGATCGAACAACTGGCCCTGTGCGCCGAACAGCGCCTGGCCTTCCACTGCCCATGCACCCTGCAGCACGCACTGAAGCTGGGCGGTGCGGTAGAGGCGTTGCTGACACGGCTTGGCTTTACCCTGACCGCGGTGCCCGATGGCCACCTGTGCTGCGGCTCGGCAGGCACCTATTCGCTGACCCAACCTGAACTGTCACTGCAACTTCGCGACAATCGTCTGAATGCGCTGGAAAGCGGCAAACCGCACGTCATTGCCACGGCCAACATAGGCTGCCAGGCCCACCTCGATGGGGCTGGACGCACCCCCGTGCGACACTGGATCGAAATCGTCGAAGCAGCCTTGAACCCGGAGCCCGCCCATGCTTAGCAAGTTCGTTATCGGCCAGACCGAAATCGCCCGCGTACTGACCGCCGCCCGCCAGGAAGCCCAGGCCCGACAATGGAACGTAACCATCGCTGTGGTCGACGACGGCGGCCACCCGCTGGCCCTGGAGCGCCTGGACGGCTGCGCACCGGCCAGTGCCTACATCGCGCTGGAAAAGGCCCGCACCGCCGCACTGGGGCGCAAAGAGACGCGGGATTATGAAGAGATGGTCAATGGCGGCCGCACTGCATTCGTGACCGCTCCCCTGCTGACCAGTCTTGAAGGTGGCGTGCCGCTGCGGGTGCAAGGCCAGGTGGTGGGCGCCATTGGTGTATCCGGCGTCAAATCCGAACAGGATGCCCAAGTGGCCAAGGCGGGGGCTGCGGCCTTGTAGATCCGGCGATTCGACCACGGCTTCAGCATCTAGAGACATTTCCTACGCTGCCCTCAGAAGCGACCTACTTGCTGCCCTTGCCCACAGAAAACATGATCGGCACTGGAGGACGCAAGGTCGCGATCCAGAGGAGGCTCCGCATGCACCCGTACGCCCGCCCCATCGCCGAACTGCGCAGCAGCCTGCGCGAAATGCTGGCCCATGACATGACCAACCCCGACAACGACCCGCACTTGTCGGGGGTCATGTTCTTCTGCGCCACCGATGAGCATTCCCGTCAATTGATCGAACGCATCGAGTTGCTGGCCAGCGAGGTGTTTTTCGACGCGAACGGGCGGGCCATTTCAGAGCATATGAAGGCGTCGACGGTTGAAGGCGTGCGCATCAAGCGCAACCGCAACGCGCCGGAAGACGAAACCGTGATACGCATTGCCCTGGCAGAAAAAGGCTATATCACTGTCAGTACCGCCCGGCTCTGAGCGTTGGCTCGTCAACTTCATAGCCTGTGACAAACACCGCAGCCGAAACCAATCCGCTATCCTGAGCCATCCTCCGCTCCGGACCCGCCCATGGAACTGCACATTCGCCTGGAGGGCCGCAAAGGCCTGGCCGATCAGCTTTACCAGCAACTGCGCGACGGTATCGACAGCGGCCACCTGGCCGCCGGCACCCAGTTACCGCCTACCCGTCTGCTGGCTGAACAACTGGGCGTATCGCGTAAGACAGTGGCCGAGGCCTATTCGCGGCTGACCTACGATAACCTGCTCAGCGGGGTTGTCGGTCGGGGCACATTCGTCACCCCGCGCCATCCGCTACGCAGAAACGAATCAGCCACCATCCCCCTGGCCGGCGCCGCATCCCTCGAGCGCTGGCAGCAACGCGCCACCGTGCTCAGCCAACGCCAGTTGCAGGCGCCATCGCGCTATGACTTCGTCGGTGGTGCTTCGAGCAAGGCACAGTTCCCGTTCGACCAGTGGCGCAGTTGCCTGAACTACGCCCTGCGCCGTAGCCAGCGCCACCCCGAACGCCAATTCCCGGCCCAGGGCTTGCCGGAACTGCGCGAAGCCATTGCCCACCACATTGCCTACTCGCGCGGGGTGCACTGCAGCGCAGCCGACCTGCTGGTGTGCAACGGCGCCCAGCAGGCGCTGGACCTGATCGCCCGGGTGCTGGTCGAACCGGGCTGCCAGGTGGCCATGGAAGACCCTGGCTACCCGCCGGCGCGGCAATTGTTCCTGGCCCTGGGGGCACGCCTGCAATCGGTGCCGGTGGATGATGAGGGCCTGTGCGTGGAGCAGATCGCCGACGGCACCCGGCTGATCTACGTCACACCCTCGCACCAGTTCCCGCTGGGCATGCCGATGAGCGAGCCACGCCGGCATGCCCTGCTTGCGCGGGCCGCCGAGCTGGGTGCACTGATCATCGAAGACGACTACGACTGTGAGTTCCGCTACCACGGGCCAGCCTCGGACGCGTTGCAGCGTCTGGACCGGCAAGGGCTGGTAGCCTATGTCGGGACCTTCTCCAAGACGTTGCTGCCCGAGCTGCGCCTGGGCTATGCCATATTGCCGCCTGCCGTACTGCAGGCCGCTTGCGTGGCCAAGCACCTCAGCGATTGGCACAGCCCAACCCTGCTGCAGTGGGCGCTGGCGCGCTTCCTTGGCGAAGGCCACCTGAACAAGCACATCCGCCGCTGCCACGAGGTCTACAGTGCACGCCGCGAGCGCATCCTGGCGCGCCTGGGCGGCGATCTGGCACCGTGGTTGCGCGCCATCCCCGCCAGCGCAGGCTTCCACCTCAGTGCCTTGGCGTCTCCCGAAGTGGACGTGGAACTGTTGGCCAACCTCGCGCGCAAGGTAGAGGTCGGCCTGTATTCACTGGCACCCTTCTTCAGCGAGGCACCGGTACGCCCGGGGCTATTGATGGGCTTCGGCGCCATCGAACTGCTGGATATCGACCCGGCGCTGGACCGGGTACGCGATACCCTGCAGCGCCTCAGTTGACCGGTGCAGCCTTGCCTGTAGCGGTCGGCCGGGCGATAGCCGCCGCATAGCCGCGCGGGTTGAAGCACGCGGTCACCAACAGCATTGCCAGCACGGTCACGGTCAACAGCGTCCACGAAGCCTGGAAGTCGCCACTGACATCCCGCAGCCAGCCCGTGATATACGGCACGATGCCGGTAATGATAAAGCCGATACCCTGTACGAACGCCGCCAGGCTGCCGGCCTCGGCAGGCGTTTTCAGGTGCTCCAGGGTCAACGTCAGGCACTGGCTGAAGCAGGCACCCAAGCCAAAGCCGATCATGGCGACCCAAAGCCCGGAAGCCGCCGCAGGTACCAGCAAAAGTCCCAGGAAGCCCGCCAGCTGGATCGCCAACGCCAGCCACAAACCCGGGCGTCTGTCTGCCCAGCGTCGCAGCAGCAGCGGCAGGCCGAGCGCACCGAGCACCTGGAAAACGGTCATCAGGCCCACCAGGTCGGCACCGCCCTGAGCGCTGCCGCCGTGCTCGATGTGGTAAGCCGGCAACCAGGCCACCATGCTGGTGTAGCCGCCATTGATCAGGCCGAAGTACAGGGCCAGCAACCACGCCCGGCGGCTGCCGAACCAGTGCCCGCCTGCCACACCAGTCAGCTTTGGCGCCTCCTGCCTTGGCCGCAGCACGGCCCAGGCCAGCAGCGCCAGTACGGCCGGGATCGCCCATACGCCCAGGCCCGCCTGCCAGTAACCGAAATGGCCGCTGATGTGTGGGCCGAGTACTGCAGCCAAGCCGCCGCCGCTCATCAGCGCCGCCGAGTACAGCCCCATCGCCCCGGCCAGACGCCCGGGGAACCAGCGGTTGACCAGGCCCGGCATCATGCCCTGCACCATTGCCACGCCCAGGCCGGCGACCAGCGCACTGGCGATCAGCGCCCAGGCACTGTCCAGTTGCAACCGCCACAGGCAAGCCAAGGCTATCGCGGCCAGGCCCCCAAGCATGCCGCCGTGCTCGCTGACCCAGCGTCGCAGCCATGGTTGCAACAGGGGCACCAGGCCCATGCACAGCACCGGTAGCGCCGTCAGCAAGGCGGCCTGCTGGTAACCCAGGCCGGTGCTGGCGCGCATGGGTTCGAGTAACGGGCCGATACTGGTCAGGATCGGCCGCAGGTTCAACGCCAGCAGGATCACCAGCAACAGGTTCAGTACAGCGCTCATTGTGAGTCGGTTCTCTTGAAGCAGGAACTGGCCATTATCCCGGCTCGGCTGGCTTGGCAGAAATGAAGAGATTGGATGCAGGTCAGTGGCCACCTGAATGGACGATTGGCCTCCCGCTTATGCGCAAAATTGGCTATCGGGGTGGCCAATGAGCGGCGCTACAGTAGCGCCATACCCGCCCCACCCTCTTGGAGATTGCCATGCACAACCGTATCGAATGGGCCAAACACGCGCCGCACGCCTACAAAGCCATGGTCGGCCTGGAGCAGGCGCTGGCGAACAGCGGCCTTGAAAACTCGCTGCTGGAGCTGATACGCCTGCGCGCTTCGCAGATCAACGGCTGCGCCTACTGCGTCAACCTGCACGCCAACGATGCGCGCAAGGCCGGTGAGACCGAAGCACGCCTGCAGACCTTGTGCGTGTGGCAGGAAACCCGCTACTTCACGCCGCGTGAACGTGCTGCGCTGGCGTGGGTCGAGAGCCTGACCCGCTTGCCTGAACAGGGTGCGCCGCAGGGGCAATATGAAGCCCTGCAGGAACACTTCGAGCCGGCCGAGGTGGCCAACCTGACCTTGGCAATTGCCACCATCAATGCCTGGAACCGGTTCGGCGTCGGCTTTGCCATGGTACCGGCCTGATCTTTTCGGGTGGCCTGTGCTGGCCTATTCACGGGCAAGCCCGCTCGTACAATTCTCTGCCCTGTAGGAGCGGGTGTACCCGCGAAAGGGCCGGCACAGACAACACATCAACGCCCGGCCAGCCGTGCCCGGTAGCTGCCTGGGCTCTGCCCGGTCCACTTCTTGAACGCCCGGTGGAAGGCACTCGGTTCCTGAAACCCCGCCTGCTCGGCAATTTCGGCAATGCTCAACGCGCCTTCGCGCAGCCGCTCGAAGGCCATGGCCCGGCGCACTTCATCCTTGATCTGCTGGTACGATCGCCCCTCCCGCTCCAACTGCCGGCGAAAGGTACTGGCACTGACCCCCTGCTGCTGCGCCAGCGCGGCCAATGTCGGCCACTGTCCATAGTGCAATGCCCTCAAGTGCCGATACACCTCAGCCACCAGCCCGTTCTGATTGCGAAAGCGGATCACCAGGCCCTGTGGCGCACTGCGCAGGAAGGTCTTCAAAGCCGCCCGGTCCTGCACCACCGGCAGGCGCAGGTAAGCGCTGTCGAACTCTACTTCGGTGCGTCCGCTGCCCAGGCGCAGGTCCGGCCCCCACAGCAACAAGTCGTCCTCCTGGGCCGGGCGCGACACCGCAAGCTCCGTACGGTCGATGGCAATCCGCCGCCCGGCCAGCCAGCACAGCATGCCGATCATCAGCACCAGGTAGGTTTCCTCGGCATAGACCCGGGTCAACGGGTCGGCAATGTTCGACTGCACGCTGATCAGCGCCCGCCCGCCACGTACCGTCAGGCTGCCACGCAGGTCACGCAGGAACAGGCCGAAGCCCCCCATGCACTGGCGCAAGGCCTTTTCCAGGTTCGGCTCGAGGATCAAACCCCGGCAGATCAGGGCAAAGCTGCCCGGCGGCATGCCGTGGCTGTCGAGGCCAAAGAACTCATCGTCCAGGCGCTGGATCAACGCCAGCCACAGCTGGGCGAACGCCTTGGCCGGCACCCGCGCCTGAGGCTGATCGAGCAGCTGCGGAGCGATGCCCACCGCAAGCAGCTGGGCGTCACGCTCGGCGGGGGTGTCGCGCAGGGCGTGGAGCATGGCGTTGAGGAAGTACACGGCGACTGAATCGCTTTCGCGCATGGCGGTTTTCGCTGTCTATGCTGAGTGGCAAAAAGTGCCAGGTTGTTTGAACAGATCCGGCATAGGCTGCAACAGAGCCTTTGCCTAGACTCGATCCCACTTCGGGGCCGCCAACCATTCTCGCAGAGCCTGGCCCGGTCCCGCCACGCCTTCGCAATCGGAGCCCTTATGAGCAGCGCAGAAATCTACGTCGTCAGTGCCGTCCGTTCAGCCATTGGTGGCTTCGGCGGTTCCCTCAAGGACCTGCCACTGGCCGACCTGGCCAGCGCCGTGACCCGCGCCGCCATCGAGCGTTCGGGCCTGGCCGCCGAGCAAGTCGGCCACCTGGTAATGGGCACGGTAATCCCCACCGAACCGCGTGACGCCTACCTGGCACGGGTAGCGGCAATGAACGCTGGCATCCCCAAGGAAACGCCGGCATTCAACGTCAACCGGCTGTGCGGGTCTGGCCTGCAGGCTATTGTCTCTGCGGCCCAGGGCCTGTTGCTGGGCGATACCGATGTGGCCGTCGCAGCCGGCGCCGAATCCATGAGCCGTGGACCTTACCTGCTGCCACAGGCGCGCTGGGGAGCACGCATGGGTGACCTGCAAGGCATCGACTATACCGTTGGCGTGCTGCAGGACCCGTTCCAGCACTTCCACATGGGCATCACCGCCGAGAACGTTTCGGCCAAGCACGGCATTACCCGCGAAATGCAGGACGAACTGGCCCTGACCAGCCAGCGTCGTGCCGCTCGTGCCATTGCCGAGGGCCGCTTCGCCAGCCAGATCGTTGCGCTGGAGCTGAAAACCCGCAAGGGCAGCGTGCAGTTCAGTGTCGACGAGCATGTACGTGCTGACGTGACCGCCGAACAACTGGCCGGTATGAAGCCGGTATTCAAGAAAGACGGCACCGTCACCGCCGGCAACGCCAGCGGTATCAACGATGGCGCTGCCGGCCTGGTGTTGGCCACAGGTGACGCGGTGCGCCGCCTGGGCCTGAAGCCACTGGCCCGCCTGGTGGGCTACGCCCACGCCGGGGTGGAGCCCGAACTGATGGGCCTGGGGCCGATCCCGGCCACCCGCAAAGTGCTGGAAAAAACCGGCCTGAACATACAAGACCTGGATGTGATCGAGTCCAACGAAGCCTTCGCCGCCCAGGCCTGCGCCGTGGCCCGCGAGCTGGGCTTCGACCCGGAAAAGGTCAACCCCAACGGTTCGGGTATTTCCCTGGGCCACCCGGTGGGTGCCACCGGTGCGATCATCGCCACCAAGGCCATCCATGAGCTGCAGCGCATCCAGGGCCGCTACGCCCTGGCCACGATGTGTATCGGCGGTGGCCAAGGCATCGCCGTCGTGTTCGAACGCGTCTGAGGAAGACTGACACATGAGCATTGAACAGATCGCCGTGATCGGCGCTGGCACCATGGGCAACGGCATCGCCCAGGTGTGCGCAAGTGCCGGCTACCAGGTGCTACTGGTGGATGTTTCCGACGCTGCGCTTGAGCGCGGCGTGGCCACCTTGAGCAAGAACCTCGAGCGCCAGGTCAGCAAAGGCACCCTCGACGCCGACAAAGCCGCAGCCGCCAAAGCACGCATTCGCACCAGCACCGACTACACCCAGCTCAGCGCTGCACAGCTGGTGATCGAAGCGGCTACCGAGAACCTGCAGCTCAAGCAGCGCATCCTGCAGCAGGTGGCAGCCAACGTCGCCGCCGACTGCCTGATCGCCACCAATACCTCGTCGCTGTCGGTGACTCAACTGGCCGCCAGCATCGAGCACCCCGAGCGCTTCATTGGTGTGCACTTCTTCAACCCGGTGCCGATGATGGCGCTGGTAGAAATCATTCGTGGCCTGCAGACCAGCGACACCACCTACGCCCAGGCGCTGGTGGTGACCGAAAAAGTCGGCAAGACCCCGATCACCGCCGGCAACCGCCCGGGCTTCGTGGTCAACCGCATCCTGGTACCAATGATCAACGAGGCGATCTTCGTGCGCCAGGAAGGCCTGGCCAGTGCCGAGGACATCGACACCGGCATGCGCCTGGGCTGCAACCAGCCGATCGGCCCGCTGGCCTTGGCCGACCTGATCGGCCTGGACACCCTGCTGGCGATCATGGAGGCCTTCCATGAAGGCTTCAACGACAGCAAATACCGCCCTGCTCCACTGCTCAAGGAAATGGTCGCGGCCGGCTGGCTGGGGCGCAAGAGCGGTCGCGGTTTCTTCACCTACTGAGGAGCAAGTGCCATGCCCCCGGTCAATGCCGCAATGCGCTGTGCCAACTTTGAGGAGCGACGTGACCAGGCCATGGCATTGTTTGCCGAAAAGGGCTTTGGCCAGGTCAGCATGCGCGAACTGGCGGCCCATGTGGGGCTGACCGCCGGCTCGCTGTACCATCACTTTCCCAGCAAGCAGGACCTGCTGTACGACTTGATCGAAGAGTTGTACGAAGAGCTGCAGGCCACACTGGACCAGGCCCGACGGGCGATGGCCCGTGGGGCATCGGCGTTGAGCTGCCTGATTGCTGCGCACTGGCAGTTGCATGCCGAGCGGCCGCTGCAGTTTCGGCTGGCCGAGCGGGATTTGTGTTGCTTGAGTGAGGCGCAACAGGCGCACCTGGCATCGTTGCGCAAGCGCTATGAGGCGGGTTTGCTGCGCTTGATCGCACCGCAAGCGAAATTGCCGGGTCAAGCGTTGGACGCGACAGCGCACGTTCTGGCGACGTTTCTCAACCAGCTGCCGGGGTTGCTCAAGGCATTGCCTGAAGCGCAAGGGTTGGAGCTGATGGAAAACTTGCTGGTCGGCGGTATTGAGCGGACGCTGCGATAGCCTGAGAGGGCCTCTTCGCGGGCTTGCCCCGCGCAGAGGCCGGATGCCTCAGCGCAACAGCGACTGGATCTGCTCGTGCAAGGTATCCAGGTCAAACGGCTTGGCCAGGATAGGTGCCTTGCGCGTGATCGGGCTGCCAGATTCGAGAATCTCTGCCGGGTAGCCGCTGATGAAAATCACCTTCAGGTCGGGCCGCAACTTCACTGCGGGCTCGGCAATGTCCACACCCGAGATCCCCCCCGGCAAACGGAAGTCTGTCACCATCAGGTCCAGGTGTGGTTTGCTCGCCAGGATGGCAAACGCCTGCTCGCCATCTTCGGCCACCAGGACGTGGTACCCCTCGCCCGCCAGGTAGTCGCGCAAAATCATGCGAATCGCGGGTTCATCCTCGACGACCAGAACCACATCTTGTGCATCTTCACTCATGTTAACGCCTTGAAATACTTAAAGTTGGCCATCAGACCCCAGGCTTACACAGAGGTTGCCCGTGCCTGGTCCTTTTGTTCTTTGGGTATTGCCAACGGCAATTGCAGGGTGAATGTGGCACCCTTGCCCTCCTCGCTTTCAACCTGTATCCGGCCACCGTGCGCCTGGACAATCTGCTCGGAGATGTACAACCCCAGGCCCAACCCTCCGCTGGCCTGCTGGGCAGAGACCCGCTCGAACTGCTGGAAGATCCGCTGCTGGTTGGCGACGCTGATACCGATGCCGTGGTCCTGCACCTGCACCCAGGCCATGCCGCCCTGCTCGAACACCCGTACCTGCACCGGATTGCCCTCGCCGTAACGCAATGCATTGGACAACAGGTTGGCCACTACTTGTTCAATCCGGAATTCGTCCCACTCACCCTTCAGCGCGTCGCAACGCTGCAATTCGATGTGTATTTCCAGGGCCAGGGCCTGCGCCGTGAAGTTTTCCACCAGCCCACGCACCAGTTGGCCCAGGTCAAACAGTTTAGGCCGCAGCGACAGTTTACCGGTACGAATGCGCGAAACATCGAGCATGTCCTCGACCAACCGGATCAGGCTGTTGATCTGCCGTTCGTCGCGCTCGACCATGGCCTGCAGCTTGTCGACACTGAAGGCGTCCAGATTGCCCCGTGCGAGGTGCATCTTGCGCAACTGGGTTTCCAGGATCAGGCCATTGAGCGGCGTACGCACCTCGTGGGAGACGATCGACATGAAGTCGTCACGCATGCGCACGGCGCGCTCCAGCTCACAGCGTGCCACCTGCAGCTGGCTGAGCAGCAGCTCCTGTTCCTGGCGGCTCTGCTCCAGGGCTTCCAGCTGCCGGCCAAGCACCTTGCGCTGGCGGAACAGGTCGACGAATACCGAGACCTTGCTTTTCACCGCCAGGGTGTCGAGCGGCTTGTGGAGAAAGTCCACCGCCCCGCTCTCGTAGCCTTTGAAGGCATAATTCATCTCGCGGCCCGCCGCGCTGACAAAGACGATCGGGATGTGCTTGGTCTTGTCCGTACCGCGCATCAGCTCGGCCAGTTCGAAACCGTTCATGCCCGGCATCTGCACATCGAGAATGGCCAGTGCGAACTCGTGCTCGAGCAGCAACGACAACGCAGCCTCGGCAGACTGTGCCTTGTGCACCTCGCGGTCCTCGCCCTGGATCAGGGCATCGAGCGCCAGCAGGTTTTCCGGCAAGTCGTCGACAATCAGCAGTTTGGCGATGGTGTGGCTTAGCATGCGCTGTATTCCAGGGTGGCGAGCAACTGCCCGATACCGCTCAGAGTAAGAATATGGTCGGGCTGGTGCAGGGCCAGGGCGGCCTCCGGCATCAGGGCGACCTGTGCGTCACGAGGGTCCTGGACAATCGTGCGCCCCCCATTGTTCTTGATGTAGGCAAGGCCCCTGGCGCCGTCTTCGTTGGCGCCGGTAAGCAGCACGCCCAGCAGGCTGTCGCCATAGGTATCGGCCGCCGAGATGAACAGGAAATCGATCGCTGGGCGCGAGAAATGCACCGGTTCTTCCTGGCTCAGCGACAGCGTCAGGTCGCGCTCCACCGACAAGTGGTAACCCGGCCCCGCCACATAGATCTGGCCGCTGCTGATCCTCTCCTTGTCACGTGCCTCGCACACCGGCCGATGCAGCCGCCGCTGCAGCACGCCGGCCAGCTGGCTGTGGCGATCGTCCGGCAGGTGCAGCACGCAGAGCACCGGTATGGCAAACGCCGATGGCAGCGCGCCGAGCACCTGGAACAATGCCGCCACGCCACCTGCCGAGGCGCCGATCACCACTGCACGTACGCCACTCATGATTTACGGAAGATCCGTTGGGGCTTGACCAGCGGCTCGAAACGTTCGCTGTAGGCCGAAAAGTCCACCGACTCCTTGCTACCCAGCACCAGGAAACCGCGGTGGCAGAGTGACTCATGGAACAGACCAAGCGCCCGATCCTGCAGGTCCTTGTTGAAGTAGATCAGCACATTGCGGCATGACACCAGTTGGGTCTCGGAGAACACGCTGTCGGTGGCCAGGCTGTGGTCGGCGAAGGTGACGTTGTCGCGCAGGCTGCTGTCCATGATGGCGTTGCCATAGGCGGCGGTGTAGTACTCGGCGAAGTCTCGCCGGCCACCGGCCAGGCGGTAGTTCTCCTCGTACTCGCGCATGCTCTGCATCGAGTAGATACCCTGCTTGGCCCTGTCCAGCGAATGCGGGTTGATGTCGGTGGCGTAGATGATGGTGCGCTCAAGCAGCCCTTCCTCACGTAACAGGATGGCCATGGAATACACCTCTTCCCCCGTGCTGCAGCCGGCGATCCAGACCTTGATCGAGGGCCAGGTACGCAGCAGCGGCACCACTTCGTTGCGCACGGCAAGGAAGTGGTCAGGGTCACGGAACATCTCGCTGACCGGGATCGTCAGGTACTGCAGCAACTGCATGAACATGCCCGGGTCGTACAGCACACGCTCCTGCAGGGCAGACACCGTCATGCAATCGAACTGACGCAGCGCATGGAGGATCCGGCGCTTGATCGAAGCGCCGGAATAGTTGCGGAAATCGTAGCTGTACTTGAGGTAGATCGCCTCGATCAGCAGCCGGATCTCGATGTCGGTGTTGCGTTCGCTAGTCAAATTCGCTCCAGTTGCGGCAGCCAGACACGGATCAACGAGAACAGGCGGTCCAGGTCGATCGGCTTGGCCAGGTAATCATTGGCACCGGCTTGCAGGCAACGCTGCTGGTCATCCTTCATGGCCTTGGCGGTCACGGCGATGATCGGCAGTTTGCGCCAGCGCGGTTGCTGGCGGATCAGCCGGGTGGCCTCGAAGCCGTCCATCTCCGGCATCATCACGTCCATCAGCACCAGGTCGATGTCGTCGTGCTGCTCCAGGCGCTCGATCGCTTCGCGCCCGTTGCGGCCGATTTCGACAATGGCGCCCTTGTGCTCCAGGGCACTGGTCAGGGCGAAAATATTACGCACATCGTCGTCCACCAGCAGCACCTTGCGGCCCTCGAACACCTTGTCGCGGCTACGCGCGGTCTTGAGCATGCGCTGACGCTCGTTGGACAGCTGCGATTCGACCTTGTGCAGGAACAGCGTCACTTCGTCGAGCAGGCGCTCCGGCGAACGTGCACCCTTGATGATGATCGAACGTGAGTACTTGAGCAGGTCTGCTTCTTCCTCGCGGGTGAGATTGCGGCCGGTATACACGATCACCGGCGGGAAGGCGCGGATATCCTCGGCGGTCATGCGCTTGAGCAGCTCGTTGCCGAGCATGTCTGGCAGCTTGAGGTCGATGATCATGCAGTCGTAGATGTTCTGGCGCAACAGTTCAAGGGCATCCTGGGCCATGGCCACGGCCGTGATCTCGACATCGTCGTCGCCGATCAGCCGGGCGATGCTCTCACGCTGCAGGTCGTCGTCTTCCACCAACAGGATATGCTTGAGCTTTTGCGTAAGCTTGGCTTCCAGGCGAGCGAATACTTCCTTGAGCTCTTCGCGGCTGGTGGGTTTGACCGCATACCCCACCGCCCCCATGTGCATGGCCGCCTCGACACGGTCTTCCACCGAAATGATGTGCACCGGGATATGGCGGGTGCTGGCCTGCTCCTTGAGGCGCTGCAGAACAGTCAGGCCCGAGTGGTCGGGCAGGCGCATGTCCAGCAGGATCGCATCCGGAATGTACTGGGCCGCCAGCTCGAAGCCTTCGTCGGCGCCATGGGCCACCAGGCAGCTATAACCCAGTTCATGGGCCAGGTCGAAGAGGATGCGGGCAAAGTTGGGCTCGTCTTCGATCACCAGAATGCAACGGTTATCGAAAGGGGCCCGCTCGCGGTCGTCGGCAAAGGCCGGCGTCGGGCGCATGACAGCGGCGGCCACCGGCGCCTGCGGTGCTGGCGGCAACGCGTCGACGGCCGGGCGCAGGCTTTGCGGGTCGACGTCTTCGGCCTCGGCGGCATAGCGCTCCGGCAGAATCAGGCTGAACACGCTGCCTTGCCCAAGGCTGCTGTCGACATTGATCTGGCCACCGAGCAAATGCGCCAGGTCACGGGAGATCGACAGCCCCAGGCCAGTGCCACCATAACGGCGATTGCTGGTGCCATCGACCTGGTGGAAGGCGCCGAAGATCGCCTGCTGCTGATCGGCCGCAATGCCGATGCCGGTGTCACGGACTGCGAACACGATACCGCTGTCAGCCTGGAAGCTGACGTTCATACTGACCTGGCCACGCTCGGTGAACTTGATGGCGTTGGACAGCAGGTTCTTGAGGATCTGCTCCAGGCGCTGACGGTCGGTGAACAGCGTGGCCGGCACCTGCGGCTCGACCTTGACCTCGAAGACCAGCCCCTTGTGACCGGCAAGCGGCTGGAACATGCCGCGCAAGCCTTCGACCAGGCGCTCGACCTGGGTGGTTTCGGGCCGTACTTCGAGCTTGCCGGCCTCGACCTTGGCGATATCGAGAATGTCGTTGATCAGGTTGAGCAGATCGTTGCCGGCCGAATAGATGGATTCGGCGAACTTGACCTGCTCCTCACTGAGGTTGCCTTCACCGTTCTCAGCCAACAACTTGGCCAGGATCAGCGAGCTGTTGAGCGGCGTGCGCAGCTCATGAGACATGTTGGCGAGGAATTCGGACTTGTACTTGCTCGATCGCTGCAGGTCGTCGGCACGGGCCTGCAGTTCCAGCTGCGCCTGGCTCAGTTCATCGTTCTTGCGGTCCAGCGCTTCGGTGCGTTCCGACAACTGTTCGTTGGTCTGCTCGAGTTCGGCCTGTTGGGTTTCCAGATGGGCCTGAGACTCCTTGAGTACCCGTGACTGCTCTTCGAGCTCTTCGTTAGCAGTCTTGAGTTCCTCCTGCTGCACCTGCAACTCTTCATTGAGTTGCTGGGTTTCGGCCAGCACCTCCTGCAGGCGCTGACGATAACGGGCACTCTCGATCGACATGCCCAGGTTACCGCCGACCCGCTCCAGCAGCTCTTCATCCCGTTCTTGCAAGGGGCGCAGGAAACCCAGCTCGATCACCCCGTTGATCTGCCCGTCTTCGGTCGCCGGCATCAGCATTGCACTGCGCGGCAAGCCGCTGCCCAGGCCGGAACTGAGGCGATAGAAGTCTTCGGGCAGATCGTCCAGGCGCAGCAGGCGGCCTTCGCGGACCGCCTGGGCCAACAGGCCATGATGGTCCGACTCGACCTGCTCGCGAGCCTGCTCTTCGGCACTCAGGCCGTAACAGGCAACGCGCACCAGCCGGCCATGCTCGTCGCGCACGTACACGGCGCCGACCACGCTGCCCAGATAAGAGGCAAAAAAGCGCAGAATATTCTCCCCAAGCATGGGCAAGGACAGTTGCCCAAGCACCTGCTGCGCCAGCTGGGTCTGGCCGTTGCGTAGCCAGGCTTGGTGCTCCAGGCGCTGCGCCGAGCGCTGCTGGGCCTGCAGGTTTTCAGCGTAGCTCGCCGAAAGTGCCAGCAGGTCACGACGGCCCAGGTAGGCCAGCAATGCACTGAGGCCGACAATGAACAGCACGAAAGCAGAAATCACCGTCACGGTGACCGCACTGACTTTTTCGTTACGGGCCATGCGCAGTTGTTGTTCGGTAATGATCAGGTCATCGAATTGCTTGCGGATTTCATCGGTGATGCGCTTGCCCCGGCCATTGCCGATCGCGGCCTGGTAATCGCCCTGGCTGCGGCGCAGGCTGATCATCTCGTTGCCGAAGTCGTTCCAGGCCTGCTGCAAGGCCATCAGCCGGTCAATACGGTCAACCTGCTGCGGGTTGTCCTCGACCATGCTGCGCAGGCTTTGCAGGCTGCCGATAATGCGTGGCTTGGCCACCTCGTAAGGGTCAAGGAAGCGCTCGTCGCCCGTGATCAGGAAGCCGCGCATGCCCGTTTCCATGTCGATCGACAGCTTGACCGTTTCGCTGGCATTGCCGATCACACGGTCGGTGTGCTCGACCCACTGCATGGCCGAAAGCAGGTAGTTGATCACCGCGACGAAGGCCACGGCCCCCAGCAGGCCAACCCCCAGGGGGAGGCCGATGTTACGGCTCAACAGCTTGCGAAAGCTTCGCGGGTCCATCGAGGCTGCTTGAATCATGAGAAAACGCCCGAGCTAGAAAAAGTCCATTGAAAAGAGTGGCCGATCAGTCGTTATTGTTATCTGCCACTGCACTGTCCTGATAAGCGAGTCTAACCAGCTTTGACAGGTCTGGCAGGGCGTTTAGCCAGTATTTGAAGGTTGCGTTCGGCGATCGTTCCATCTATTTGCATGCAGCGGTATCCTCGGGAACTTCTGATGCCGCGCGGTGCACAGATTAAAGACACTCATTTGTACAGGATTTGAACCATGCACCTTCTGGTAGTCGAAGACGACGACATCGTACGCATGCTGATGGTCGAAGTGCTCGACGAGCTGGGCTATACGGTCATCGAGGCAGAAGACGCCGCAGCCGCCCTGCGTGTACTTGAAGACCCAAGCCAGGCGCTGGCGCTGATGATGACCGATGTGGGGCTGCCCGACATGCGAGGTGAGGTATTGGCGGGTAAAGCGCGCGAACTGCGGCCGCTATTACCGGTGCTGTTCGCCAGCGGCTACGCCGACAGCCTCAATGTACCGGCGGGCATGCACCTGATCGGCAAGCCGTTCAGCATCGACCAGTTGCGGGACACGGTGGTAGGTATTCTGGGGAACCCTTGAGCACGGCGTTGCCTGTGTCGCTCGCCGAAACGGGCCTACCCGCGAAGCGGCCTGCGCAGGCAACCCACCTCACAACTCTCTGCGCAGCAGATAGGTATCCATGATCCACCCTTTGCGCGCCCGCTCCCGCTCGCGCACTTCCAGTATGCGTGCCTTCACCGCCTGCAACGGCCCGGCAATCAGCACTTCATCCTCGGTCCCCAGATACGCGCCCCAGTAGATGGTCAGCGCCGGGTCATCGAGCCTGGCAAAGACGCACTGCCCGTCGAGCATCACCACCACATTGTCGATAGTCCCCTGCCCGGCCAGGCGTCGCCCCGGTAGCACGGTCAGGGGCTCGCCGATGCGGTTGAGCGGCACCTGGTGCCGCGCCGCCAGCGCCTGCACACTGCTGATGCCAGGGATGACCTGCAAGCGCAACGTCACGCCGTGTTCGCGGACCAGGTCGAGTATACGCAGGGTGCTGTCGTACAGGGTCGGCTCGCCCCACAGCAGGAAGGCTCCCGCTTCCCCGTCGCCAATTTCCTGCTCGATCAGTCGCGCATACAGCGCAGCACGCTGCCGGTGCCAACTCTGCACTGCGCCGAGGTAGTCATCCGCGTGCACATCGCGCAAAGGGTCGACCACCGGCACCAGGCGGTAGCCACCTTCGGGGCGGTAGCGCTGCAGAATGGCCTTGCGCAGGCGTACCAGTTCATCTTTGTCGTCGCCCTTGTCGAGCACGAAGAACACGCTGGCGCTACGCAACGCATCGACTGCTTCATAGGTGACCTGGCGCGGGTCACCCGCGCCAATGCCGATCAAAAACAGGTCTTTCATTGCCCTGCCCTTTGCGGGAGCCCGCCACCATTGTCAGGCGGCTGCCGGTATTTGGCAAAGCAGCCGCTTAGAAGATCGAGAAGTTGTAGCTGACAATGACCCGCGTCTCATCCATGTCACGCGCCCACCGTTCATAGTTGCTGCGGTAAGTGGAATTACGCAGGCGTACGCTGACATCCTTGAAAGAGCCACTTTGTACCTGGTACTTGAACTCGGTGTCGCGTTCCCACTCCTTGCCTTCGGCACCGCTGCCCGGCACCTTGATATTGTCGCCGTTGATGTAACGGGTGAAGAAGGTCAGGCCGGGTACACCCAGTGCCTTGAAGTCGTAGTCATAGCGCACTTGCCAGGAGCGCTCCTGTGCAGCGGCGAAATCGTTGACCTGGGCATAGTTGACCAGGTACGGGTTGCTACCATCCAGGTAGGGCATGGCGCTGTTGCCATACATGCGCTGCCAGCCGGCGCTGAGCTTGTGGCCACCGAGGCTGTAGCCAAGCATGCCGCTGAAGGCGCGGTGGTCGATTTCACCCGCACGGGCATTGCCGATGTCATCACTCTTGATCAGACGCACATCAGCCGACAGGCTACCCACCGGCAGCGGCTGACTGGCCACCAGGCCGAGGAAGTGCTGACGGTAGATATTCTCCAGTTTGGCCACTTGATACTGGGCGCTGAAACGCTCGTTGAAACGGTAGTCGACACCGGCCAGGTCGAAGTGGTCGGCTTCGGTATCGCACGCATAACGCTTGTTCTTGCAGTGCACGCGGATGTCCTGGCGATCGGTGGAATCCCGAGCGGTGTAGTTGTCCAGGCGAGCCAGGGTGAACTTCAGGTCGTGCAGTTCTTCAGAGGTGAGCATGGCACCCTGGAACAGGGTAGGCAGCAAACGACCATCGTTGTACTTGAGCAACGGCACATCCGGCATCATTGAACCGTACTTGAACACGGTATTGGAGACCTTGACCTTGGCCGCCAGGCCCATCTTCGCATACTGGTCGGCCGAGTGCCGGGGGGCGTGGCCAGACGAGGGCAGCAATCCACTGTTACTGTCGGCCGGGCTGGAATCCAGTTTGAAGCCGAACATGCCCAGCGCATCCACACCAACGCCTACCGGGCCTTGCGTATAACCCGATTGCACATTGAGGATGAAACCTTGTGCCCACTCTTCGCGCTTGGATGCGCCCTGGCTGGAACTGCTGTAACCGTCCCGGAAGTCCCGGTTGAAATAGACATTGCGTGCTTCGATCTTGGCACTGCCGTCTTCAAGAAACCCAGCAGCCTGGGCGTTGACACCGGCACACAATAGAAACAGGCCGGTAACACGGCGCCCGGGGGCGAGGGGGAAAGGGGAAAACATGCGAGGTAACATCCAGAATGAAGACGAGTTAACAACCTGTGGCACGGGTTGGCCACGGCACTGCGGCAGGCCAGAATATGAGTCGACCATCATCTGAAATGATCGCGCAAAGGCTCTGGCGCGGGCCATTGGACCATGGTCTAGGCCCCCTGCCGTGCAACCGCAAAAAAAACGCAAAATACTGCACGCAAAACTAGGAAAGTTCCCGACTTACTTGCAAAAAGTTAGCAGTTTACCCGGTAGCCATGAATGACTACACTCGATATCAGCGAACAGTGGAACCCACCTGCGTGGCCGGCGTTTTTACTCTTCTTCAATGTTCGTCACGCCCTGCCACGACCGACGTACAGGAGTGATTACAGTGTCCAGACTTGCAGAGTTTCGTGCTGCCGAAAAAGCGCTCCAGGAACAGATGGCGCAACTGGAAGCGTTGAAAAAGGATGCCGGCCTCAAACGCGAAATCGAATTCGAGCAGAAACTAGTCGGCCTGATGAAAAGCTATGACAAGAGCCTGCGCGATATCATCGCCATCCTCGACCCGAAGGCTGTGGCCCGTGCGTCCAGCACACCCCCCAAGCAACAACGCCGCCCACGGGTGGTCAAGGTCTATCACAACCCGCACACCGGCGAGCGAATCGAGACCAAAGGCGGCAACCACCGCGGCCTCAAGGCCTGGAAAGAACAATATGGGGCCGCCACGGTAGAAAGCTGGGTACGCTGATGAAATGCCCACAAAGGCTTCACGCTTTTTTCACAAGCAGTGGCTCAGTATCGAAACAGCTAAAGGATTAGCGACCCCATCACGCGCCCGCACATGCGGGCCTCTAATTTCAGCGCCCTGCCTTTGCAGGGCGCTTTCATTTGCGCAATCGGCGCACTGCCGTATCATGGCCAGCCTGTCTGTTTTGCCGGCGCCCTGCGCCCGGCCCCGTCTCAGGAGTTCCCATGAGCCTGCACGATCTGCAAACCCTGCCTGGCGTCACCGCACAACCTGACGCCGCCACCGCCCAGTTCGTCTTCAACCACACCATGTTGCGGGTCAAGGACATCAAGAAGTCGCTGGACTTCTACACCCGTGTGCTGGGCTTCCGCCTGGTGGACAAGCGTGACTTCCCTGAAGCCGCTTTCAGCCTGTACTTCCTGGCCCTTGTCGACCCGGCACAGATCCCCGCTGATGACACCGCCCGCCACCAGTGGATGAAGTCGATCCCTGGTGTGCTGGAGCTGACCCACAACCATGGCACCGAAAACGATGCCGAGTTCGCTTACCACAATGGCAACACCGAACCGCGCGGCTTTGGTCATATCTGCATTTCGGTACCCGACGTACGCGCCGCTTGCGCGCGCTTCGAGGCACTGGAAGTGCCGTTCCAGAAACGCCTGCAGGACGGGCGCATGAACCACCTGGCCTTCGTCAAGGACCCGGACGGTTATTGGGTCGAAGTGATCCAGCCAACCGAGCTCGAAGGCTGAGCGTTGATCGTGGCGCGCTCGTCGGGCCGGGAACTCCCGGCCTCTTGCTGTGGTATATGAAGGTAACTGCTTCACATGCCACAGCGAGGTAAGGACGATGCAATCTCTTCACTGTGAATACCGCGAGCACACCATCACTGCCAGCGTGATGCCACATCCCGACTCCCCCCTGCCCTATGCCGCCGGCTGCCTGATCACGGCACCTGATGGGCACACCAGCAAGCGCATGTCGATGCCCATGCAGTTCTTCTCTGACCTTGAGAATGCACAACATGTATCGCTGGCCCATGGCCGGGCACTGGTCGACAAACAGCTGGATAACGGGCACGAAGTGTTCTGATCCGGTTCTGCCTGCCCCCCTTCGCGGCTGATACCGCGAAGGGGGTAGGTGTAACTAGGTAGCCCGCGCGTATGCCACCGCCGCATCCACCTGCTCCTGCGACGGCCTTACCCCGGTGTACAGCACGAACTGCTCCAGCGCTTGCAGCGCAATGACCTCCAGCCCAGTGATCACCGGCTTGCCCAACGCCTGAGCCCGGCGAATCAGCGGCGTCTGCGCCGGCATCGCCACCACATCGAACACCCGCTCCGCCGCCGCGATGGCGTGCTCGGGAAACGCCAGCTCTTCTGCCTCTTGCCCGCCTGCCATACCGACCGGCGTCACGTTCACCAGCATCGGCGGGCAGAGGTCGCCGAGCTCAGGCTCCCAGCGATAACCACAGACATCCGCCAACTGACGCCCGGCCTGCTCGTTGCGTGCAACGATGATGCCTTCGGCAAACCCGGCATCGCGCAAGGCGCTGGCCACGGCCTTGGCCATGCCACCGCTGCCTCGCAGGGCAAAGGCAGTGCCCGGATCGACCTGATGCTGCACCAGCAATTGGCGCACGGCCAGGTAATCGGTGTTGTAAGCCTTCAGGTGACCATTGCAATTGACAAGGGTATTGACCGACTCGATGGCCGCCGCCGAGGGGTCGATTTCGTCGACCAAGGCCATGCAGGCTTCCTTGTACGGCATCGACACCCCGCAGCCGCGAATACCCAAGGCGCGGATCCCTGCCACCGCCGCTGGCAGGTCATCGGTGCGCATGGCCTTATAGTAGAAATCCAGGCCCAACTGCTGGTAGAGGTGGTTGTGAAAGCGCACGCCGAAGGTGCCGGGGCGACCGGCCAGCGAGATGCAAAGCACGGTGTCCCGGCTTGGAGTTGTCGGCATAACAGGCTCCTTGGTCATGACTGAAACGTTTATTCAGCTTACCAGGGTGAACCACTGGTCGCCCCTTACACAACCTTTACCGTTCCCCTGTGCGCAGCTGACAGAGACCGGAGTCATAGTAACAGGGCCCCGGACGTGGGGTTTTCCTGCGAGGTTGTTTTATGAACCGTCTCATTCCCGGAATCGTCCTGCTGGTCGGTGCCTTGGCCGTCAGCGGGCCTGCAGCAGCTCACGGCGGCTATGGCGGCCATGGGCACGGTGGTTGGTATGGGCCGGGCCCACTGCTGGGTGCGGCAGTGGTCGGCGCCGTGGTAGGGGCGACGGTTTATGGCGGCCATGACCGTACAGTGTATGTCGAACGCCAGCCGGTCTATTACGCGCCGCCGCCGGTGTACGTACAACCGCCACCCCAGCCGGTGTACTACCAGCCCTACTACGCACCACCCCCTCCGCCGCCGGGCTACCGCACCTACTATGGGCCGCCACCGGTGTACTACGGGCCACCGCGCTGGTAACGGTTGATAGGAGCAATGATCACTATCGAGGAAGTTGATTTCAAACAACCCCGGCTGCTGCGTATGGTAGGGCCATGTTTCACAGGAGGTCCCCATGGCCACTATTCAGATCATGTCCGTTGTCGGCAGCGCCGTTCCCACCCCACTGCGTGAGCAGGGCCTTCTGGCGTGCTGGTACCTGGTTCGCAACGGCGAAGCCGTGAGCGGCCCGATGCCGACGCTCGCCTCAGCCCGGGCACTGGCCGAACAGTTGCAACCAGGTACGCTGGTTGCCTGAACCGAATTTGTTGTGCGTTGCTCCCTACGCCCTTGTTGCCCGCCATTATGGCGGGCTTTTTTTCTTCACGGATTGCCCGGGCTGCCATTTCCTGTTTGGCCGCTACTGCCCAACTTGGTCAGCACCATGACCTTGCCTTGCAGCCGCCCTACTGTCATCACCAGCTCGTTTCGTTCCTTGGCGAGCAGTTCAGCTTTTGCCTGCGCCTCCCTTCGGGCATCCCGTTCGATGTCCAGCAGCGTTGTAAGGTGGTGGATGACGGCTATTTCTGCATTGTCCATCGCGCGGTCGACTGCATCCCTCGACAACCATTTACGTAGCCATAGAAACGCACCCAGCAGTAAAGTCCCCGTACCGCCCAGCCAAGTGACGGTGCCCGGGCCGAGGTCGGTCGGATCCATGTGAACCTCATTACAAATGATGATGTGATCAGCCCTGGAGAAAATGTCTCGTCAGCTTTCCTTGTTCGTGCGCTTAATTTAGCCTACAGCTAACTACACCACAAGAGCAGATTTAGCCATGCGCACATTTAGCAGCGAGCTAAACACTGGCATGCTTCTCCCCATGGACATCTACCAAATTCGCAAACACAACCTGGTGAAACTGATCGGCAGCCAGAGAAAGGGGACCTGCGCAGAGCGCTGGGGGATGGCGCCTGCGCACCTGAGCCAGATCCTTTCCGACAAGACCGTGAAAAACCTGGGCGATGACGTGGCCCGCCGCATCGAGGGTATCGAAGGCTTGCCACGGGGTTGGTTCGACGCTCTATCGCCAGGCGAACACGCGCAAGCGGCTGTCGAGCCAGGTGACAACAAGCTCTCCGCAGCTGACCTGGTCCAACAGATGCTTGCCCGAAGCGGCAAAGGTATCTCTGAAGAAACCCGGCAAAGGCTGCTGGCCGCTGCGCAAGAGCCTGCAGATGCCACGCTGCTGAAAGCCGAGCCGCTTCGCCCCGGCTTGGTCGGTGACGAAGTGTGGATTGCACACTATGACGTGCGGGCAGCCATGGGCGGCGGCCAGATCCCCCATGACTACCCCGAGATGTTCAAGGACGTTCGCGTCAGCCCCAGCCATCTGCGTGAGCTGGGCGTGGAGTTCAGCGAGCACCATCACCTGAAGATGGTGACCGGCTGGGGCCAGTCGATGGAGCCGACCATCAGGCACCGCGACCCGCTGATCGTCGACGTCAGCATCCGCGAATTCGTCGGCGATGGCATCTACTTCTTTTCCTGGGGCGACCACATCTACATCAAGCGGCTACAGATCGCGGACGAGGACCACTTCGAGATGATCTCCGACAACTCGCGGCACAAAGACCGCATGATTCGTCGCGAAGAGACCTACATACAGGCCAGGGTCCTGCTGGTGTGGAATGCCCACCTGGTATAAACCGAAGCCCGCCCTGACCGGCGGGCTTTTGCTGACACTCAAAAAGGTGCCGCCTCCTCGATCTGCTGTTCGCAGTCGCGCTCGACGATAAAATCATCACGCTCTTCCACGCTACTGCGCGCCCATCGCACCGTTACGCTAGCGTCATCATTGAACGTCAGCTGCAACTCGGGCGTTTCCAGCAGTTGGCCCATCACCTCCTCCCATTCCGCTTCACCGTCGGTATCCAGACGATGCACCACCACCCAGCGCTGCGTCTGTGCGAGCGGGTGGTTGATCATTGACGATACCCGCAGGCTAAGCCGCTCTATTCCGGTCATTTCCTGGCGCAGTTGGAGTTCCGACTTTATGTGGCTAGCCATATTTTCATCCTGATAGCTGTATGCTTGTACAGTACTCAGCAAAAGCTTATCCCACTGCCAAATCCTGCGTAAAGCCCTCAATAGGGAAAATTTCGCCAGCAGGTAATTTCCCGTAAAGCGAAATCAATTTAGCCGTAAGCTATTGACGTTGATTTAGCTAGTGGCTAATTTTGTATTCAGCCGACACTTGCACGGCTGCTCTGTCACTCAAACCTTTTTGTCGGGAGTTCCCCATGGCCGTAGATATCAGCCACCTCACCATTGCCACGCCGGTACCCGTCTCCTCAACCAACCCCGTTGCTCTGGAGCTAATCGGTGCTGAGGCGATTGCACGCTTTCCCAGCATCGTGACGGTGCTTGGCGATGGCTCGATCCAGTTCTCAGCCCCAACCAAAGGTGCTTCGAGCAAAAGCACCCACAGGACACGCTGCGAATGGACTGAAACGCAAGACTGGACGCTGGCCAGCGCCCAGGATCACTGGAATCACCAGACAATGACGCTGACCAAGGTCAACGCGGCGCAGAAGGTGGTCATCGCCCAGATGCACGTACGCGGGGATGACGGCCCGCCGGTAAAGGTGTTCTGGAACAAGGGCAACATCACCCTTGGGTTTCGGCGCACCTTCAACCAGACCGACCCGGTGAATTCCACAGTCCTGAAGGGGGTGCCACTGGGTGCGACATTCCACATCAGCATTCACACCACGTCTGAAGGCGTGGTAACCGTGTCGGTCGAATGCAATGGGGTATCCGCCTCGTCGGGCGATTTGCAGCTCGACAGCACCTGGGCTTCGCACCTGTTCGAGTTCCACGGCGGGGTTTACAACCAGGTCGACTACACCGACGCCACGCCTGCCGAGGATGGCTCGGTCTGCATCATCAGCGAGCTCTCGCTCATCCATCGCTGAACGACGATGCCCAGCCCTGCTATCACAAGCCTTGATTCTGTCGCATGAAAGCAAAAAACACAGCGCGGGGCTGGGCTTCTATCAGGTGGGGCTGAACAGCGCCTTTTTGCCAGCCGTGAGGGATGAAGAACGGGCAAAGGATTAAATTTCGTTCACCTTGCGCCCTTTAGGCATAAGGCATTCGACAGCAATTCAGCCATACTCCAGAATGCATCGGTTTTTAGGGGGAAAACCCTTGCACAGCCAACGACATACCAACTTTTAGTGAGCCTCAACGTGAAAACATCCCTGTCCATCCTCAGCCTGCTGCTGTTGCTCACAGGTACTGCGACCCTTCCGTCGACCGCTGCTGCACAACCCCCGGCTCAGGTTCAACGTGACCCATCCAAACTGCACCTGGCTTCGGGCAGTGCTCTGCTGATCGACCTGAACAGCAACCAGGAGCTGTATTCAAGCCATGCCGACCGCGTAGTGCCAATCGCTTCGGTGACCAAACTGATGACGGCGATGGTGGTGCTGGATGCCAAGCTGCCCATGGATGAAATGCTCACCATGACCATTGCCAACAACCCGGAAATGAAAGGCGTGTACTCGCGCGTGCGTCTGGGCAGCCAGCTGGACCGCCGCGAAACCCTGCTGATTACCCTGATGTCCTCGGAAAACCGTGCGGCCAATAGCCTGGCCAACGCCTACCCCGGCGGCTATCCGGCGTTCATCAAGGCCATGAATGCCAAAGCCCGCAGCCTGGGAATGGCCCACACCCGCTATGTTGAGCCGACCGGCCTGTCGACGCAGAACGTATCCACTGCCCGCGACCTGGCCAAGCTGCTGATAGCCTCGCGCAAGTACCCCATGCTGAGCGAACTGTCGACTACCCGCGAAAAGACCGTCGCCTTCCGCAAGCCCAACTACACCCTGGGCTTCCGTAACACCGACCACCTGGTGAACAAAAGCAACTGGGATATCAAGCTGACCAAGACCGGCTTCACCAACGAGGCCGGGCACTGCCTGGTACTGCTGACCCGCATGGATAACCGCCCGGTGGCCATGGTCATTCTCGATGCCTTCGGCAAGTACACCCACTTCGCCGATGCCAGCCGCATGCGTCAATGGCTGGAAACCGGTGCCGCCAAGCCGGCACCGGCAGTGGCCATGCAGTACAAGGCCGACCGGCAGAACAAGGGGCGATTGGCGGCCGAATGACCGCCATTTCCTGGAACGTGCGGGCTTATCCGCGAAACAGACAACGCGGTGGATACCTCGGGCTTCGCCCGGTCACCCATGTGTGCCTCCCGATCAGGTAGGAATGGGTTTACCCGCGAATACGATAGCGGCGGCAACGGTGAACGGCGGGTGGATATTGGCCAGCTGGGCCGGCCCTTTCGCGGGTGAACCCGCTCCTGCGACGGGCTGTGTCCAACCCGCGATGTGTGTCCACACAGGGGTAGGTTAAACACGTCCGCTCGCCAGCCCTCCCGCTAAGCGTAACTCGCCATTCCGAACCAGTGCCCTCCATCCCTAGCAGCCGATCCTCGCTCCTTTGCAACCATTGTGGCTACGAATGACCTAAAGCGAAGACAGCGGCGTCGGAATATCGGCTCAATCTAGTTTGAGTGTCTGCGGGTGGTTACCTTCTGTCAGACGCAAGCAACGCTGTGCTCGAAGGATCCACTAACAAGTACTACGACGAGGATTGGGTTCGATGTTACAGAGGGTTCTGCTGGTTGAAGACGATGAAATCCTGCGCTGGCTGATGGCCGAAGCTGTGGCGCACTTCGGCTATCAGGTCGTCGAGTGCAGCAATGCCGACGATGCCCTTCGTGAGTTCAACGCCGAGTCGTTTGTTCTGGTCATCACTGACGTGAGCATGCCGGGCTCGATTGATGGGCTCGGGCTAGCCAAAACGATCTGGTCAACCAATCGCCGCTTGCCGGTAATAATCGTCTCTGGGCACACCGTTTTACCACCTGGCTCTCTTCCTGGGAATGCCAGGTTCATCACCAAGCCGTGCACCCTGGATGTGCTCAGTCATACCATCAGTGAATTGCTTGCGCATGATCAGCCTGGTGACCGCCCGGGGCATCCGTAGCGCTTGAAAAAGTCGCTGCACGCTTGGAGACAGAGGAGAGACTCGTGATCCCCCCCTCAGCGGCCGAGTGTCAAATTAAGCAGATGTAAAAAAAGATTTCTGAGCAGCTCCGGGGTCAACTGGTTAGTACAACGCATCCCAGAGGAAAAGCATCATGAAATTCGCGCGTTTCTGCCAGTGGCTGTCCAACCATGCCGGCAGGCCGAGTACCTTTCTCATCGCCATCGTACTCATCGCGATGTGGGGGGCCTCGGGGCCCTGGTTTCACTACAACGATACGTGGCAGCTCATCATCAACACTTCTACAACCATCATTACCTTCCTGATGGTTTTCTTGATTCAGAACACTCAGAACCGGGACAACGACATCATCCACGTCAAGCTGGACGAGCTCATCCGCGCAACGAAATCCGCCGAGCGATCCGTCCTCGACCTTGAGGCGCTGGACAGCGAGCAGTTGCATACGCTGCGTAAGGAATATCGAGCGATGGGCGAACAGTGTGATGAGAAAGCGCCCTTCCCGAGCGGCAATGTCGATGCCGATGTCCCCACTTGCAGCGCGAGCGAAGATGCCAATAAGGTGAAGTGAAACCTCTTTCAGCCACAGAGCTGAATTTTCAAAGCAAAGCGATAGTCCCAGGGCTTGGCGCCCGAGGGTGAGCATGAAACGGTACAGGATTGGGTTTGGGGCTGTTTATCGCGGCACAAATTGTCGCAAGCGATGGTGGGCAACTTAATGTCAGGTCCTCGGAGGATGCTGGGACACGCTTCTGGGTGGCGATTCCCGTGTAGTGGGCATGTCGAGCGACGCGGCCGCTTCGCGCATAAAGATCTCAACTGTTTTCGGGCCAATCCCCTCGAAGCTCAAAAGCCATCTCTGGAGCGCCGGATAATCCATCTGTCCCGCCCTCAAGGTATTCAGTTGAGCATTCAGCTCCCGAGACAGACGTGCGCCCAGTGTATGCAGTCGTCTCGCTGTCGACTCGTCGTACCGTGCGTAGCCTGCCTGACCCAGGAAGCTGACGAGATCCCGATGGCAACACCCGGCCAACCTTTCCGGTGTATCCAGCCCGTGGCGTTCTACCAGATTGCGGTAGGCCTCGACGGCGACCGTTGAGCGAATTCTCTTCCCGATGAGAAAGCTCGCAAGCAGCCACTTGAACCAGCCGTGGCTGCTCGAGTCGGTGACTTCAATGCCAAGGTCAGCCGCAGTAATCGGAATCACCCCTTCGAACGCCTCGGATCAGCAGTGCGCGGATAGGTGCGCTCTTCCTCGATGGAGCCATCTGCCTTGTGGATTTTCACCGATCCGGTTTTACCGTTAAAGAAATCAGCCAGTGAGCTGACCAGCTCCTGCTTCGTGGCGGCACGCTTAGAAGCGCGTTCGGCACCGACCTTTTTCAGTTCCCACCCCTCATCCGTTGGGCTCAGATGGTAGTTGTCCATTGCGTTGCTCCTCGGGTCTAGATGGAATCTGCGTCATCCTGGGTGTCTTTCTCGGCCTCGGCAGCATCTGTTGCGTCGGCATCATTCAGAGGTGGTGAGGTGGGCTTTTCCGGATCGTTGATGAACGGGACACCGCTGGGGCCTTGCTCTTCCAAGCCTTCAGTTGTCGGTTGCATGGTGGATCCTCCAGGTGATGGTCATTGGATAGCCGGCCTCGCCAAGTGGGTATAGACGGCGTCTTCTCGCGAGACCACGAACCCCTAATGCCCTATGTCGATCTCCTCAGAAAATCGGAGGCATAATCGTCCCCTGTCACCGCTCTGAGGTAAGCAGCGTCTGCCTCCAGACGTAGATCACGCCACTCCTGCCAAGAAATGATCCCTTGACGATCCATCTCATCGGCCTGGCGAAGCAGCTCCTCGTGATAGTCGTCCGGCGACGCCATCCGCAATGCTCTGTCCTCCAGCGTCCGAAACCACCCGGCCAGGCAATCAAGCTTGAGCAGTTGAGCTGTAGAGAGGTCTTTCTCAAAGGTTCGCATCAGGATGCCTCACACATCGATGCTCGGTTGAGTCGCCAATGCCTCAGAGGTTCAGCAGAATAGCGCCAATGGCATGGGTCTGGGACGTAGGTCGTGGTGAAATGACAAATTCGTAGAAGGCCCAGCACGTCCTTGGCTGGGCACTACTCGTTACTTCTCGAGGGCGGCGGCCTGGTTGCCGCCCTCTTCGGCAACCGCTGACAGCTTTTCGTCAGCGGCTTTTTCTTCGGCGAGCATGTCTGCCAATAGCGAGGCCGCCTCTTCCATGCCGAAGCGCTTGGCCATCGCAATCAGGGTGCCGTAGCTGGCAATCTCGTAACGCTCGACTTTCTGGCATGCCCCGATGAGCGCCGCATCAAGCACTGCACCCTTCTCGATTTCATCCAGCAGCTCTCACTGCAGGGTGTGGCTGACCACACTCTCCTCGAAGGGCTCAATGGGAAGCTTCGGGGGCAGATCGTTGGGCAGCAGGGAGCCAACGCCGAACATGCCTATAGCCATCTTTACTCGCATCGCTCGGCAAGCCAGGCGCGAGTCGGCCTCAAACTCTGCCACCGCCGCGCTCATCAAATGCTCAAAGCCGATGTCCACCTGAACCCTATCCCTTTTTCTCAAAGTGCTCATAGAGCCTCCTTCAGTCGTCACCTTTACCGTTGACCAAGCCCGAGCCGAGATCCGCGCCGGTGACCGGGTTGCTGGCTGGATCGGACATCGTCCGCAGTTTCATGGTTTCCAATAACGCCAGATCAGGGCCGGCCAGTTCCACTGAAGCGGTACCATCTCCGCCATCAACAGCTGCCGAGGGATTCTCGACGTATTCCCACTCCTCGCCTTCATTCCAAGGGCCACGCACATTCGGCTCACCCGACATGTTGAAATACTTGTTGGTAAACTCCGGCATGCCTGGAAGCTTGCCTTGAGGGAAGTTGGGCTGAATGGCGTGTAGCGCTTTTTCAAAAGAAAGCTGGTGCGCAATCTCCCGAGTCATCAGGAAGCCGAGGGCCTCTTTCACGCCTGGATCGTCCGTCACGTTCATCAGGCGCTCGTACACGATCTTCGCCCGCGCTTCGGCTGCGATGTTGGAGCGGAAATCAGCCGTAGGTTCGCCGATGGTGTCCACATAGGCCGCGCTCCAAGGCACCCCTGCGGAGTTGGTAAGGGGAGCGCCGGCACCGTAGAGGATGCTGGTGATGTGGGAGTCGTTACCGGCCCCGTTGATGGCTCGGTACAGCTCTCCCTCCTCTTCGACCCCCTCAGCAAGGCGGCCCTTGGCTCCCTTGTTAAGCATCACGATGATCGAGCCGACAACCTCCAAGTGGCTCAGCTCCTCAGTGGCGATGTCCATGAGCAGGTCTTTGCGGCCTGGATCATCCTCGGCGAGGGCCTGGGTGAAATATCGACTGGCCGCCGCCAGCTCACCCTGAGCGCCGCCGAACTGCTCCAAAAGCAAGTTGGCAAGGCCTGGATTGGGCTGAGCGACGTGCACGGTATATTGAAGACGCTTGTTATGGATAAACATATTAAGTCTCCCAACGGTTGAACCAGCACGCAAATACGTCCTGGGTCCTTTGTGGGAGTTGAGAAGAGCTCAATGGTGCAAACCGCCAAAGAACCAACAAGACGAGTGGACGCGACCTGAAAGTTCAATAAAGTTTGCCAAATAACTGCAGGCAAATAGTTTGCGCATCCTACCGTCCATCAACCCGACCGAACGACGTGAATTGAATTCAGCTCTGAATAACTTCACTACATGGAGAGCACATATGACTAAGCCTGCGGAAAATTTATTGGATTGGCTGCGCGATGCTCACGCGATGGAGCAGCAAGCCGAGAAAATGCTTAAAGCGCAAGCGGAACGGTTAGAGCATTATCCCGATCTTCGTGAGCGAATCACTCAGCACATCACAGAGACGGAAGGGCAACAACGCAAATTGGTTGAATGCATAGAGCGCTTAGGAGGGAGCACTTCGACATTGAAAGACTTAGCGGGCAAGCTCATGGCGTTCGGCCAAGCAGTGGGGGGTATGGCTATGAGCGATGAAGTGGTTAAAGGAGCGATGTCTGGATATGTGTTCGAAAATCTTGAGATCGCTTCCTACATGGTAATTATTGAAGCAGCGACTTTCGCAGGGGATGAACTCACTGCCGAGGCCTGCCGGTCGATTTTGAAAGAAGAGGTCGCCATGGCCGATTGGCTAAAAGATCACCTTCCCGAAATAACTCGGGCGTTCTTGAGCCGGTCGGCTACCCCCGGTGAAGAAGCAAAACGGTGATCAGTTATGTGAGCCGTATGTCACAACGTGCGGCTCGCAACTATCCGAGTTAAGGCACAACAATGAAAAGCACATCTGACATACGCGGCTGTCCAGGAAACCCTGGTCAGCCAGTGATGGTTGAACTTGAAGGCTCGCTACTGCGTGAATCCAGTATCGAGAATACAGCCCGCCCCCCAGGTGTCGATGTCTCATAGCCCGGCGCTGCCGCGCATCAGCGAATGCGCCAACCCCGGTTAACCGAGGATGACATTCTCGAAACAGCACGAGATAGCCAGGGGAATCAGTGGAGCAAATCAAATTGCGATTGTGGAGCGAAACGGAAAAATCCCGCTAAATTCAAAGGATTGAGTAAGCCGGCGGTTGCTACAATAGGGTTGGTGAGGCCCAACGGCGCGAACCTAAGGGATGACGAAATGTGCCAAGCTCGTTCCTCTTCTCCCATCGCAACAGCGGGCTACTTCATTCCGATCCGCGCTTTCATCTCCTGGGTGATCAATTGCTGGATGGTCGGCATACCGTCCCAATCGGCACCGATACCGGCAGTCCTTCCCTGACCCGCGCCGAAAAGACGTTGCCGGTGGTCGCACCTTTGCCGTTGCGCAGGTAGTCGATGAAGAGCGTGAGCAGCTACGCGCTTCGAGCGCATTGGGAATTTCTCCGCTCCCGATGGTTCTGGTGAGGCATTGAAGTCGCGCATCCGATTGTATTTTTCCAACCCTGGGACGCTCGGATCACCCTCCCCCGGGTCGTCCCCGCCGATCAGCTTCTGAACAAGCTCAGGGAGCGAGACGCCTTGCATGTCGGCTTCAACCGTGAGGGTCTGGACAACCATGGTGTCACGCAGCGCCGACAGCGGCTCGCCGGCCTCCAGCGCTTCCGCTTCGCTCAAGATTTTGACTTGGGCAAGCACGTCCGGGTGATTTGCCGCGAAGATCATGAAGGCCAGGGTCGTGTCGTCCATTCCAAAACCTCTCTGAGACCGTGTCTAAATTCGAGGAGGCGAAAAGGACTTCAGTTCAGCGCGAGAGCCGAATGGGCAAGGCCTGGAGCTGTTCTACTGGGATAATTCGGTGGGGTAAAAAGTGAGGTAAAAACGCGCCCGTGGAAAAATCGTCGACCAAAAAAATCCAGCCACCGCTAAGTGACTGGATTTTTTGGAGTTATTTGGTCGGGACGGAGTGATTCGAACACTCGACCCCTTGCACCCCATGCAGCGGACGAGACTAACATAACTGTATGATTTTGTTATATTTATACCATAATAACGCAGACCAAAATCCTTACTTTTCGAGCGTTTTGCAAACGAAAACACGCGGCCTCCAGCCTGGGTTTTGCGCAGCCTGAGGGTGTTACCTCTGTGGCATAAAGCGCTGAATGCATGAATGGGCGACCAGTCAGCCTTCAACCGAATGCGAGGCGCATTGGGGCCAGGCTAGGGCTGGCATCAAGAACGCTTGATCTCTAGCGCCAACATCACCATGCAGTATTTTAGGGGTGCTTGGTCGTGACAAGGGGTTAATTTCTTTGGGTCAAACGCCCCTCCGCCCCCCCTCAATTCCTCATCAGTGGTATCAAAATTGGTATCACTAGGTGGCTGTCGCTGACTGTCCGGTTTCGACCCATAGCAGCCACTCGCATAGGGTGGTAGGTCCATGTTCAGTGCATATTTGTAATCTCGCCGCAAACCACATTGCTGCGGCGAGACCAGATCTTTTCAGTTTTCGTACCGCAGCGTCACGGCGAAGTTGCGTGGTTCGCCGTAGTAATTGCCCAGGTTCGAGTTATAGATGGCGGAGTAATAATGCTTGTCGAACACGTTGTTCAGGTTCAGCTGCGCGCTCAGGTTTTTGTTGATCTGGTAATTAGCGTTCAGATCAACGAGGTTGTACGCTCCCTGCTCCACATTACCTAGATAGACCTTGCTCTGATGATAGAGGCTACCACCTACACGCCAATCGCCCAGCTCGCCGGGCAAACGATAATTGGTCGCAAGTTTAACCAACCGGCGCGGGGAGGTTTCGGTGGCGTAGTCGGTACCTTTACGGGTTCCGCCAATATATTCAGGGTGGCTGTAGGTGTATCCGAGCACGGCGTTCCAACCGGGGAGAACTTCTCCAGAAGCCTCTACCTCAAATCCTCGGTTGCGGACCTTGCCGCCCTCCTCGTAACACGTTGAGCTACGTCCTGGCCCGCAGATACGTGGTGCGCCAACAACCGCTTGGGGTAAGTGGCTTTGGTCAACCTGGAATACCGCCACAGACGTATTGAGCAGCCCGTCGTAGAACTCGTTCTTGAGGCCGATTTCGTAGTTGCTGCCGGTGATGGGGTTGAGCAGTTTGTTGTTGATGTCGTAGTTGCTTTGAACCTGATAAATCTCGGTGTAGCTGGCGTAAACCGAGGCATCGTCAGTGAGGTCATAGACGACGCCAGCATAGGGTATGACTTTTCCATTTTCCTTGAAACGGTCTTCATAGTCAGAAGACGTGTAGTCAACCCAGCTGAAACGGCTGCCCAAGATCACATGCAGATCATCGCTGGGGTTCAGTCGGGTGGCGGCATAAAGCCCTTTGTCCTTGCGTACGTTGCGGTACTGGATACGCTCGTAGCTGTAGGTGGGCGAAGCCACTTGTGAAGGGGAAAAATCAAGAATATCGACCACGCTTGGGTTGTTGTTGTAGCGCGACTCGTTGATGAACCGGTCTTTGCGCGCGTTAGCGCCGAACACCAGTTCGTGGCGCTGACCGAGCAGGTAGAATGCACCGTTCAGCGCGGCATCAAGGCTGATTTGTTCGTCGTCGTATTTTGTATCGTTGGTGGCCAGCCGGAACTGGTCGTTACCAATGTTGTTGCCGTAGAGCCCGAGAAAATCGGCATTCGACCACATGAAGTTAGTATTGACGGTCAGTTTCCAGTCATCATTGAACGCATGCTTGATGTCAGCAAATACCGTGCGATTGATTTTGTTCAGATGTGCCCAGCTTGGCGCAAAAGAAGCCGAACGCGACAGTGGATAGAAGCGGCCATTGAGTTGAGTAGGCAAGCCGCCCCAGTCATAACCGCCGTGATAATCCTTCTGCAACACGGTCCCAAGGCTTACCGTCGTATCTTCGCTCAAGTCGGCTTCGCCAATGGCGTAGAACAACTGGTTTTCTTTGTCGGCACGGTCTACAAAACTATTGCCGGCATCGTATAGCAGTACGGTCCTGCCCCGCAGCGTGCCCTGTTCGTTCAAAGGCCCACTCACGTCGATCTGGCTGTGGTAATGATCCCAGGAGCCGCCGCCGATTTCTGCTTTGAGCTTATAGGTATCCGTTGGCCGCTTACGCACCAAGTTGATGGCCGCCGAAGGGTTTCCCGCACCCTGCATCAGGCCGTTGGCGCCGCGCACAAACTCTACCCGGTCGTAGATGGCCATGTTGTTAACAGAGGTCACGTCCATCGAGTAGCTTTCGGAAATGCTAGTCGGTACGCCGTCGTATTGCAGGTCGTTGACCTGGAAACCCCGGGAGAAATAGCGTGATCGTTCGGTACCGAAATCCTTGGTTGTATTGATACCCGTGGCAGCCCTGGCAACGTCTTCGAGGGACTGCATGTTTTGATCATCCATTTGCTGACGCGTGACGACACTGACTGACTGCGGTGTTTCTCGCAGCGAGAGGCTCATCTTCGTTGCTGTGTTGGTGCTACCGGTCGTATAGGATCTCGACCCTTCGGTGATGGCGCCCAGCCCCGAGCTTGTTACGTTGGTCACGCCCAATTGCATTGAGCCCGACGGAGTGGCCGGCAATACCACGTAGCTGTTACCCCCACCAGCGACCGCCTGCAATCCAGAACCGCTCAGCAAGACTGAAAAGCCCTGATCGATGCTGTAACGGCCGTTGATGCCCCGGCTTTGCTTACCTTCGGTAAGCCCGTTGTCAAACGACAAGACAACGCCTGCTTCGGTCGCAAAGCGGTTCAATACGGTAGCCAGCGATCCGGCCTCGATAGCAAACTCCTGCTGATGCTGCGCACGAGCTGTTTCTTGGCTTTCGGCAGCACGGGTAAGCGCTGGAGTGGCCATCAACACCGATACACCAAACATGACAAGGTACAGCGCGCTTTGGGTGTTCAATTTGGCGGTGAACATGCCAGGAAGGGGATGCTGCATGCTTTCTCCTAATGCGGTTGTCGGCGTTTTATGAGGTATCTGCAAAAGGAGTCGCGCTGCCGGGGGCAAAGTGACAACGCGTTTTGAAAATTTTTTGGCTCCGTTGTTTTGGCCCGAAAGTCGATTGCCCTAAGGCCACCATTTTACTATATTGCGATTAATTCTTATTCTCTGCTTGGCACCGACATGTCGTCTGGCAACCCTATCGCGACGCTCTACAACGACCATCAACCCTGGCTGATAAGCTGGCTGCGCAAGCGCACCGGGTGTTCGCAAGCGGCGGCCGACTTTGCCCAAGACACCTTTGTACGCGTGTTACTCGCCGAGCGCCGTGAACCCCTGGCGGCCACGCTCAATGAGCCACGTCATTTCCTGGTAACCATCGCCAAGCGGGTAATGATCGACAGTTTTCGCCGCCAGTCAGTAGAGCGTGCCTATCTCGAAGTGCTCGCAGCACAACCTGAGTCGTTCGAAGTCTCGGCCGAGGAACGACTTGCCCTGCTTCAGACACTTCTGGAGCTGGATCGCATGCTTGACGGACTGGGCGTGAAGGCGAAAACGGCGTTTCTGATGTCGCAGGTGCAAGGGCTTACTTACCCTCAAATTGCGGAACAACTACAGGTGTCCGCCAGCTCAGTCACCAAATACATGGCCCGAGCCACCGAACGTTGCCTCTTGTATTTCGTGCACAATCCATGGTGACCAACGACGCCCAGCGCCAAGCGCTTCGCCATGCTGCGCAGTGGTTCGCGCAACTGTCCGCGAGCCCTGATGACCCGGCACTGCGCGCACAGTGGCAACGTTGGCACTGCCGAAGTGCGGAGCATGAGTGGGCATGGCAGCAGTTGACCGAATTGCAGGCACGCCTTGGCCGCATGCCGCAGCAATTGACTTGGGACGTCATGGAAAAGTCCACCCTGCGCGAAAGCGGCCCAAATCGCCGCACCCTTCTCAAAGGGCTGCTGCTGGGTGCCGGGGCGAGTTCATTGGCATGGCAGGGATATGGCATTGTGCCAAAATGGATGGCCGACGTTAAAACCCGCATCGGTGAACAGCGCCAAGAGGTACTTGCTGACGGAACCTTGCTGGTGCTCGATACCGATACTGCGCTGGATGTTGTCTTCGACGCCAGCACCCGCCTGCTGATTCTTCGGGCCGGGGAAATTCATGTCACTACAGGCAAAGACTCCCGCCCGTTCCTGGTACGCAGTGCCCAAGGTGAGCTGCGCGCTTTGGGCACTCGTTTCGCCGTGCGCCAGCTCGACGGGCTGACGCGTCTTAGCGTCTACGAGCATGCCGTGGCGGTACGTCCTGAGCAGGCTGACGATGTGGTCGTGATCGAGCAAGGACAATCAGTGACTTTTGATCGTCAGAGACTGAGGGGCTCGCAGGCGTTGAAAAGAGGCGAAGAGGCCTGGGCCCAGGGGCGGCTGGAAGTGGAAGGCTGGAGGCTGGACATACTGATCGATGAGTTGCAGCGCTATTGCCCCGGCTATCTTGGCTGCGCGCCCGAGGTCAGCCATTTGCGGGTGTCGGGTTCGTATTCGCTTGGTAATATTGAGCTGACATTGAACACTATCGCCCGTTCGTTGCCAATCCGAATCCAGCAACTTACCCGTTACTGGACGCGCATCCTGCCGGCTTGATGATTCGCGACTTTGAAAGGTCGTGCCTCATACGATCATCGGTTCTCATGGTTCGCTCTTGGCCCCAACTCTTTTCCATGAATGACTGCAATGGGTCGAGAGCTGCCGGTCGCAAGTGACCGCTATCGTCCCATAGCGGTCGTTCGGAAAGGGCCGCAATTGGCCTGAAGCAGACGGTACGCGATACAAGCGATGTGCCGTCTCCGAAGTACTACCTCTCCAGGCCTAATCACTAGGTCATCAAGCCCTAGCCGCAGGTTTGAGTCGGAAGCTGACGCCCATACGGTTGAACGCATTCATTGCGGCAATGGCCGCTGTCAGGTCAACAAGTTCCTTTTCTGCAAACACCGCCGATGCGGCTGCATAAGCTTCGTCGGATACCTGAGTCTCGCTTACCCTGGTGACTTCTTCCGCCCAAGCCAGTGCTGAGCGCTCCTGATCCGAGAACAAATATTGCGCTTCATGCCATACCGGCACTAACAGCACCTTGTCCACTGACATACCTGCTTTGATCAGATCGCGTGAGTGAAGATCAATGCAATGAGCGCAGCCGTTGATTTGAGACACCCTGAGAAACACGAGGTGGATCAACGAGGCTGGCAAATTTGTCGCGGTGGTCACGAAATGATGCAGGCCGCCGAGGGCCTTAGCTGCACCAGGCGAAGCTTCAAACCAATTGAGACGATTCATGATTTTTTCCTTTGTATGAGCGATGAAGAGCGTGGCCGCTTGTTGGCATACGGCCCAGTTGAGATACAAACCTATGCGCTTGGAGTAGATGTCGGCCTTGAAGCGGACTTTAGACTTGACCTACTCGACGGCTATGCCTACCAAAAAACGCCTGCACATCACCGTACCCTGTTGCCCTTCCAGTACTCAGTGACTCCCCCCCCTTGGCGGTACCCTCAACGGTGAAATAATGCACCTGAGTGAGACCAATGGTGGCGAGGACGGCCGACAGGTAGGGGCGCAGAAAGTCTGGTTGACGGGGCTGTGGACCGCTGATGTGGCCCCCGCTAGCGATTGCGACGTAGACCGGACGATCCGTCAGCTTTCCGACTTTACCTTTGGCGGTGCCAACAAAGGTTTTACCCACGCGTACCACCTGGTCGATCCACATCTTGAGTGGGGCGGGCACGCTGTAGTTGTGCATCGGCGTGGCAATCAGCAATACGTCGCATGCTTGCAATTGGTCGATCAATTCGTTGGAACGGCTCAACGTACTGTCCCGCCCGCTTACCGTGACTATGCGCTGATTGGCTAATGCCTGGGCGTAAGGCGCATCGACGGGTGCCAAGGCGTTGAGATCTAGATCGGTCAACTGGATACCCCTTCTGCCGGCCTCGGTGGCCAAGGCAAACAGGATCTGCTGGGACAGCTTCAGACTTTCCGAATGGTTTGCGTTGGGGCTGGCGACCAGGCGAAGAACGCGCAAAGGAGCAAGTGGCGGTCGGGACGATGTCATGATGTTTGCCTCCTTGGATGTGTGCGGGTTATGGCGTATCGAACTGTTTTTGAAAGCGCATTGCACCCGTCAGCAGGCCTTCACGGAAGTAGAAACGTTGCGCTCCGGCGTTGGCCAAACCTGTGTCGAGCACCAGGCGCGCACAGCCGCTGGCGCGGGCCAGTCGCTCCAAGGCTTGCAACAGGCGCGCCCCCCACTGGCCACCCCGATGAGCCTCGGCGGTGACAAGGTCATCGACATACAGGAATGCGCCGTAGACCAGGTTTTCCTGTAGACGGTAGCCAGCCAATGCCACAAGGACGCCTGAGTCATACGCGCCAATGAGGTGATAGCCTTCAACACGCATACGCTCGATGCGGCTGGTGAAGTCGGCTTCGCTGGTCAGATGAGGGCGCAATTGCTGCATTACCGGGAATGCGCTGCACAGGTCATGGATGTTGTCCAGGGGACGCAGGGCCGTGTCGGCCAGGTCGAGCACGCTGGGTATGAAGTTGGTCAACGTAGATGTCATGGGATTGGCCTCATGCGTAAGTGATGGCGCTATATTGGACTACCATTGACCTACTTGATTGAGCCAAGAAATGGGATACGAACTAGTCCATGATGACTTCGCTAAAACCGCCTTTCGCCCCCTTGGAAGAGCAGTCCGCTCTGCCTCTGTATCGCCAACTCTACGACCGCGTGCTGGCCGCCATTGCCGCCGGCACGTTGTCCGCCGGTGACCGCTTGCCGTCGGCGCGCGCCATGGCCAAGGAGCTGGGTGTGGCCCGTGGTACCGTCGAACTGGCCTATTCACTGCTAGCCAGCGAGGGCTACCTCCTTGCGCTCGGGCAGAAAGGCACCGTGATCAATCCTGAACTGCAGAAGCCCGGGTTGGCGGCCAGCACATCACCCGTCAGCAGCCGGGTGATCGAAGATTCCCCTGATTCGCTCTGGCGTCCACCGCAGCTGTTGCCATTCCAGATGGGGGTGCCGGCGCTGGATGCTTTTCCGCGCAAGATATGGGCGCGTCTGGGTGCCCGGTATCTACGCGGGATGCGTCTGGGAGATCTGGACTATCCGGCACCCCACGGCCTGCCAGCGTTGCGCAGCGCCATCGCCTCGTATCTTCAGGTATCCCGAGGCATCGATTGCGGTGCCCACCAGGTGTTTATCACCAGCGGTTGGCGCAATAGCCTGACGTTGATCGCGCATACCTTGTTGCAGCCAGGGGCGCGAGCCTGGGTGGAAGACCCGGGCTATCCCCCCACGCGCCAAGTGCTTCGCCAATTCGGCCTGGAGCTGGAAGCGGTGCCGGTTGATGCCGATGGCATGAACGTAGAGCATGCCATCGCGGGTGGCGGGGCTACGCAGGTCGCTATGGTGACACCGGGGCATCAGAGCCCGCTGTCGATGGCACTGTCGTTGCCACGCCGACAACTGCTATTGGATTGGGCTGCCCGCACCGGGGGGTGGATTGTCGAGGACGACTACGACGGCGAGTATCGCTACGTCAGCCGTCCACTCCCAGCACTGGCCAGCTTGGATCGCCATGGGCGCGTGCTGTATGCCGGGACCTTCAGTAAGGTGCTGTTTCCCAGCCTTCGCCTGGCTTATCTGGTGGTGCCGCAGGCGCAGGTGGCAGCGTTCGAGCGCGTCGGCCGGGCCTTGTTCGCTGCCGGGTCACCGTCAATTACCCAGGCCATGGTGGCGGAGTTCGTTGCCGAAGGACACTTTGCCCGGCATATCCAACGCATGCGCCGCATCTACAACGAGCGACGGGCATTGACCATCGAAGCACTGGAGCGAAGTTTGCCGCAGGGTATGCAGGTGGAGCGCTCGCCGGGCGGTATGCACCTGGTACTACGTTTGCCGAAGGACGTAAACGACACCGCCCTGGCCGAGCAGTTGCTGGGCAGGGGCATGTCGGTACAGGCGTTGTCGCGCTGGGCTGCCTCGTCGCAGCGTCAGTCGGGTCTGCTCCTGAGCTTTACCAACTGCGCCACGGCTGCTCCTGGCGAGCAGCTTGGCGCAGTGATCAGTACGTTACTCAGTTGAGGTTGGCCCTGCTCAGGCCGAACAGTTCATCGGATGAGCCCGGAATGGCCTGGAAAGCTACGTTGAGGCGGTTCCAGCCGTTGATGGCGACGATCAGGAACGACAGATCCGACAGCTCCTGCTCGGAAAACTGCTCGCGCACACGCGCATAGAGGCTGTCGGAGATACCATGAGGCGATAACTGGGTCAGGGCTTCGGTCCACTCCAGCGCCGCTCGCTCTGCGGGCGTAAACAGCTGCGACTCACGCCAGACGGCGACGTGGTGAAGACGCAGCTCGCGCTCGCCATGGATCTTCGCCTCTTTCACATGCATATCCACGCAGAATGCACAGCCGTTGAGCTGCGAAGCCCGCAACATGATCAGGTGGGCAAGATCGACCATCAACGGCTTCTTGCTCAGTTGCAGGGTCAACTCCACCAGTTTGTTGGACGCTTGGGGAGACAGCTTGAAGTAATCGAGGCGGTTGTTCATGGGCAGGTACTCGCAGGGGGTTAGTGTCCGTTGGAGCCCACTCTAGCCACGCTTGGACTAGCCACACAGAGCCAAGATGGTGATTTCGAACTAGACCATGCCTGTAGCGAAGTGCGCCATGATGATCCCGTCGAGCAGTAGAGTCGGAGAGGCGCTACAGGCCTCTTGCTGCTCTTTCGCGGACGGTAGCTTTGGGTCGATAGCTGTCACTGGCTACCCTGTGCTTTCCTCTCATAGCCGTCGTTCACACAAGCCGGCTCAAGCGACCTCCTCATGCTCGATCAGTGCCCACAGCCTCGCCGCCTCGGTGAACTCCAACATGTCAGCCAACTGGTCTTCGTCAACGTCGCTGCGTCGGTGCGCGGAAATCGCGAGCTCGGCAAGCACCGCGGCCCTGCCATCAGGATCGGTCAACAAGGCAGGCTGGTCATTCAGCTCGGCCAGCCAGGCGGACGGCAGGCTTAACATTTGACCGTCCACAGTTGATCTATCCGTGTCGTATAGGATTGACTCATCATCTCCCTCCTCATCCCCCAGTCCGGTGTCGCCGGCACGCTGGCGGCCCGCACTGTCCCCCTCCCCCAGCGCTCGTTGATGCCATCCATAACCTGCATCAGCCTGTCACATGCCACCGACTGTTTGAGCGCGAACAAATCCTCTGAAAATTCGCCCGGCTGCCGCAGATCCATCAACAGCACCTCTGCCTTGCTGTATCGAAACCCTGGCCTGAAGATCCGGCCAACCGCGTCGGTCGCCAGCCTGGTCATCAGCAGCGTGTCGCAGGTGGGGTATGGCAGTTCTACCAATGCCCCTTGGGCGTGGTGCGCCTCATCCGGGTTGAACATCCCGGTGCGGATGCTGACGCGCATGCGCTTGCACACTGAACCTTGGGCCCGAAGTTTTTCCGCTGCTCGGCCAACGTACATGGCCACTGCCTGCTTGATCGGCGCTAGCTCAGTCAGCCGCTTGCCGAACATCCGGCTGCAGCAGATCTCCTGCTTCGGCGGCTCGGCCTCATCCATCTCTAGGCACGGCGTACCCGCCAGTTCCCGAGCGGTCTTCTCCACCACGACACTAAATTTCTGACGCAACGTCCAGGCATCCGCCTTGGCCAGATCCATCGCCGTGTGAATGCCCATCGCTTCAAGGTGGGCAGCCATCCGCCGGCCAACTCCCCACACCTCTTTCACCTCGGTATTGCGCAGCACCCAATCTCGCTTGAAAGGATCGGTGATGTCGACCACGCCGCCGGTCTGGGCCTGCAGGCGCTTGGCCGTGTGATTGGCCAGCTTGGCCAGGGTCTTTGTGCCGGCGATCCCAACCCCCACTGGTATGCCGGTGCACTGGAAGATCCTGGACCTCAGCTTTCGCCCGAACTGGGTCAAGTTTTCCTGAATACCGGACAGATCAGCAAAGCACTCGTCGATGCTGTAGATCTCGGTGGCAGGCACCATCGACTCAATCAGCGACATGACGCGCTCGCTCATGTCGCCGTAAAGCGCGTAATTACTGCTGAAGGCCATGATGCCGTGCCGACGTAGCTTGTCCTTCGCCTGGAAGTACGGCTCGCCCATCTTCACGAATGGCTTGGCGTCGTATGACCTGGCAATCACGCACCCATCGTTGTTGCTCAGCACAACGATAGGCGTCTTGGCCAGGTCGGGCCGGAATACGCGCTCGCAGCTCGCGTAAAACGAGTTGCAATCGATGAGCGCGAACACCTGATCACTGCGCATGGTCGCGAACGCTGTAACGCACAACGCCCCATACGACGAGATCATCGCCCTCCATGATGTACCGCGGCGGATACGCCGGATTCTCCGACTTGAGGATCACCACACCATCGCGTCGGTGCAAACGCTTGCACACAGGTTCGCTGTTAACGGCAGCAATCACGATGTCGCCGTGCTCAGCCTCGCGGCCTCGGTCTACGATAACGAGGTCACCCGAGTAGATGCCTGCGCCTTGCATGCTGTCGCCTTCAACTTTCACTAGATACACATGGGGCGCGCGGAGGTCGAATAGCTCATCCAGGGAAATATGGCCCTCCAAGTGGTCCGCTGCAGGCGAAGGGAACCCGGCCGGGACGTGGAATGAGTACAGCGGCAGCGGTTCGGTACCACCGGTAGGCGTACCCAAGAATGTGATGGTCATGACGGAAGGTCCAATGCAAACTGTATGCATATACAGTAAATCTGGCATCGGGTGCCAGGTCAATCCTGGGCGGTGAAATTTCTGACGGGCGAGAGGTGGAAGATGTGCGGACGGTACTCGATCTACGAGTCGATGGATCACTATCTGCGCCAGCTATCGTTGGACCTAGTGGTCATCAACGGCTACGACCATGAGTCGATCAACCGATACAACGTAGCGCCGTCCACTCGGGTGGAAATCATTCGCCAGGCTGGGGATGGGTTGAGTGTGGATCGGGTCAAATGGGGATGGTCGCCTTTCTGGGCGAAGGGGAAGCGTCCGGATCCGATCAATGCTCGGGCCGAGACGGTAGTGACGGGGAAGTTCTTCAAGGGTCTATGGCCAAACGGCAGAGCCTTGGCGCCTGCAAATGGCTGGTTTGAATGGCTCCCTGATCCAGCGGACCCAAAGCGAAAGCAGCCCTACTACATCACCAGCGTCGACGGCGGCCCTCTGTACTTCGCGGCACTTGCTGAAGTGCACCGCAACCTCGAGCCGGATGAGCGCGATGGATTCGTGATCATAACCGCGGCGGCCGACCAAGGGCTGGTCGATATCCACGACAGAAAGCCTCTGGTGCTACCCCCTGATACTGCCAGGGAATGGATGGACCCTGCCACAACTCCTGAGCGGGCGGCGCAGATCGTCGAAAATGGATGCCGGCCTGCGCAAGATTTTCGCTGGTTCCCAGTAGGCAAGGCCGTCGGAAACGTGCGCAACCAAGGACCAGATTTGGTTGAGCCAATTCAGTGAAGCGGCGGAAGATCCTTCCCGCGCGCCTTGGCAATGACACGAAGCTGGTAGTCGGACACGACCTGGAACAGCGACTCGGCCAGAAGGCGTAGGCGCTCAACTTCATCCGGCGGTGCGCCTAGCTCCTGAGCCTGGTGATACTCGCGCATAGCGTCGATAGCCTGCTGAATCAGCGGCTCTCCTGCCTCTACCATTCCGATAAATGTGCGCTTCTGCATTGTCACTTCATGCCAAGGCCGACCATTCATTACCGAAGCATGGTACCTGGACGGCAAATTTCCAAGCTGTTCGATTCATAGTTTTGAAATGCTGCAGATGGCCCGGGTTGCTGGCATAATGCCGGGTTTGTAACGGATCAGGAAAGCGTACGGATGCTGGGCGAATTTTTTGGAAGAAAGCGGACTGCACCACCGACTGTCACTCAGGTGGTTTCTGTCCTAAACCGATTGTCTGCATCTGCCGGCGGGGTGACGCGGGTGTCGCTCAACCGATCTGCCATTCTGGCGAATAACGGCTTCAGGTCGTGCATCGTGTCAATCGACTGGGACCTTGGACTGCAAAGCTCTGTCCAGTCCCTACGCATCAGTGGTCAGTTGGCAAAGTCAGTCCTGGCACTGAACTTCTTCTTCTATTACTGCCAATCCTCCGTTATGCGCCGCTCAGGAACCAAGGTCACGGACCTTGAGCAGCTGTCTGTCAAGGTGTCATCCAACCTTCCAAAGCGGAGGTCCCGATTCATCGGCCTGACCGAATTCCAGAGCCGCGAATACATGAACAGCTTCGGCGATGTATTTGCCCGCGAGATCCTGGATGCTGAAGGAAACTCAGTATCTTTCGAACTGGTAATTGATAGCGAAAGATCTAAACAATACAAAACCCGTGACGAAGCATGCTCGGCGTGGCTTGAAGAGCTTGCCGGCTACGGCGCACATACGGTCATTATCTCCGACGCATCTTCAACAAGCGACGTTGTGACCAATGTCCTCGGCGGCAAGATCTCCAAGGTTCTGACACTCCATGGGAACCACTTCATGGAGCCGTTCACCTTCGGCAGCCAGATCAAGCCTCGCAGCCAGCTGATCATTGATAACTCCAATAGCTGCGATGCGCTTGTACTGCTCACTGAAAGCCAGAAAAGAGATATCGAGCAGCAGTTCGGGGACGCGTCTAACGCTGTCGTCATTCCAAACTCGGTTACTGAGTTTGCTATAAAGCAAGACGTTGTTAGAGATCCGAACGTATTCGCAATTGTGTCGCGACTCGAGGGTGGCAAGCGCCTCGATCGCGCCATTCGGGCCTTCAAGATCGTAGTAGAGCGCAATCCCAAGCTACAGCTGGAGATTTGGGGTCGCGGTGCCTTGGCTGATGAGCTTTCTGAGCTAATTTCTGAGCTAGACCTTGAGGACAATGTTTCTCTTAATGGCTACACCAGAGCTCCACACGCCGCCTACTCACGGGCTCGCTGCACCTTATCTACCTCGCTGTCTGAAGGTTTCGGCCTGAGCATCATCGAGTCGATGTCGATGGGAACGCCAGTGATTTCGTTCAACACCAATTACGGCCCGATCGAAATCATTGATGACTACACCAACGGCTACTTGGTGGAGTCCGAGAAAGAGCTAGCCGAGCGCATTCTTGAGATTGCGGAAGACGATGTGGCATTCGAAGCCCTGTCGAAAGGCGCCCTGGCAACTGCAGCCAGGTATTCCTCCGAGCGAATCGGTAAACAGTGGATTGATCTGGTAAACGGACTGGTGCATGCCGGCGCCACTCCGAAGCATGGCTCGAAGAGCAGGTCCATCGAAAATTCCCACTCCAGCAGCTCTGGCACCCTGTTCATCTCGGCTGATGACATCACCGAAGAGATCTCCCAGTCTGCCCGGCATGTCGAGATCATCAAGATCGACAGATCGAAGCAGTTCAACGACAAGATTTCAAAGCTGGAACCAGGTGTCTATCGGATCAAGAGCCTGAAACTTGATGAAGAGTCGTCCCGTTACGCCATCAAATTTGCCCAGGGCCCAAAGACCCATAAGGGCACCATTCCACACAAGTCGTTCACGCTCCGGTTGATCGGTTAAGTCCACCCGGCTATGGCCCCGGCATTTGCAGGGGCCATTTCTGCATCAGTCCCGTAGCCACCCTTTCATTTCTTTCGAATTTCGTCGCTTATGGCCTCGCAAGCCTGCCCGGCTATTCGGCTTCGCTCAAGCGCTGCTGCGCAGCTGCCCGCCATTCGGTCAGACTCTTCAAGCAATCCCCCGAGCACCACGACGGCAGAGGTTCTTGCCTGGCGCTGCTGGGTAGCGATGGTATTGCAGGTGGCTCGGTGGCCGGCGCGCAGTCGGTCGATTTCGCCGCGCAGGCCGTCAGCCCGAGACTCAGCAGCAACAGCCCTGCCTTCAAGATCGGTGTATTTCTCATCTGCTTTCCTTCCGGCTTCGTCCGCCACTGCCTGGCGGCGCTGTTCTTCAGTTCTGGCCTGGGCGGCAGCTCGGCGGTCGCGCTCGGCAACCTCCAGTCGGTAGCTGGATAGCTCAGACCTCGCGGCCAATGTCTCCGACTTCCCCGCTCCTACGCGAATTTCCTGGCCTCCAGCAACCAGCATTAGGGTGATCAGCCACCAGCACCAGGCCGGTACCGCGCTCAGCCAGTTCACGCGAGTACCCCGCCAAGCTCGACCCAGCGCCCTAGCAGCTTGTCCAGTCGGTGCGGGTTCTGCCCATAGTCATTGCCAGGGAAGCTGGCCCAGATGTTCGAGCACTTGGCGATGGACTGCTGGATTCGTCCGGCCTTTATGTCGTCCAGCGCCCGACGCTCGCGGATCTGCTGCAGAGCTATGCGATCCTGGTTCTCCGGAGTGAACCCGCCAGCCAGTCGTAGGCTAACCCGGTAGGCATTCCAGTACCGCTCGAGCAGCTGGTACCGGCCGGCGGCGGTGCTGGTAACCGGCTTGCCGTTGATGCGGAATGTCAGCTTGCGCCGGGGGTGATCTGCATAGCCCTGGAATAGGCCGCCGCCGTACAGCACGTTGTATCCGTCATCGCTGCCTTTGACGGTCGAGGTCCCCTCTGAGAAGGCGATGAGATCCAGAAACCGGAGCACGTTCGCGCCTCCGGCTTGGGCTTCTGTGAGTCTAGCCATGGTTTCTCCAGGCGAAGATAAGCCCGCACATGGCGGGCTGCACGAACTTCAGGCACAAAAAACCGCTCAAGGCGGTCAGATGCATATTGTGCAGATCAGGCGATGCCGTACTCGGTCTTTAGGGCAGCGACCAACTGCGCCAATTGAGCTAGGTTGGTTGGGCTGGTGCGGAGCGATCGGTTAAATACAAAAGTGTCCCCGACTTTCGCCAGGCGCAGGCTGTTGCCGCTGCCGTGATAACCGATCTCCAGATAGCTGTCTGCCGCAGCAGCGCTTGCTGTCGATTTGGTGTTCTCGACGAAAGTGTCCACCTGATTCACCGCGATAGACACTTTCTTCGTCGCGTCGTCGTAGTCCACTACAACGATTGCCCATGTCCCGGCCGGTCGTGGTGTCTCGGCATATGGGGCGCTGTTGGTGCTTCCGTAGGCAATCAGTCGTTTGACTTCAGGGGAGGCTGTGGTGGTGTCATACCGCAGGACTGTCGCAATCGCGGTCTCCCCGGTATATCCCATCATGAAGTTCAGTCGGTTCGTTGGCTCGGTAATCGATACCAGCATGACTACCGTATACGACGTCGGCATGCTGCCAGGCTGGAAAGCCAGCGACCCAAGGCTGTCATCGGCGGAGAACCCAAGCGCAGGCTTTCCGCCAACAATGCTCAGGCGCAGCACCGATGGCGACGAGCCCTTCTGAAGCAGCTTCTCACCGGTAACCCGGCAATACCCGGAGACACCGCCCTCCGGAAGTGCGACGAGGCTTTTGGGTGCCATGGCCCGGTGAATGTAGGGCATAGAGGATGCAATGCGGTCGGCAGCCGAAACATTGAGCTTCACTGCGCCAGGTGCTGCAGGTGCCTGGATGCCAGGCAGGACAATCAGTTGACCTCGCAAAGCCATGAGGTGCACTCCATCAGTTGGTGACTTGAATTCTTTGGTGGCAGGCCCAGTTGTAGACCGGGGTGCCGGTTGCATCGAGGTCAGGAGCGCTATCGCGGATGCAGGTGCGAGCGCCCGTGGTAGGCCCTGCCCGACTGCCAGCAACACCGATGTCGGCAATCCCCACCATTTGCCCGGCACCGGTTGGTTCGGCGTCCAGGGTCAGGCGAAGGGTGTCGTAGCCGAACCGCTCAACCTTAACGACCGACGCACTGGAGGCGCTATCGATCCAGCGCAAACCATACATGCCAGGATCAGTGACGTTGACAGTGTCGATAACCAGCGGGCCGGTGGGCACGTGGAATCGAAGATCAACCTGTAGCCCATTGCGCGTTGCGGACACACAATGCAGCGGCAACCACTTCTGTTTGGCGATGATCGCCCGAGCCGCACGGGCCACCATGACGCCGTCGCGAGCGTACGAGGCGGCAGGCAGGTGGATTCCATCATTGTTGCTCGGCAGCCAGTACTGCGGCCCGGCCATCACAAACTTTTCGGGGTTTTCCAGCGCTGCTTGCAGTTGCTCGTGCGGGATATTGCTGAAGGATCGGTTGTAGGCCGACGCATGCCAGTTGCTCATCTGGGTCAGCAGCATCGGGATGGTGTTCAGCTGCCCGGACACTCCCCGCAGGTCGGCGTCATAGTCAGTTTGCAGCTGCAGCAGGTGGCCGATGTACACCCCGGCAGCCATACCACCGTCATGCTGCCCCTGGTTCCAGCCAACAAAGGGAATCTCGTAGCCATAGCCAAGCCGATCGGCCTCGGCCTTCGCCGCTGTCGCGGCGGTGATGCTGTTGTTGTAAGGGATGGTTCCCTTGTTCAGAGAGGTGATGCCCTGGGCGCCGCGGGAGTGGTCGCTGGTGATCAAGCCCACATCAGCAGGCAGGCCACGCAGCCGATTGATGTTTGCTGCCGCCTGCAGCGCTGGTGACTCCAGGGACTTGGCGGTTAGCGGCTTGAAGGGGGCAACCATTGCTGCAGTTAGGGTTCCGGTTTCATCGCTCAATTGCACGCCGTCATTGAGAGTGAAAAGCCGATTTGCAGCCGGGGGCTGTACCGTAATGGGGCTTCCCGAGCCGATACCACGCATCAGCGACTGGCCGTTGAAAAGGATGTGCAAGAACTTCTTCACGTACGGAGCCACCGCCCCAGAAGCGGGAAGATCGAGCGATTGAGCGCTCACGGTGTTGAAGCGCCGCAGGAAGCTGACAGTACCAGACAGCAGCTCGGGGTCGGTGTTGTCCCCATTGGAAGTGAGCTGGTAGGGAATCCCGCTCACCAGCACCCAAACATCGCGCTGCCCTGGCGGCCCTTCCACCCACGCCATAGACGTAGCGGCGCTGGCCGGCGGCTGATAGAACACCACCTCCCCGTTCCACTTGATACCCAAAATAACGGTGTCGTTCTGGTCACAAAGCGCCCAGGCGAAGTCACCAACAAGCGAAAGGCCTGGCAGCCGGTCGAGGATCGCATCGACGACGCCGTCTGTCCTTACCCCTAGGATTACCCGAAGCAGCTCATCGGTAAGGGCCCATGGGTGAGTTTCCGACATGTTGCGGGGTGGTGCAGTCTCTACGGCGAACTGGGCGCTGTCCTGCACCTGCTTCACCTTCTTGGCATTCGGGTAAGTATCAACGAACACCGCAGCGCCTGCTGTGTTGCGGTACACGTTCACATACTCGTCGTCAGCGCTCGAAAGAACGCTGAAGTTCGTGCCGTCCGAGGTGCCTGCCAGCCCCAGCGCCACAGATGCATAGGGCATGGCTCCCCCGAGCAAGGTCGCCAGGTTGATCATCACCAGCGCGTTCGTCGGGCGCATTTCTCCGCCACCAACATCCATCATCTTGGGAACTGGCGACAAAAGCAGTTCGTTGGTCTTGTCGATCGTTTGGGTCAAGCGCGCGAGATCTTCGGCTCCGCTCATGTTTACTCCAGGCGAAAAAAAGCCCACCGAAGTGGGCAGGAATTAGGTAGCCGTGGCGCCTGGCCAAGACTTCGTGTACCAGCGCTGCAGCAGGGCGCGCAGCTGGGCGGTCATCACCGTGATCGGCATACCCGCAAGCAGTGAGGTGAACTCGGCCTCGTCAACGATTGGCAGTTCGAAAAGTTCGAGCGTGGCCGTATAGCGCCACAGGTCATTGCTTACAAACTCGGGACCGGTGTAGATGTCGGTGAACCTGGCTCGATGCGGCTTCAGCCCCAGAGGCGTTCGAAGCGGGCAAAGAAACCAGTCGGCCCACCCTATCCCCCACTTGCACCACCCTTCGAACAGCTTTGCCTCAGCCGTCGAGAGCAACCAGCTGACAGGCAGCAGCGTGGGAACGCTGCCGAACCGCCGCCGTTGCATGGCCCGACCGCTGGACATCGTTGTCCTGATGATCGGGCTCACGGGCCTGAAGCCGTATCCATCCCCCACTGGCAGCGGGAGATCATCCGGAAAGGTCAGCATCCTCAAGCATCCTCGGGTGCAAAGTTGTCGTCATCCGCGTAGACACGCGCGTCGTAGTTCACTGCCTCCATATCCGCCGAATAGTCGCCAGGCTCGATGGACGTGACCAAGACCGGGTAGCACCACCTGGTCGAAACACCGAACAGCAAATGCGGCGGCTCGATCTCCAAGGAAAGATCCGGCACAAAGTCAATCGTCGGGATGACTACTCGGTAGTCGTCCAAGCGCGCAGCTGCCCATGGCCCGCTGACAGACCCGTCAGGCCTGCGAACTGCAAGCACATGGGCCTTTCCGGGCTCCCAGGTGAACGGCTCGCTGCTTTCCACAACAACCGGCCCTTCCCCGGCGGAACAATCAACCATCACCGCCGACTGGGCGTAGCCTGGAATGTCATCAGCTACGGCGTCGTAACTGAGGTACCCGCTGTTGAGCGCGGAAAGCTCGGTGCTCCAGCTGTAGCTCTTGGTCTGGTAAACCTGAGCCCGACGCTGCCGCATGCCATACCGCCAGGCGCGATCACGGTCAGTGACGCCATCGAGCGTGATTTCCTCGACCCTCAGGAATGCGTCGCCGTCCAGCTTGCACTTCACCGTTTCTTCCGCCCAGGTCTTACCGTCTCGGTACTTGATGAGCACCCCGTCGTAGTCATCCGGCGGCGGCAGCGTGAACGCGCGCTTCAAGGAACTGGTCATGTTCTGCGGCGTGTACATAAAGCCGATCTGGGCGCGCAACTCATCGCGCACAGGGGTGATCCGCCCTCGCTCGAGCGTGAACTTAGCAAACCCGGCCTTCAGCGCATCATTCAGGGCATCCTTGACCGTGCCGGCTTCCTCGACCGAGAAGTCGAAATAGTCCCCGCGACTCTGCCAAGTGGCGCCGTAGCGCACGAACTCTTCAATATCCAGGTCGTCATCGGTCGCGCCTGCATCCTCCGCAACGTAATGAATCCAAGGCTCGATGTTCCGGGTGGCCGTAGGCGCAGACCAAGACCCATCGACCAGCACCGGAAGCTTGCGCGTGCCGATCACCGACACCTGATTTTCGGACTGCGCCGACAGCTTGGTACCACCCCGGGCATATACGGCGAGCACCGTCACACCCTGATAGCGCAGCGGCGCCTTGTCGATGCGGGCGCGCATGCCGTACCACTGCACCCTGTCCTGCTTAGTGTTGGCAGTAGACTCTTCGCCGATTCGGCGAACCCGAATTTCGCCGCGCATGTAGGCCGGGAAAGTGACTGATCGGGTGAACGCGATTTGGTCTCGCCGGGTAGCAGTGAAGGTCCAGAAGACGGAGGTCCAGTCCCCTGCCGTGCTGACATCGCGATACTGCGCCTCAACCTTCACACTGACCTGCCGCTGGCTGCCGTTCTTCTCGGTGTAGCGGATCAGGCCGCTCGGGAAGAAGAAGTCCAGCTCCACCCGGCGTACGGTCTCGCCTTCCGGGCAGACCACGAATGCCCCCGCCCAGTCGCCTTCAGTGGTTGAGCCGTCCAGCACGGCACTTACGCCATTGCTCTGGATCGCATCGAAGCCATCCCATTCATCGTCAACTGCACCGGTGTCGGTCAGACGAACAACTGTGATGGCTGAGGGGCCGTGGCTCTCGTCCTCTGGGGTCTCATCGTCATCTTCTGCGGAGTCATCCGAAACTTCCGTGATCCGGTAGCGCATGTCGCGATACCCGATTGAGGAAAACAACTCACCGGTTTGCAGGCCAACGGCCGGAGCGCCACCGTCATATGACATGGTCATCCAGGCATACTGCCCATCCGTTGCCGCCTCAGACTTAACGCCCGTCGCAAACACAGGGCTTGACCCCAGAATGTCGACGGCCGCGCCCGTGATGGTCAGCCCGGTACCGGTGAACGGTGCGGCCTGCTCAGCAATCCTCAGGTAACCGCCCGACGCGCTGGCGACCAGCGGAGTGCCGGCCAGAGCAGCGTTTACCGCAGACACCAGGCCGGCCAAGTTGCTGGTGGCAGTAGTAAGGGCTATCGGGAAATCGCTTGCCCCACGGGAAACCGTGAAGCTCAGCGGCGTCACATCGAAGTTGAAGCGTGTCGGTGCGGCGCTGCCGGTAACCATCGAGGCGCTACCAGGCACAGCCGGCGTGCCAGGAACCTCTGGTGTATAGCTGGCCACCACGTACTCGCCGGCATTGGCGCCCGATATCTCAATACGCATGCCAACAAATGGCTGCAGCATAGGCAGATGCGGGCCGCTAACCACCGTGGCGCTGCCGTCAACCGGTGCGGTGAACGTGAACGGGTACGGCACGTCGATCCGAGCGATCATCCCGCTGTCCCAGCCGAGGGGGAACCAGCCAGCCCCCTCCGGAACGGTCAGCACATGGTCGGCAACCAGCACCGATTCGCCCGTAAACTGCTGGGCAACAGTGGTGGTGGTGGTGAGCGTGAGCCCCGCCCCGCCGGTGCTGGTTGAACCAACCTCGGTGGAGTTGTGCCACCAGAGCCTCGCCGGCTCATCTGCCAGCGACTCGCCTGGGCCATAGATTCGGTATCGGGCGGTGCTACCAAGCGAAGCGATCGGGGTGTCGCCGATCTTCACGTCGGTGGGGTTGATCTCAAACTCACCAACGCCAACGCACAGCAGCATCTCCACCCACTGCTCCGTCTCGTTGACGAAGTAGTGCCGAGGCGGCACCAGGTAGTCTGGGAAGATCCGCGTGCGGCCGGCGACCTCTCGGATTATGTCCCCCACCTTCACCTGGTTGCCGGTGGTCTTCGCCAGATTAAGGCTCTGCCCCTTTTGCGACTTGTTCGTCGGGGTGGCCAGCGGCTTCTGCGTGAGCATGATGACGCCGACCGCCACCACGGCGGCCACTACGGCCCACACAGCCACCTCAAGACCTGTGCCCTTGGGCTCTGGGTAAATGCGGACGGTGTCCATGGGAGCGAATTCGACCTTGCCCCAATGGGCAGGTGCTATGAAAACCCCATTCACCTCAATGCTGATGGGCGGCGACGAGCGCGGCCCATACCCTGGCACATTGCGCTGCAGCCACCCCTCGATCGTCATCACCTTGTCGGTTCTGTGGCGCTCCAGGGGAGAGCCCTCAAGCTTGCTCGGGTAGAATTCGATCACGGTGATAACTCACTTTCAGATACTGATCTTGAAATCGCCGAAGCGGCTTGATGGTCGCCCCGCTGGGCTTCATCTCCAGGCCATGCAGCCGGCCTTCGGCCTCAACGATCAGCGCAACGTGGATGCAGATATCGCCCCGCCAAACGCAGGCGATAGCGCCCAACTCCGGCTCACAGCGTTCCATGCCGGCGGCTTCGTGGTTGACTGCCCGGGTGAACTCCATCGGCATGGTGTTTCGGACATAACCCCAGCTCGGCAGTAGCCGCAGGCCATACACCTCATGGCGTACAGCCCTGGCCATCCCCCAGCAATCGAAGCGCGCAGGGCCGCGCCCGCCGTCCTCGTAGGTGGCGGCCAAGTAGCTGTCGAACATCACACGTACCTAAGGCAGGGGGCGAAGCTCAAGTTGTACTTGCGCCTTGGCCAAGCCAAATTAATGTAGTCGGTGTAACCAGCCTGCAACTGCACGCTGGCCCCTTCCATGAACCCGCTGAGCACAGTCATTCGGTACGGTTTCTCCGCAGGCGCGGACAAGTCGGACGATAGGAAAATCCGGAAAACCAGAGTGATCTTCTGCCGGGCCTCCAGCGCTTGGTCGATCAGCTGCTGCGCTACACCAGTGACGTTGTCGATGGCAAAGGTCAGCGTCTGGCTACCACTGTCGTCGCGCTTGGGCAGCGCCGCGTCGAAGGCAGACGCGGTGAACTTCACCTTGGCGCCTGTTTCTAGCGCGGCCACAACATCATCGAAGCCAGCGCAGAGGTAAATCGGCGCCGGCCAGGCTGGGCAGCGAAGCTCAAGGGTCGGAATGATCCACGCCTTGCCGCCAGAGGCGTACAGCGTTGCAATCGCGGTCATCGCCCCACCCTTTTTGCCCCGTAGATTTGTTCATAGGCCTTGGCCAGCACACCGCCTTGGCGGATGTTTGCCACGCAGATATCAAGGATCTGACGTCCATCAGGGCCCGTTGACATCTGAACTTGCCCTGCGCGACTGGCATCCTCATACAGGTTGACCTGGGGAGCGGGCTGAGCCGGTGCCGGCCCGCCCGAGGCCACTGAATCAGCAGTGGGCGCCGAAGAACTGCCGGGACCGCCAACGAAGGCAGCACGGCCGTCGCTGATGGCCTCCAGCGTTCCGACCCCGATACGCGCAGTTGCCTCGGCATCGAACACGTACTCTCCGCGGTGCACCGGGCCGGCGACCTCATCCTTGCGGCCGTGGCCCGTATAGCCGCCATCCATGAAGCCCACGCCTGACATCGCGGTCATGCCCACGGCCGAGGCCAGCGGGTTGGCGATGGTGAGCGCGGTGGCCATTGCACCTGGTGCCAGGGCCGGGCCTACGATCGGAATGGCCGCAGTGGAAGCGAAAGCAGCCAAGCCAGCCTGCAACGCGGTCGCCTGGGCGTTCGCCGCCATCATTCCTGCGGCGCTTGCCTGGGTTGTCTTGCCGACAAGGAGCTGGACGCCTTGATAGATGAGCCACTGCGCGGCCATATCTACCAACGCGCTGAGCACCGACTCGGCAAAGCCGCCAATCATGTTGGCCAGCGCATCACCAGCACTTTCAGTATCGGTGGCGACATCGGTCATGAAGGTGTTCAGCTCGCTACGAGCGCTGCCCAAGATGCTTGTGGTTGCATCAGCTGCCTGGGCCGAGTAGTTCCTTGCCTCATCGGCATAGTTCGCCCAGGCCTCACGCACCCCGTTCATCCAGTTGGACTGCTGCTCGTCCACGGCTGCGTAGTAGTTCTGCTGGTTCTCGAGCTGCTTGTCTAACTCCTGCTTCAGGATCTCGGTTTCGCCGGCGTACAACTCTGGACTGATCTGCCCAGTGTTACGCTGCTCGTTCAGCGCTTTGAGATCCGCGACATACTTCTGCCGCAGAGCAAGCTCAGAGCGCATGCGGTCACGTGCCTTGTCCCCCATGCCTATGCCAGCAAGCTCTTGTTCGAAGCCGTCCGCTTGGGTCTGGGTGCCACTCTGCTGCGCGGACCTGAAGGCGCGGAGCTTCAGGTCATCTTCATTGGCCTTCTTGATCTTGTTCAGCACGTCCAGCTCAGCAGCAAGCTCAAGCAGGCGTTTCTGCTGCGCTTTGGACAGGTTGCCGAGCTTCCCCTCCTGGAGCTCAAAGGAAAGCTTGGCGACCTCGGTCGCATCCTTGTGCTTGTCGCCAGTGGTGTTGATCAGCTCGATCTGGCGTTTGTAGCCTTCCTCGGCCGCGTCGAAGTCTTTCAGCTGCTTTTTAGCAGCCTGTTCTGACTTGGACTCCCCCTCGCGCTTGGCCTTATTGGCCTTGTCGTTGGCTTTCTTCTGCGCCTCGATGGCGTTGGCTGCCGACAGAATCGCCTGCCGATCGGTCTCGGTGAGGTCTGCATTCTCGGCGATGTAGCGGTTTGCGATCTTGATCGCGTCGTTGTTGTCTTGCAGGCCGCCGAGCTGCTTCTGCAGGGTTTCCAGGTAGGTCTGGCCAGCGCTGCTCATGCCGGTCTTCGCAGCATTGTTCGCTTCGGTCGCGACCGTGTTTTCCTTGGTGACCCCGGTCAAGACGCGCAAGGTTTCGGCAATCAGGCCTGAACGCTGGTCAGCATCACTGACGGCGCCCGCCTGGGTGATCCACCCCTGCAACGTAGCCGCTGGCAGCTGCAAGCGTGCCCCCACCTCCTTGAGGATAGGGGCCAGGTCTGTACCCGATGCCCGAGCTTCATTCAGCCGGTCGATGATTCCTTGGTAATCGGCCAACTGCTTGTTGTACTGACCACCCGAATCCCGAACAGGTGCAGTTACAGTCGCAGAGCGTATGGACTGGGCAAGGTCGCCATAGGCATCCTTGACCTTGTCCGTGGCGTTGATCTGCTCCTGCTGCCATTTCACCAGAGCAGCTTCGCGCTGGTCCCGGTTGAGCTTCTGGAACTCCTCCCGTAGCTGGGACACGGGCTTTCGCATGTCCTCCAGGCTGACCCCAGCCTTATCCGCATTGTCGCGAAGCAGGAGGAAACTTGCCGCCGCGGTGCCGGCGAGAATCGCCAATCCCATGGGTCCGCCCAAGCCGGCAAGGAGGCCGGCCGAAGCGGCCTTCAATCCAGACTGAGCTGTTGCTACTGCGGCAGTTGCAGCGGCCTCCTTTGTCCGCGCCGTTGCGAGCTGAAGGGACATTTGGGTCTGAACTGCGGTACCGCGCGCCGCAATCGCCTCCCGCTCAGCAAGGATGGTGGCAGTCTGAGCCTTTCGCTGATCCGCTATCGCCGCCTGCAGTGTTGCCTCAGCCTGGGCAATGCGCGCAGCACGGTCAGCCCGCGCCGCTTGCACGGCCAGTCCAGTTTTCGCAACGTAGTTGGTCAGCGCAGCAGCGCCAACGCCGCCCATGGCCACGGCCACCAGGTCCACGTTGTCAGCCAGCGCAATCAGCACGCTCGCAAAGCCAGCGACTATTCCGGTTTGCTCTTCCATGCCACCCAGGAATGCCTGAATGGCGTTGCTGATGTTCACCATCGCGTCCTGCACGCTTGTGGACATGCCGGCCGCCGCCTTGCGGTTGACCTCCACGGTGTTCAGCAGGCCGGTGTTGATGTCATCGAGCGATAGCTTGCCCTGAACACCGAGCTTCCTGATCTCCTCGGCGCTCTTACCAGTAGCGGTGGCAATCGCAGTGACTATGGTCGGCATGGCGTCCTGAATGGAAACCCAACCATCCGCCTCTACCTTGCCGGTCTGCAGCGCTTTCGAGTACGCATCCAGCGCTGAGCCGGCTTTGTCAGCAGCTGCAGCGTTGGTCACCAGCAGAAAGCTGAAGCTGTCGGTGATGTCCAAAGTCTGCTGGGTGTTGAAGCCCAGGCTGCGCATAACGTCTGCAGTGCGGATGTACAGCTCTTGGGCTTCTGCCAGAGGCCGGTAAGTTTCCTGAGCAGTTTGCAGCAGGTGATCTTGGACCAGCTGGTACTCGCTTGCGCTACCGGCTGCGGCCTTCATCCTGTCAGCCATCTGCCCGTAGGCGTCGACTTGCTGAATGATCCCGCCGATCAAGCCGGCCCCAGCCACCGCCGCGAAAGCACCACGAACGAGAGTGCCGGCTTGTTGCGCTGCGGCGCCTGCCCGATCAAAAGCGGAGTCGACCTTCGCCAAACTCTGATCAATCGCCTGGGATGACCGAGCGACCAGCTGATCAGCATTGGCCAACTCTCGACGCAGCTGAGCCGTGGTCGCCTCAATCTGGACCAGCATCCCCTGGACCTGTTGGTCGGCCATGTAATTCTCCAGAACGAAAAAACCCGCCGGAGCGGGTGTTGAGCTATGCGTTTCGGCCCGTCAGCGCCTGGCGCAGTTTGTCGGCCACAGCCGAGGCGCTGGGTTTCGGCTTGGCCCCTTGTGCCTTTCCTTTACCGAAGGGGTTGGTCATCTGCGACCACTCGAGCCTGGCATCCAGTGCCATGAACAACTCGGGTAGTGGCGTTCGCCAAGCTACATCGGGTTGCCAGCCAAGCCAGCCAGTTGCGATCGAGTAAAGCCGGTCGACGTAACTACCGTCTTCGATGACGCTTACGCCGTCCCGGCTTGTTCGTTTCCCGAATCTTTGCCGCGCGGGTTGTACAGCGCGACTAGGTAGGCGTTCAGCTGTGTCGACGCATCGAGAACGCCGTGCTGCCAGACTTGCTCTGGCACTGCCTTGGCGGCCTTCTCGTCGAGGCCGGCACCGGCCACCAAAATGGCGGCGCAACCGTCGATGCTGAGTGCGTTGATCGCCTGGGAAGCACCGCGCAGGCCGCCAAAACGGCTCTCGATCGCCCGCACAGCCTTCAGGGTTGGGGTAAGGGTGAACTCTTCATCACCCAACTTGACGGTAACGGTACCGTGCAGCGTGTTGTTCATGGTTCGGGTCCTGTGAGACCGGGGCCGAAGCCCCGGCCGCTTATGGGGTGACTGGGGCCGGAAGCAGCTCGAGGATTTCCGAGTTGATGCCAAAGGTGACATTGCGGCGTACCACGTTGTCAGCCGCGCCTGGGGCAACTGTGTTGTTCATCACCTTCGCGCGATAATAGAACGTGGTCGGACTGATCGCCGGTGAGGCATCAGGGTCGCCGTCGTTCAGGGTGACCTTGATATTGTAATCACCCTTGCTGCGATCCTTGTGGGCGGTCTTGACGGCGTTCTGGCCAGCGTCACCGTTGTCCAGGCCCACAGTAAAGGTCATGTCACCGGCGTCAGCCGTGCCCTTGTACTTGCGCACGCGGCCATCCTCCAGCGAGACAAAGGTCACGCTGCTGAAGGTGTCGCCGAATTCGCCGAGGTCTTCGATTTCACCAACACGCACGTAGGTGTCGGACTCGTACTCGGCTTTGGTGGTTGCGCCGGTTTTGCCGCCAATGAAGAGGCGGCAGCCAGCGGCTGTATTGAGGTTGTCTTCTGCGGGCATGGGTGATCCTCCAAAGCCACGTTGGATAGAAGCCGCAGCGCGGCCAGTGGGTGATTCAGTGGGTGGTGATCACGCGGACGGTGATCGAGCCCTGGTAAGTGATGCCATCCGCATCGCGCTGAGCATCGGCCTGCTCGACCCGGACGGATACCGCGCGGCCCACTTCCAGCGGGAGGCGGCGCTCGTCCAAAGCGGCGATGACTTCGCCGTTGATCCGCTTGACCTCGGCCTGGCCAACGGCATCGGACCAGACTGACAGGTACAGCAACCGCGTTTCGCGCTTACGGCCCGAGATCGGGCTGCTGTTGACCGAGACCTCGCGGTCGATTGATACGTACGGCATGTCAGCGTTCAGCGGTGCGCCGTCGTAGATCGGGCAGCTGACCTCAGCCTGGAGTCTGGCGAAGATGGCCTCCTGCAGGGCCAGTGATGGATCAGCCATTGCCTACCCCCTGGCTTGCCTTACGCAGCGTGCGCCGGACGGCTTCCTCAAGATCCGCCATGACGAACTCGCGGTTGACGTCCAGAGACGGGCGCAGCCACGGGTGTGCGGGCCTGGCGGGTATGTCAGGATATTTGCCGAAGAAGTGCTGCCCGTCGGACTTGTTCTTCGTGTCGCGCTGGCGGAACGAGTTGCGTCGCCCTTTCAATTGCGACTTGTCGCGGTTGTTAGTGTGAACGCCCCCGACCGCGTCTCGGTCTGCTCTCCGGTACATGCTGCCGGAATAGCCCTTGGTGCCGTACTCGAGGAACCGCAGGTAGAAGAATCGTCGGTTGTCCCGCTTTCCCCTGATACCAACCTGGGCATCCAGCCCGCTGGGTGAGACGTAGACCTTCAAGGCCGCCGAGGCAGCACCGGTGTCTTTCGGGATCAGTTGCTGCTGGGTGGCCAGCACCCGAGCGGCGGACTTGGCCATGGCCGGTTGCAGCTCGTTGTCCATGGTCTTGTGGATGTTGCGCAGCGTCCGGCGCAGCCGGATGTCGCCACGAATGCTGGACCGACGCGCCATGGCCTACTCCTTGGCCTGGACAGCCTTCGCTGGCTTCTCGGCCTTTTCGACGACCTCTTCGGCATAGCCTCGGGCGATGAGGCCATCACCATAGGGCTTTTCAACCTCGAATACCTCGCCCTTTTCACGCTCACCACATGCGCCCGTAAGCGGGCCCAGTGCTCGAATCTTCATAGTTCACCTTATGGGTTGGGTACCGATGAGCAAAGCAGCCTCATCAACGTGTTCTCGTTGTCCGGTAAAACAGCCTCGACCTGGTAGGTGACCCCGCGCCTCGTGAGTCGTGACCCCGCCACAATGTCGGCTCGCGGCCTACCGATGATTTCAGCGGTGACTACAGCACTAAGCTTTTCAGCAACTGCCGTTACGCGCCCAGTAGGGGTGCGGACTTCGCCCCACATTTCAGGGCGAACTGCAGGCAGCCACGTCACTGTGGCCCCTCCGGACTTATTGCGCTCCTCATGTCGGTGGGTCACCTCGAACCTGTGACGTAGCGGCCCGGCCCTCATACGCCCCACCCGACACGGTGCGGGGTCAGAAGCGCCTTCGAACCTTGCGGCAGTTCGGTGGCGATGGTCCCGATCACTACGTCCTCACGGTTTGCGTAAAGGTGTCCGAGGATAAGCAGGCAGGCAGCCTTGATCTGCTTGTTGCAGACAATGGGGGAGTCACCGGCATCCCCGGCGGCGACTGCGTCATCCAGCGCCTGCTGGTCGACGTAAAAGCGACGGTTCAGGTAGTCCATCGCCTGCCCTTCAGCAGCCTCGATCAGGAGCTCCAGGTACTCGTCATCATCGTCAGGGTCTCTCAGGTGATGACGGGCTGTGGTCAAACTGATCACCGGCATGTCTTCACTCCTTCAGCGGTTCGAGCGATGCCAACTTACGCTGCACAAGCTCCTCTGCGTGCCGGCGTGGCACCACATAGGCTGGACCGCCCCGGCGGCGCAGCTCGCCCTCATCCATGTAGGACCGCATCGGGTAGATCTGAAGAGTCACTGGATTTGGGTTAGCAGCAACCAGACCTGCAGCTGGCTGGTCGGTATCGTCGCCAGCCTCGATCACCGTCGGCCCGCTCTGGCCTTCACCTACCGATGCCCCCGCTTCCGTAGCGGGAGCTCCGGCACTGGCGCCCAGGTCGCCTACGGCGCCGCCCGATCCGCCCCCCGATTCTACTGGTGCTTCCGGCGGTGTCTGCTCTGCGCCCGATCCTGAATCAGTTGCGGGAGCGCCCGCCTCTCCAGGATTTGGCGAGGCGGCTTCACCAAGCGAAAGGGACAACGCTCCATCTTGAGGCTGGCTGCCGCTCGATTCAGTGGTCGAGGAAGGATCCTTCGGCTCAAACGCAGACTCTGGTTTTTCCTGTTTACGTGCCATGGGAATACTCCTGTAGGGCGCCATTGCTGACGCCACATTACGGAAGAGTTAAGGCGTGCCGGTCAGCTGGCCGGTCACGAAGGCCTCTTCGCGGTAAATGGCGAAGGCCAGACGCTCTTCAGCACGGATTGTCGCCATGTTCTTCTCGAAGTCGTCGCTGTTCTCGGTCGAGATCAATACTTCGATTTCCATCCGGTCGAAGATCTGCGCGCCGAGCTTGAATGCGCCGACGAGGAAGTCGTCTTGGGTCATGGCCTGGGTAGAAACCACAGGACGATTCCAGAGTTTCGGGTTGGTGCCTTCCTGAGGCTGGCCGATGATGTAGCGGCCTTCCCCGTCCTTGGTCAGCTCAATAGCGGCCCAATCGATCGGGTTGAGCACGATGCCGTCAGATGGGAATTCGGCCAGTTCGGCCTGCAGCAGCGCCAGGCGCAAGCGGTCAATGCGCTGCTCGCCCACTACGGCTACGCCAGCCGGGGCTGCGTACAGTTGAGCAACGGTCATAAGGCCTTGCAGGTTCACGCCGGTGCCATTGCCATAAAGCAGTTGAGCTTCTTCCGCCATGTTGAGGCCATAGCGTGCACGACCGTCGATATAGCTCTGGAGTGCCTTGGCATCATCCAGCATCTGGCGGCTGGCTTTGAACAAGTGGGCGATGGTCCGCACGTTCGCAGTGGCCAGACCGAACGTCAGGTCGGAATACGGCTTGGCCGTGGTCTCCGCCACAGTACGGGCGTTGTTGGTGAAGCCGGTTTCACGCACGTACTCGATGGAGTTCGATTCGGTGGTGCCCGGTGCAACCAGGTCGCGTACAGTCAGTCGGCGTTGAGGCGGGGCAATGATCCCTGGCAGCCGCTGAGTCTGCACCAGGTCACCACCGGTTGCTGTGGTGATGGCCGCGCGCGGCACGGAAACACGACGAGAGCCGCGGAAGGACGAGTTCATGTCCTTCATTTCTTCGCTTTCGATCACGAGGGCGCCTACCGATTTCTGCGGCTCCTCCTGATGATTGCGATCCCGACTTGCGTTCACGAGCTTTTGCTCGGCCTCGCCGAGTCGCGCCTGAAGCTCGCCCTGCTTGGTCAGCAGTTCATCGACCTTGGCGCGGGTTTCGGCATTCATTTCACCGGAAGCCTTAATTTGCTTCTCGGTCGCCTCGGCCTGGCTTTTGATCTGATCGCCAATGCCCTTGAGGCTGGCATTCAGTTCCTTGACTTGGGCTTCAAAGTCCATGGTCACTTTCCTTTCAGAGAATTGAGGAGATTGGTTGCCGCGCTCAGAGAGGCGGAGAGGTCTGGCGCGACAGCGCGGGGCTTATCGGGTGGGGCAGCGTTATGCGTACCCCCGCCGACAGCGCGAGGCATGCCGGACTTGAAATTGGCGAACAGTTCGCGGCGCTCCGATCGAGTCATCCCCCCCTTGGCCAGGGCGACATCCATGGCCTTGAGCGCATTGTTCTGGGCGGCGTCTTCGGTTTCGCGTTCGGTGACTTCGCTGGAAGACAACAACCCAGTGGCCAGGCCAAGTTCCACGGCGCGCTTGCCACGGATATAGGTTTCGTCGTCCATCAGCTCGGCCATGTCCTCCGCCGACTGCCCACTCGTCTCGGCATAGAGGTCGGCCATCGCCGCATCGAACTCCTCCATGTCATTGGCTATGTCGCGGAGGTAGTTGCGATTGCCTGCGAGCCAAGTCCAGCAGTTGTGGATCATGAGGAAGGCGCTGGTGGCCACCTCTCGCTTCTTCCCAGCGAGGAAAACGATCGAAGCAGCGCTGGCGGCCATGCCGAGCACCTTGGTGGTGACCTGATGGCTGTGCTCTTGCAGGCGGTTGTAAATGGCAATGCCTTCGAACATGTCGCCGCCTGGCGAGTTGATATAGACGGTCACATCTCGCTCACCGATGGCGCGCAGCGCGGCATCGATCCGCTTCAGCGTCACGCCCTCCCCGTACCAGTCTTCGCCAATCACGCCGTACACGGTGATGGTGTCAGAGGTATTCTCAACGGCCGCCTGGATCGCGGGATTCCATTTATCGAGCGCACGCGGGCTCATCTCGCTGCGCAGGCCGCGAGACTGGATCTTGTGTTTCATGGATTACTCCCGAGATTTACTTTTCCGGCTGTTGTAGCCAGTTCATCAGTGCGGCCCTTGCGGCCTGCCCATCGTCTTGCTTGCCCAGTTGGTCCAGCGGGACCAGGTTCGATTGCACGGTCAGTACATCGCCACCTGGCATGCTTGGAAGGTTCTCTTTCCGCCGCCCCTCGTTTCGAGTCAGGTAGCCGTTCTGCCCCATCGTGCTGAGGTAGGCCGCACGGCCCGCGCTATCCGCACGCAGGAATGCTTCAAGCGAGTACTCGGCATAGAACTTGATCCGGTCAACGGCCGTCATGCACCACTTGTTCACGCATTGCTCGATTGGCGCCGTGAAGGACATGATGCAGTACGTGAGAAACGCAATCTGCTGCTGCTCCAGGCCGGTGCCCCAGTTGCTGCCCTTGTCGGTCTTCATCACCATCCAAGGTGGGACGCCGAACCAGCGGCAGATTTCCTCGATGCTGTGCCCTCTCGACTCCAGCAGCTGCGCATCAGCAGGGTTGATGCCGATCATTTCAGGCTTCACACCTTGCTCAAGCACAGGGCTCTTGCCGGCATTCAACGCCCCGGAGATCGTCTTCACGTACTCGCGAAACTCGACGCGCTGAGCCGGGTTGAGCGTCTTGTCTACCGAGAACGCGACCGTCGGCATCATGCCGTTGCGGAAGGTGCTGTTCGCAGCATCGTCTGCAGACATCGCTGAACCGAACACATCCGCGCCGTACCGAATAGCAGAAAGGCCGACTCGGCCATCTAGGGTGAAGGCTGGGATGTGCAGCATGTCCTGCCGCTGGATCTCTCGGCGGGCTCCCTTTCGGGGCCTGAAGAAATACCTGAGCCGTCCATCGTCGTCGAACTCAGGGTCAACTCTCGACGGCATCAGGAAGTCCAGGGCGATGACGCGCCCAGCAGAGCGATGGATCTCGCAGTAGGCGTTGCCCCACAGCAGCATCGAGGCGACGACTGCCTGCCAGAAATGGAAGGCAGCCATGTCTTCGTTGGGGCTGTTGTGCACAACGTCATACAGCGGGAAGTCGCGGGCACTCTCTCGGCTACCATCGGGCATCCGCCGGTAAATACTCAACGGCAAGCCGGCTACCGAAGTCGAGATGATGCGGACGCATGCCCACACGGTGGACAGGCGCATGGCCTTGTCGACGCTGACTGACTTACCACTACTGGACTGGGCTCCGTTAAAGGCACTCCAGAAACCTCCATCCGACAGCTTGATAGTCTTGCCCAGCCACTCACTCATACTGGCTGAAGGCTTGGCAGCAGCAGCGCCCAATGCCTGGGATAGGGTTTTAATCACTGATAAGCCCTCTGCGGATGAAGCCAGCGATGCAGAAGAAGCTCAGCGATCCGGCCAGCAAAGCCCAGCCGGTACCAGCTAGCATCCAGACCCCGCTGCATGCCAAGCAGAAAGCGACCACTGCGCAGGCGATGAAAATATGAAATGCGTTCATGCGATCAGTGGGTCCCGAATGCCAGCCATGAAATTGTCCATTCCGCCCTTGCCCTCTGGATTCAGGCTCAGCAGCGAAACGGCGTTGAATGTAGCCATCAGCGGGTCAATCTTTGCGGTGCCCGATGCTTGCTTGGTGATCAAGAAGGCGTTGGCTGAAGGCACGCCCTTGGCATTTCCGCAGGACCAGGCCATGAGCGGCTGACCACAATGGAGCAGCGTGCCCTCGGCAAGCTTGCGTTCCGTCGTTTTGATTGCGCCGGTGAGTTTCCAGCCTTGAGAGATACCCACTATTTTGTCTTCCTCAACGCCAGCATCCGCAAGCGCGTCGAGTACTGCGCCGATGCCGGCGGGATCGAGGCCAACCTTATCGAGTAGCCCGGTGCCATTAACACGGGCCACGATGGCCGCAAATTGCTCAACGTCATCACCGATGCGCTCCACAATGGTGATATCGCCAGCCTTCTCCAGGTCTCTCAAGCGTGGTGCTTCTGACTTGCGGCGTTCCAGAACCGAAGGATGCGCCCAGGCGTGAGCCCAGTGGAACCACCTGCGGCTTCCCGTCTCCCGCCCCATAACAGCAAGACCGAGCAGGTCATCAAGACCGCCGCCATCCCCGCCGACATCAATGACCTCGCATCGAGTGAGGATTTCGTCGAGGCTCAGCCACGCTGAAGCCTGCGCCTCCCAAAACTCAGCCCCGACCCAAGCGTCGGACATCAGCGCAAGGCCAATCTCGATGTTGAGGTGCTTGGCTAGAAAGCCGCGCAACTCAGCCTCGCCGTCCAGCTCGGCCTGCATAAACAGGCGCTCAAGCGTAGGTCGGTCGACTGAGTAGTCGATGTTCGGATTGACCAGGTGGAAGTTCTCAGGCTTCCTCGCCTCGCCGCTCTTGATCATCTCTTGAGAGAACTCATAGATGATCGGCAGGAACCGGTTGTCATCGATCCGGCCATCACGCACGCCGCGCGCATAGTTGAGCTTGGAACGGAACACGCCAGCCGGCGGCTCGTTCGACTGGGTCGTCAACCAGATAATGAAGCCTTCGGGTCGCGACAGCAGACCGCCAGTGGCCTCGCGGATCATGTCAGCGGCTTTGGGGTTCTTGCCGAACAGCCAGGCCTCATCGATGAGGACGCCGACCGCCTTCTTGCCGCCAACCACGTCGCTATCCGCAGCCACCACCTTCAAGGTGGCGCCGGTCTCGCGATGAGTGATCAGCCGCAGGTGCGGCTGGACATGCAGCAGCGCTTTCAGCTCATCGTCATTGTTGACCATGTCCTTGGCCGGGATGAACGAGTTATCGGCAATCTCCTTGGTCGGCGCCAAGATGATGAATTCAGCCGAAAGACGCCAGTTGCGGATCAGCGCCGTCAGCATGATCCCTGCAGCGATCGTAGATTTACTGTTTTTCTTGGGAATGCACAGCATCACTTCCCGGATGAGGCGCTCGCCGGTCTCGCTGTTGTAGCTGCCGAAGATGGCCCCGGCGAACGCCAAGACCCAAGGTGCGCAGGCGGCCTCAATGGTGGGGCTGCCCGGGGCATCGACGATCTTCAGCCCCTTGAACACATCGAGGCCGGCTTCAGCTTCGTCTGGAAACAGCGGCTCAGGGATGATTGATTCGCCCGCAGCCAGGCACCTCCACCAATCCGGGCAGGCCGTTGTCCATTGCATAAGTCAATTCTTCACTACGGAGAGGGGTGGCTTGCCTTGGGAGTACTTGCCTTTACCGACCTGTTTGGCGGCCTCGGCCTTCTGCTCTTTCTTGCCCTGGTCGGCGACCTTGCCGTGTACATAAGGCATTAGCGTCTTGGCCGCTTCCAGTCGCATACGCATGTCGGCGCCTTCGGCGTTCATCAGCTCAGTAAGGAAGGCTCGCGGGTCGTCGGTCTCTGTGAGAGATACCTCGCCGGGCTGCTCGAATTCCGGCTGTTCAGCTTTAACTTTTCGCGCAGGTTTAACTTCGGTGCTGTTTGCCTGCTTTTGCTTCAGGCGTCGCCCGACCTCTGCGAGCACGTCGGGATCCTTGGCTAGCTTGGAGCCCGCTTGCGACGCGGTCTTCTCGGAATATCTGGCAGCAATCGCCGCCTCACGATTTGTGGCCCCCGACAGCAAAGCGTCAACAAACCGCCGCTTCTTGTCGGTTAAAGCCATGGTTAACTTTTCCTGAAACGGGAAAAAATGTGTACGTGGGGTCGGTGGCGGTCTAGCTAAATGAGAATCCCAAGCTTTTGCCCCCCTACCCCTTTCGCGGCACGTCACTGGCGTGCCTCTTGATCACCGCATTGAGTTTCGGCGATCCACTGACGTGTCAGCCACCCAGGCCAGCCGCCTCCTCGGCCTGCTTGACGGAGTCGTGGCAAGGCTTGCAGAGGCTCTGCCAGTTGGTCTGATCCCAGAAGAGAACCATGTCTCCACGGTGAGCAACGATGTGGTCGACAACCCTGGCCGCAGTTGTGCGGCCGTTCCGCTCGCAGTAGACGCATAGCGGGTTGTCATTGAGGTACTGCTCCCGCGCCTTCTGCCACTTGTAGTCGTAACCACGCTGGGAGCTGGTCATTCCGCTACGCCAGCTGCCGGGCGTCACCGCCTTGATCCTTGAGCCTGTGCTCTCCTTGATGCGAGAACCGAGTGTCTTGAGCCTGGCCATCAGCCGTCGACCTTCCGTTCCGCCCAGCGCCTGCCAAGCTGGCGAGCCTGCTCAACGCCAAGCACGCCGACAAAGCCAGCGGTGGCGAACGACCAAGCGATGCTGAGGCCGAATTCCTTCACGGTCAGACCGACCACCATCACGATCAACGCGCCAAGAGTGGCCTCAATCAGCTGCCGGACTGGGCGAGTTTCTTGGCCATCGTATTGAATACGCAACCAGGTCAGGGCGAATGTCAGGCCCATCGCCAGGCCGTTCTCTCTTAGGGCTGTTAGTACAAGCACCCAGAAGGATGGGTCTTTCTCTGGCATATGGGCCATCTCGGTTCCTCCCGTTGCGGGGAGCACAAATGAAAAAGCCCTGACAATTGCCAGGGCTTGTTGGTGAAACTAGGTACCGCTAGTAAATTTTCTGAATCTCGACGCCCTTCGGCACTAAAGTCCCTTGGCTGAAGTCTTGGCTGTAGGTGACCAGCACGTCAGCTACGATCTCGGACTCAGTTTTAGCTTTAGCGGTATCGGCATCATCAGCAAAAGTCATCCGGAGCCTTTTCTCAGCAGATATGGTCGGTAGCACGACCCACCAGCCGGTGTCTTCCTTATCGCGATCAAGCGCCCTGATTGAGACGGGAACCCGCTCGTAAGCCAGCACCTGGTCCTTAACTTTGAAATCCGGAGCCTGCGGAGTGTCACGCGCCATTTCGACGGAAACGTTCAACTCCGCGCCCTTGTCACCCGCGTATAGGGTTCCGCCGTTCTCAGTACCGGCTGGGGCAATGAAGTTCATGGCAGCAGCAACTGCTTTTTTCTTGTCTTTGGACAAAGCCGCGTCGATCGCTTTCTTCAGCTGGTCTTCCGAGACAGAAAGGGCGTCGGCGCCGATGTTAATGATCGTATTGTTGTTGGCTTGGATCGATGGAGTATTACCACCAGTGAAGCTGTCGTAGGCCGCAACCGCTCCTACAGCCACCATGGTCAAGGCGGCCGCTACCACACCAGCACAAGCCACATACCGCAGCCCCGTCCCCATCTTCGTCCCCTGAAGCCATACCTTGAATTTTTCCTTCTCTGCCTCTGTCAGGAACATCAAGAGGCATTCGAAGTTTTCTTTGAGGCTACCTGTCTCAATCCGCTCGACCTTAAGCTCGACACCGTCGATTTTCGCGCCGCTGAGCTCAGTGAAGAATCTTGGTAACGATTTCGCCAGCTTATCTAGGCCATCAAGGGACTTGATGATTTCAGGGATAGGTACAGGCGTCTTGGTATCAAAGTAGAACGCGAGCGGTAAAGAGACAACGATATCGTTCACAGCAGACTCCTTTCTCAGTGCGAAAGGACTCTACATTTCCAGACATCATTTTGCTATCAGCTTGACCACGAAAAAGCCCAGCACTATGGCTGGGCTTCTTGGGTCAGTCCTCAACGTGCGCAGGAATGACAGGATGGAGATAATTTCGCTCAGTCGCTCACTGATGTCAACAGGCAATCATGCAGCCTCTTTATTCAGCAGACCTTCGGCCTCCAATATCACCCGCACCTCTGCCAGCGCGTCGTCGATCATCCCGTCGAGCTTCTCGTTAATCTCAAGCCTCCAGCGACGGCGCGTCGACTCCGGCGTGGCATCGAGATCCCAGGTATTCATGTCATAGAAGCTGTCCGGCAGGATGATCACATCCTCTTCGAGCGCTTCGACACGCTTCTTGGCTGCCTTGCCGGCAGCCACGGCAGCAACCACAGTGACTGCAACACGCCAAGCCGATGCGTCCAGCGGGATCTCGACCGAGACAGGCTGCGGCGCTTTCCGGCGTGTGCCCTTGAGCTTTGGGATGGCCCAGGCTGTCACTGCCTTGTAGATGAACAGTGCCGGTGCCGGGCTCGCGATCAGTGGTCGGATCAGCGTGATCGCCTGCACCTTTTTCGCCTTATTGGTGCTGTATTTTGCTACCAGGGCATCCCAGTGCCGCCCCTTGAGCATGTGATGCAAGCGCGCCGACAGCCAGTAATCGACCTGGGTGCGATCGATGCCGTCCGACCGCCCACCCAGTGAGGCCAAGCACCCACCCTCCTCTTCAGCCGATTTGTACAGCTTCTGCCAAGCCTGGGCCTTCGCCGAACCCTTCTCGCCCGCCGCCAGAGCGGCAACGACTGCACCCGAAACGCTGCTGTAAACCATGGTCTTTCCCCCTCAATCCCCGGTGTAGTTGGTGCCGCCGGCGCCGCGCCGGTTGCTTCCCTGATATGTAGCCTCAGGCCCGGATGCCTGAGGGTTCTTCAACTGCTCGATCTGCCGAAGCGCTGCCCGTAGCCTCATGCTGAGCTGGGTCACCAGTTCATCTAGGGGCAGGGCTTCTCCGGTTGCTGCCGCTACAAAGCCCGAGGCGTTGCAGTGGTCGCATGGCAGTTCGTGAAACACACCCTGAGTTACCGCTCTCCCACGGCACAAAGGGCACTGAGCCAACCTGATCACAGCCTTCTTGAAGGCAGGGCCATGGCTCTTCCCTGTCACTTTGAATCCTCGCTAATTACAAATGCGGTAAGGTCGCTGGACGCCTTGTGTTCCGCTGGCTGGGCCGAATTCTGTGAAATTTCGGATAAGGCCTTGGTAAGGCCGTGAATGGCACCAAAGCCAATGCCGTCTAACCAGGCGTGCCACTTCTCCAGGGCTGCCCGGCGTTGCTGCATAGCCTGGGTATGGATGTAGGTGCTGGCGATCTTGCCCAGCGTGTGGTTCAGCAGCATCTCGCCGATGTGGCCGTCGATACCGAGGTCGGTCCAGGTGGTGCGGGACACCTTGCGCAGGTCGTGGCTGGTCCACTCGCCCTGCCCCAGGCGGGTGAACACCATGCTCGCCTGGGTTTCGCTCAGCGGCAGCCCGCGGCGGTTCGGGAACAGGTACACGCCCTCATAGCCCCGGGCCTGCTGGATTGTCCGGTACCGGGTCAGCAGCGACGCCACCTGGGCGGTCAGTGGCAGTCGGTGCTCGGTGCGGGTCTTGGTGTTCGCCGCCGGGATGAACCATTCGGCAGCGGCCAGGGAGATCTCGCTCCAGCGCGCCATGCGGGTCTCGCCGATCCGGGTGCCATGGGCCAGCATCATCAGGGCCAGCATGGCGTCGCCGGGCTCCTGCTCGAAGGCCTGGGCCAACTGCCGCATCAGCTCGGGCAACTGCACGCCACGCAGTCGTGCTGCCTTGGGCAGGATGCGGGCCTTGGTGAAGTCGTTGAAGCGCATGCCAGCCATGGGGTTGCGGTCGATCAGCCCAAGCTGCAGGGCCTGGCGGAAGGCGGTCAGCAGCAGCGCGAACATCTGCCGCAGATACGACAGCGACACTTCGGCCTGGCACGGCCACATCAGGAGCTTGTCGAGCGTGTCGGCGTTCACATCGACGATGGCCAGGTCATCCAGGCGCGGCTTCAGGTGCTGGGCAATGGCAGACCGAGCGCCGGCCTTGCGCTTTGCCGACAGCGAGCGGTCGCGGGCCATGCGGTCGCCGTACCAGTCCAGCAGTTGGCCCACGGTGACCATGCCCGACACCACCGGCGCGGTAGCCGGGTCGCGCAGCATGCGCTGACGCAGCGCTGGCAGTTCGGCAATCACCGCCGCCACGCTCAGCTCGGGCCACCGGGCGACCGGCACCCACTTCTTGCCGCGCACCAGGTGCCAGGTTCCCCTCTCGCGGTTGCTCCAGAAGCGCAGGTACAGGCCAGGGTGCCGTGGGTCGCGCAGGTCGCGCACCGACTTGTCGGCGGCCTGCCGGCGCACCTCCGCTTCGCTCAGTTTCACTTCCCGGGTCGCGCTCATGCAGCCACCGTGGCAGGCTGCAGCAGGTAGGATCGGATGGCTTCGACCGCGTCGATGTTGCCCCGGCACACGATGGCCAGGTAGCCCTGGGCGGCGAGCGCTTGCAGGTAGGCATCCTGGCTGGGCGACACCGGCGCATCGAACGGCGGCATGGCCTTGAACTCGATGTACAGGCCGAAGTAGCCGCCCCGCGCCATCGGCAGCACCAGGTCAGGCACGCCAGCCTTCACCCCCTGCCCCTTCAGCTTGGCGGCCACGGCCTTGACCCGGTGCCCGCCGTTTGGCACGTGGTAGATCAGTTTGTACGCCTGCGGGTAGCGCAGTTGCAGCTCCTGCATCAGCGCAGCCTGCTCCTGCCCTTCCCGGTCGATGGGCTTGGCGCGGGCCGGCTTGGCCTTGAACGGGCGAAGGGCAGGAGCATTCATGCGATCAGCACCCCCTCGTTCAGCAGCAGCGCCTGGGTGCGCATGACGCCCTCGGCGTGGTACTGGCGGGCGGTATCGCGGTCGACGGCCTTGCTGCGCCCGTCGCAAGCGTCATGGCAGGCGCTGCAGCACCACGCGCCCTGCAGGTCGTGCGGCTTCTTGCCGACTCCGCAGGTGCCGGCCAGCCGGTAGTGTGCCAGGACGGTGGTCTCGGGGTTGCCGTTGCACACGCCCGGAATGCGCACCTGGCAATCCCTGCCGCGCGCGGCCTTGGTCAGCTTGGTTTGCCGCATGGTCAGAACTCCTCCTTGCCACGGTGAGATTCCCACTCGAAAGGCACCACCACCCCGCCACCCTCACGCAGGCGGTCATAGCAACGCTCGCCCATGGCATGGCGAAGCTGGGCTGGCTCCAGGTTGGAAATCACCACCGTGGGGCGCATCTGCTCGTAGCGCCCGTTGATGATCGAAAACAGGGTGGTCAGCTCGAATTCGCTCGGCTGCTCCTTGCTGACCCCGACCTCGTCCAGCACCAGCAGCGAAGGTTCGATCAGGCTGGACAGGATGTCGGCTTCGGACTGTTCGCTGTGGCGGTCGTACGTGGCTCGTATGGATTGCAGGACGGCGCCCACCGTCCGGTACACGGCCGTTGCCGAGGTGTTGCGCATCAGCTCGTTGGCCATCCCGGCGCCCAGGTGCGTCTTGCCGGTACCGACCTTGCCAAGCAGCATCAGGCAGCGGCCGGTGCGCTCGATTTCCTCGAACGCCGCCACGTAGCGAGTGCAGTAGGCCAAGGCCTTGCGCTGCCCTTCGTGCTCAACGCGGTAGTTCGCCAGGGTGCGGTCGGCAAAGCGTTTGGGGATCAGCGCCGAACCCAGCTTGCGGGTCATGGCCTCACGCTTCAGGCGGGTGTCCTCCGCCAGCTGCTTGGCTTCGCGCTCGGCAACGGCCACTTTCTCGCACACAGGGCATCGCCCGACGATTTCTCGGCCCATCAGCATGGTTACACGCTGCTCGAAGTCGCCGTGATGCTCGCAGTGCGCGGGCTGGACGCGGAAGCCCGCGGCGTTTCGGACCTCGGACATGGTGATCACCGATTCAGATCGCATAGGTGCCGTCCTCTCGCGCGGCCAGGCCGGCGGTGTAGTCGCGGTCGTCGAAGCCGTGGTGACGGCTGTGAGGTTTTGCCTGTGGCGGCAGCTGGGCGCTGATGCGCTTGGTGACCCACTCCACCTCGAAGCCGCGCCATCCATTCTCGACGGCGACTTCCAGGGCTTGGGCTGGCTGGATGCCGAAGGCCTTGCACTGCTCCAGTTTGACGTTCAGCCCCGCCCAAATCCGGGCGGTCACTGGGGCCTTGGCAGCCTTGCGGACAGTCAGGTAGTCAGCGATCAGCGATTCATCCAGGCCGTGAGGGTTGTCAGCCAGCATGGCGGCCTTCCCGAACGGTGCTTTGCGATCAGCTTTGGCCGGAGCCGGCTGCTCATCGCTGGGGGGGCATGTATTTTCTTCCGAAGGAAGAAATACATAGGGGGTTAGATTCTTAAAATAAAGAAGGCAGTCGGCGGTTTTGGTCTGTTTCGACTCGTCGCCGATTCGGACCACTTCAGCCGAGTCGGCTGTTTTGGTCTGTTTCGGCTCAGCCACATAGACCCAGTCTTTCGGGTCATTCACGCCGATGTCACCCCGTGCACCGCCCTCGCGGAACAGAACCCGACGACGCAGCAGACTAGAAACCGCCTTGGATACGGTGTCAGGGTGGGCATTGATGGCTTTCGCGATGTCGGTCGCCGGGATGCGCTGAGCGCCCGCGCCGTAGTTGATGGTGGCCTTGGCCACATACAGCACAATCTTCATCTCCCGGGCCGGGAGATCGATAGCCAGCAGGCCATCCATGAGCTGGTTGTCCATCCGGGTAAACCCCCTGGACTTGTCAAGTGGGACGATGTTTGTCATGCTTTAACCCGTTCTAATGCTGTAGAGAAAGCCGCCCCGCCAGGCGGTTTTTTTTCGTCTGCGATCCCGGTACTGGATGGATTCGCAGGTGTTTCAGTCATCTACTGGCGCAATGCCAGGTTTCGCATAATTCCTACCGTCAAACGGCGCTTTTCAGAGAGTCGACGCGTGGAACGTCTTGTCGTCTAGCGACCAGCTTCCCGCCTGACTCCTTCTCCAAAACGCATTGCATTGGGTAGGAGAAACCACCAGCCGCCCGGCACTGGGACACACGGCTACTGGAAACGCCGAGAGCTTCACCAATGGCGCGGCCGGTTCGGAAATGGTTCAGGGCTTCGTCAAAGGTCATTGATGTCTCTCCGATGTCTTCGACGAGTTTAGAGTTCTTAACACAACAAGACAAGTTATCTAAACTTCTAAAGGTTTAGAATCCTAAATATGGAATTCAAAGACCGCGTTATCGCGCGCATGAAGGAGCTGAACCTCAGTTCCACCGACCTCAGCAAACTGTCTGGCGTGTCCAAGGCAACCGTGAGTTTCTGGATCAACGGAACGAACGGCGCCAAGGGCAAAAACCTGCTCGCCTTGGCAAAAGCGCTAGAGTGCTCAGCACAATGGCTGTCGGACGGTACTGGCCAGGCTACTGACCAGTCATCATTTGCCAGCTCTTCATTGACTACTGCAGAACTGGTTGCGCAGATGCTGGCCTCCAAGGCCGGGAAGAACCTTTCCGAAAAGGCACGCGAGGTGATGATGGCAGCCGCGGCTGAGGCTGATAGCCCGGATCAGGGCCAGGAGTACCTGCCTGCTGCCTACTCGAGCCTCAAACCCACCCAGGAAGAGATCCTCATCCCTCAGTACGACGTTCGGGCAGCCATGGGCCACGGCCAGGTGCCGGCCGACTACAACGAGGCCGTTCGTAACCTGGTAGTGCGCGAGGAGGTACTGCGCGAGAAAGGCGTCACCTACACCGCTCCCTCGGCACTGGCGATGATTACCGGCTGGGGCCAGAGCATGGAAGGCACGATCAACGACAAGGACCTGGTCATTGTCGATCGCGGGATCAACGAGTTCATCGGTGAAGGTATCTACGTGATCACCTGGCACCAAGAGCTGTATATCAAGCGCCTGATGCGCCTCGATGAGGACCACTTCCGCCTGATATCGGACAACAAGCACTACGAGAACCAGACCGCGCGGATCGATGACGTTACGGTGCACGCGAAGGTTTTGCTGATATGGAACGCCAAGAAGGCGTGACCTATCCCAGGAAGCCCGCATAGCGCGGGCTTTTTGTTGCGCGCTTAGAACGGCGCCGGCTCCTCGATCGCGACGAACTCATCCTGGTTCTGCGCTCGAGGGTCATCATCCGAGAATGCCTCCCAACGCAGCGTAACCGAGGCATCCTCCTCGTTGAATTCCATTTCTATCCCGTCAGTTTCCTTGAGAACCCCCATCACCTCTTCCCACTCCCGGTCACCGTCGGTGTCCAGGCGGTGAATCACGACCCATCGCTGCTGCTGCGCGATCGGGTGATTGATCATCGATGACACCCGAAGACCCAGGCGCTCCACATCCGACATAACCGCTCTTTCCTGCTGCTTCTGGGGCCTTGCCATCTGACACTCCACTAACTGTATATTCATACAGGGACCACGCAAGATTAGCCGATCTCCTACAGAGTCGGAAGTCTTGACATTGCGCGGTCTGCAGAGGCGTCCACTCGCCTTGCCTGTTTAGTTTTCTAAATTAAATCTTGACGCGATCCGTTTAGTTTTCTAAATTCACCTCAAGCAGTCACTCACGAGGGACTGCAGAGGCCCGCACCGGCCGCCGCTCTTTACACAACTCGACTCCCGTCACCCTCAGCGGCACATGAGGGCAGCAGCTGCCTCATGCAGTGAGCTGGGTTCAGGTAACCAAGTGGCGCGCATGCCAATGCGGGGAAGCGCGCAGCCCAGAGAGCGATGGGCGCCTGGATCACTTCGATTTCACTGGCTGGCCTTGGCGACAGGGCCAGACGGGAAATCAACCCGAGGGCATCACCGTGAACAAAGAAGAAATCTACGACGAGCAAATCAGCCCGCTGATGCAGAAGATCATTGGCATTTGCCGTGAGCACGGCATTGCAATGATCGCCAGCTTCAACATCGCCCACGACGGCGAAGGCCCGAACGGCGAAGACTGCTCCCGCCTGACCTGCACCTCTCATTTGCCTGATGGTGGAGGCGCTTTCGACGAGCGCTTCACCAAGGCCGCCGTAGCGATTCAGCGAAGCGCCCCGCATCACATCAGCATGCACATCGCTACACAGCACGCCGATGGCACCCGCACTCTGGCGGCAGTCATTTGATTCTCTGAAAGCCCGAAAGACGGCCCGATCACCTGGTTCCCCATCACCAGGCTGCATCGGTCGTGGCGTTCGCCCTCCCCTGGTCCGGGAGGTAGACGGCAGCGAGCGTCACGACCAATGCAGCCCACCGAGGACTCTTCATGGAAACGATCACTTGCGGCTCATGGATTGGCCAGCTCGGCAAGGCGCTGGCTCCCCGTGAGCTCGAAGCACTGTTGTGGGTGGCCCAAGGCCTCACCACCAAAGAAATCGCCCGCCAGATGGCGGTCAGCCCGGGCACGGTGGCCAACCGCATCGAGGCCGCGCTGTTCAAGCTGGAAGCCGGCCGCCGCATCGAGGCGGTCACCAAGGCCATGCGCCAGCAGATCATCAGCCCGCTTTGCATCGCCCTCGCCGGCCTCATCGCCATGCATGCGGTGATCGACGACAGCGACCCCATGCGCCGCGATCGACGCGCCCCGGAGCGCCGCACCGCCCAAGTTCGAATCGTTCGCAAGGCCGAAGCCTTGGAACTCCACGCCTGACCACCCGAGGATCAACCATGCAGACAGCAATGCACCCTGCTTTCGAGCAGAAGCTTGCCGTGCTCGCGGCCCTGCTCGAGCGCAGCAAGTCAGTCAGGGCCGAGGCCCATGCCAAGGTCAGCCAAACAGCGCCGCGCTATCAGGCATGCGGCAAGGGCTCAACGTGGGATGTGGTGGAGATCGCCACCGGCGCCGTCCAAGGCTTCGCCTTCAGCTACCGAACGGCCATGCGTTTTGTGGATGTGATGGAGGCAGGCGCAGCGAGCAAAAGAGATGGCCTGCAATGATCGGACAATCGAACAGCCGCGACCAGATTCTGGCTCAGCTCAATGCCAGCATCGACAACTTCTTCGGCAGCGGTGGCTCCGTTGAAACCCTGCCCGGGTTCGAGTACGTGCCACACCGGCCTCATCGCGACCTTGAGCCAAAGCGTGCATCGGTAGCCGCCCCACCCAACAAACGGGTGACTGCGCGCCTGAAAAAGCTCGATGAACTCCGCGAGCTGGCAAAGACCATGACTTACAAGGAGGCCATGGCTCACACCGGCCTCGTCCAGGCGACTCTCGTTCGCGCCGCTTCACAAGGCAACTTCAAATTCCAGCGCGACCCCAACTACGGGAAAAGCAACCTGGGCAAAAAGCTCAGCGACCCCGTTGAAGACAGGTCGAAGGCAGAAAAGATCGTCGCCTACCGCAATGTCGGAATGTCCAGGGCAGACGTTGTGCGTGAGCTGAACATTTCCTTCAAGCAGCTCGGCCGACTGATCCGAGAGTTTGAAATCGACTTCCCGACTACTGCCGAGAAGCGAGCGAAGAGAAACGCATGAACCGCATCACCGCGCGCGTCCGGCACGGCCGGCGCCAGCAACACATCAATCTGCCGCCAAGCGGCATCGTTCACCAGGAGACGCAGCAATGTCCAAGCCCACTGACACCACCGAGTTCCTGCAGGAGCTCAATGGCGGCGCCTTTGCCAGCCAGATTGGCCACGCCCTCTCCGAGGTAGCCGCGGGCGTTGTCGATCACGGCAAAGCCGGAAAGATCACCATCACCTTGGACTTCAGCCAGATCGGCGACTCCCACCAGGTGAAGATCAAGCACAAGCTCGACTACAAGGTGCCTACCAAGCGCGGCACGCGCAGCGAGAACACCAGCCTCGACACGCCGATGTACGTCGGTACCGGCGGCAACATCTCTCTGTTCCCCGAAAAACACGACCAGCTCTTCACCCGTGACGAAGCACCTGTACACCCACGCTCGTAACTCACTGCACATACAAGGAAAAGCGCATGTCCCTCAGCAAAGAAGCTCTCGAACTGATCCAAGAAAACGCCGTCGCTGCAGCTGGCATCAAGCTGCCGGCTCTCGGCGAGGTTGCCGTTGTCCCGCAGAACTTCAACGTGGTTGACCTGGAACGTTACCAGGCCGGCCGCAACCGCTTCCGTGGTACCTACTCCACCCACTCGCTGGCCGATTACAGCGCCTATGTTGTCGAGCGCGCCGCGCCAGCCGCCCGCGGCTTCATCGACCAGGACAACATGAGCTGCATAGTGCTATTCAACATCGGTACCGCAGACGATCCGGGCCACGCTGATGATCGCGCCGTGCTGCGTCTAAAGGCTTCCGCTGCGTTCGCCGCCGTTCAGGCAGTGTGCGGCCAGAGCTTGGTGCAGAAGGCCATGAGCGACTGGATCGAAGACTGGAACCAGCACCTGTCGGCCACCGATGAGAATGGTCAGACCATGAGCATCGCCAAAGCGATCGCCGCAGTTCGCACCATCACCGTGAAGGCATCGTCCGAGAGCGACCACGCCGTAGGTGAAACCCGCGCCAGCCGCAGCACCATGGACCAGATCGAGGCCAGCAGTAAAGAAACCCTACCGGCCTGGCTGGACTTCAAGGTCATTCCGTTCGAGGGCCTGGGCGAGCAAGTGATCCGCCTGCGCGTGTCGGTCATCACCGGCGGCGCGCAACCGGTGCTGAAACTGCGCTGGATCGGTGAAGAAGCACAGCGCGAGGCCATTGCGCAGGAATTCAAGGCAGTACTCGACGCCAAGGTCGGCACAGCCGCGAAACTGTCCTTAGGCACCTTCGACGCTAAGTGACTATATTCAGCGCCACAGCATGCAAATTTTCACCTGTGGCGCTGATTTTCAACCGGAAGAGCATGCTGATGATTCAGCAAGATCCAGGGGATGAGCTGATCGCCCCTATGGGCGCTCGTGATTGCCAAGTCGGTCTTCCCGAAGAGTGTCCGCGGCAGACTTCAAGGCAGTCCGAATATCATCTCCTGTGAATTCGTGATCACACCCTCGACATCTACACCCCACAAGGTCTCCAAAGGTCGTAGCGCTCGAATCGGAGAGGTCAAATGGCGATTTTCCGCATCGCGGGCAACTAATCGAAAAACTGTCAAGCCGGTCGGTCCTGCTCATGGTCTGCCGCCCTGTTTAACTTCGATGCTTGAAGAATGCTAGCAGCTCACAAGAATCCGGCCCCTCACCCTTCCGCATCTAGCCCGGTTCTGGGTGTGCAATGGCCCAAAGGCGGGCTCAGCTAATAGATTCAAGAAACACCCATGCCCCCACAATCGTAAGCACCACCACAGCTACTACCACGAAGACCATGTAGCGAAAGTCGCCCTGGGTCATTACGGCATTCCCCCAAATTCTTAGTGTTTGAGGGGTAGAGCAACTCTCATACCAACACCATGCCGCATCCGGCCACGGAGGGCGGCGCATGCATGGACAGAGCCATGAACATCGAGACATCGACCGTCACCAAGCTGCTGATCACCGGGGCCGAAGGCCTGGACCCAATCAGCGTCTACCTCGAAGACTTCGAGCCTTGCAAGGGCAAGATCACCGTCAGCTGCTACGACAAGACCTGGCACGCCTACTGGGGCGGTATGTGGGATGGCCTGACCATCGGCCAGTTCTTCTGCAAGCTGCACGACGCCTACATCATCGGCTACTTCGACCGGTCGCTGAGTTCTCGCCGGTTCAGCGCTGAAGCGCTGGCCGACAAAGCGCGGAAGGTGATCGTGCAAATGCGGCGTGACCGGGATCTGGACGCAGAAGATGCCCGAAGCCTGCTCGACGAGGCTGAGGATGTTCGACACACCAGCTCGCTCGATGAGTGCGGCGGCGCCCACCGCGAGTTCCTGCACCGCGTATTCGGTGACGACTGGTGGAACCTGCCGGCCGACGCCATGGAGCGCAACCCTGACTGGGACTACCTCTGCCGCATCATCGCAGCAGTTCAGCAGGCCCTTGCCAAACAGTTCCCGATAGCCTCCTGACTGTCCTTCGCTGCCAGCCAGCCTCAGTCGACTGCGCGCCCGTCAACACAAGATTCAACGCACGCAACAATCGCCGTAAAGCTACCGGTGAAGCTGTGCCGAAGCTCTCTCGGCATGTCGTAGGAAAAGTGGACAAGCCAAGATCCGTCGCCCAGCAGCACAGCCTCCTGGCGGTACTTATCAACCTGATCCTCATCAATGCCGAGAGCTGCTGCGATTTCCTGGTTTGTTGGCTCGCGGTCCATCGGGTATTCATCTCGTTGACTGGTATTACAATGAATAACCCAAATGCCATTAAATTGCCACTATCAGGTACAACACCGGCCAAGCCGGTGCATGCATGGAGAAAACCATGAGCGATAACCAGACCCCAATGGGCTGCATGGACCACGGAAAGACAGAGTGCGGACGCATCGTTATGAGCAGATGGGATCAGCCTGAGCGCTCGGACAACCAGGCTGATCGCCAGAGATTCATCAGGGATGTGCATCGAAGCGGATTCATCCACTCCACGCAGGTGCGATATAAAGGCGACCGAATGCCTGACTGGGTTGGCCAAAGCCACTGCTCGAACCTCAACTGCAGGTGCCAGGAATTCCTGAATCGAGCCTGACCCTCCTGCGCTGCCCGCCAGCGCCCTCCCCTATTCAATGACAGGGTTGGCGCCCAGGCCTTTCCGGTAGCGCGCAATCGCAATGATCTGCCGCAGGCAGATGACCATGTCCTTCTTGAGGTGGTCATCCGGCAACCCGATCTTTTTCAGCATCGCTTCTGCCTCTTCCTCTATCGAGGCAAGGGCCTCGGTATCGCTTTTCAGTGTCATGGCGACCTCCATCAGGTCGAGTCGACCATGAATTGATAGCTCAGCAGAACAATGCGCGCCAACTGCGGCGCCTTCACCTTTCAAAAAGGTGATTACCTTAATTTGAACGAGGCAGCACTTTTTCTTAATTCCAGAATTGCTTCATTAATATCTGCTAGCGCCCCCTGGAGCTTTACGCTCATCTCGCCAAGTCGCAGCCCGACCTCGGCAGACCCTGGGGGATTGCTATCAACAACATTCAGAAAGCCAACATTCTCTATCAAATAAATCCTCATTATATCCTCAAGAGAGTCGAGCCGCTCGGCCTCTTGGCGACCGGACAAGTATATACGAACAGTTTTCAACGCCTGGGAATAGCGAGCATAGGCTTCATGCCATTGACTACCTGACTCAAGGAATTTGCCCTCATGCTCTGCAAGCAACCCCCTATCATCTTTACCAAACTTTGACCTGTAATAATTATACATATCAGACAGATGACTTTTGATAACCTTAAGCTCATCTGCAGCAACTGCAAGCTCATCCAAGGCGGCCGAGACCTTTGCTTGCCGAAATTGCGGCTTCCACGCTCTCAATGCAGCAAATGCAACTATTGCCGTTGCAACATTAGCGATAGAGCCGATTGCGTTAAAGAAAGCACTGGAGTCACCTTTAATCAGAACAGGCGAGATCAGCACACCGACAGCAAATAACAGGGTGCAACCCACACCATATACAAAGTCCAATTTCACTCTAGTTTGCCTCAGATTAACGAGTTTCAACTATAGCCGCGAGACGTACTCAATGCCCACAGAAACTACAATCGATTGTCCCGCACTCCACAAGCGCAGCAGCAGCTACCCTTTCGGCGATCGAGTGCCGCGCACGGTCCGGATGTTGAAGACCGTCAACGCCGACCCAATGCCTGGCATCGGGCTCTCCTACATCAAGGGCGATGCGCCAGTGGCTAAGTCAGGTCAAACCTATCCCGTGTGGACGAATAGCCACGGCGCCGTCACAGCGGTAATGGAGGACGGCACCCGCCTTGGCCTGCGACCAGCAGAGTTCGAGATCGAGAGCTGGCACCACCTTGCAGCTGCGCCAGCCCCGCAGCCCCACCCCGAGCCAATAGCCTGGATGGTTGGTACTGCCTTCTGGTGGACCAAAGAAGAGGCAGAGAGGGATGCGGCGGCTAGCGGCAAGACCATCACGCCGTTCGGGCCGATGTTCGATACCGTCGAGGTTGAGCGGCTGCGCGCTGAGGTCAAACGTGCAAATCAGGATAAAACGGCGGCGGTGATGATGCAGAGAATGGCTGAGCAAAAGCTGGCCGAGCGGAATGCGCTGCTGCGTAAAATCGCCAGCATTCCTGGAGACAGCATCAACTACCACGCAACGCACATGAGCCGCATAGCCCGTGCGGCCCTATCCGCCAGCGTAGAGCCGAGCCCGCCAGCCCACGACCCGAAGTTAATCGGCGTCGTGCACACGCCCCCGGCTGAGTACGACGAACCCTGAAGGAGTACTTCCGTACTCTTTTCGCTGTAACCCCTCTCCCCTCTATTCACTGCCGCGATATGGCGGCCAAGGAATCTTCATGCCTGAAGAAATCAAGCTGATCCAGCCGCAGCCGGTTGAGCGCGATGAGTACGGAATGTTCCAGCATCCCGACCTGCCCGACTTCGACGAGGGCGACGGCGAGAAGTGCAAGGCCTGGGTCGCTCAGCAGGGCCTGCAGCTCGTCATGTTCCACCTGGAGACCGACGCACCGGAGGAGATCGCTGATCGGTACTTCGCATCCGATGAGCCGCATTGCGGCTACTGGGAACCCAGCAAGCCAGATGGCGATGGCTGGTTCTGCCTGGCCATTCACGACACCGACGACGGCCCTGTGTGCTGGTGGGCTCGCCGCGAGTCGAAGCCATGAAGCGCCATCTGGTCGTCATGGGCGCCATCGTCGGCGCCTTCACCTTGGTGCAGGTTTTCTGCGTGGGCATGTTCGTCGGTCGCGAGACCAAGGTCTGCCAGGTCCAGGCCGGCAACGAGCGCCAGCTCTCCCCGCACGAAACACAACCCGAACCTACACCCGCTCTGGCGCCTGGGCGCTGGATTGATGAGAGGTATCACCTTTGAGCCAACTAGTGAACGCTTTTTATCACCATCTTGAAGAAGTGAAGACGGCAGACCTCTCCAGCGAGGCGCTGGGGTGGGCTGTCGGCAAGGCGGAGGGTCTGGACGTGTTCCTGGCCCCACCAGAGTACGGCAACCCATGGCGGGTGTTCGCTCGCTACAGCTACACGGTGACCGAGCACACCAAGCGCTACAACCCCTGGGAAGACTGGGCGCTGGGTGGGCCGATTATTGACCGGCTCCGCGTAGACCTGTCGCCGCCGCCGGTCATAGACACAAACAACGAGATTGGATGGCAGGCTCGACCTGATGACGGAAGGCCGTTCTGGCATTCAGGCGGCACAGCCCTAATTGCCGCCTGCCGGGCCGTCGTCGCCGCAAACCTCGGCGATACCGTCCAGGTGCCGAAGGAGCTGATGCCATGATCGCCCTCGCCTACATGGCCCACCTGATCTACAGGGGGCCGCGATGAGCGCAGAAGTCTTCAGGTTTCCGCTGAAGCGCCGGGCCCAAAACAACCAGGTGATGGCCAACCAAGCCGAGCGCAAACGGCTGGCCGACTGGTTCCGCGAAATCGCCCAGCACATCGAGGGCAACGAGGTAGAGCGCGAGCCGCTGGCAGCCATGATCGTACTCAGCAGTGCAGCAGGTGACGAAGTCCTGCATGCCGGCTACTCAACCGACGCCACCTCACTCGTCCAGGCAGGGAACGCAGCCCGCCAATGAGCTCACCTGACCTTCCAGCGCAAGGCCGGCAACTTCTTCGACCGCCAACGCTAACCCTTCCCCAACTACTCAAGCCCGCCGACATGCGCGGGCATGGAGAGCTATTGCCATGATCATTGACGATGTGATGACAGACAAGATCACGCTCCACGGCCTGGGATTCGTCCAGGTGCAGCTGCAGGGCGAGCAGCGCCTGCACGTTTGGCACCCAGAGCTGCCCCGCCGTAGCTGCTTCGAGCACTCGGCAATCCACGATCACCGCTTCAGTTTCGTCTCGCGGGTGCTTACCGGCGAACAGATCAACCACCGCTATGAGCCTCTGCGTCATGCCGAAGGCGAGTTCGTGATGTACCTGCATGAGGGCAAGCGCCAGCAGGGCGGCGGCCGACCTTGGACGCCAGATGGCCGGGCCGACATGGTTCACCAAGGCACCGACCTGATTTACGCGGGCGGCGAGTACCGGACAGGCGCATATGACTATCACCGCACCGAGCCAGGCGGCGACGGCCGAGTCGCCACCATCATGCAGAAGCGCGACGAATACCCGCGCGGAGCCCACTCCACCTGCCGCTACGGCGTCCAGCCGGACACCGACTTCGACCGTTACCAATGGCCCGCAGCCCGACTCTGGGAAGTCGTGCGCGACGTTCTGCTGGCCTAACCACCAACCTGCCGCCACCGGCGGCGTGGAGACCACAATGAAGAAAGAACTGATCAAGATCAGCGAATTTCAGCGTCGGAAATGGGGTGAGAACGGCACGCCGCTATGCTCACAGGCAATTCGCAATCACATCCGGAACCGCAAGATCCCAGGCGAGCGGATAGGCAACATTTGGTACGTTGACTGGGCCGCCTACCAACGAACCACCGGCAACAACCTGGTTGATATGGTGCTTAAAGGAGTCGCGTGATGGTTCCTCGACCAAGGAACAAGGCCAATAAAGGCCTGCCCATGAACCTCTACTTCGACGCTCGGCGGGGCACCTATCGATATCGGCGCCCCACCGATGGGAAGTGGTTTCAGTTCGGCTCAGACCGCGGTCGAGCCATAGATGCAGCCGCGCAGCTCAACACCGCATTCCTACGCGGGGGAGACTTGGTGGCAGAAGTTCTTGGCGAGAGCACCGTGACCTTGGGCGAATTCCTAATCACTTATGAGCGCGATGTGCTCCCCCCTCGGGAGCTCGCAAAGGCAACGCTAGATCTGTATGCGGTCAGGTTTAAGCAGATTAGGGTCACGTTCAGCGAACGGCCTATAGACCAGATCACCATCAGAATGATTGCCGAGTTTCTTGAGCCGCTAACCCCGAGGGCAAGCAACCAAGCTCGCGCAATCCTGATCGATCTGTTCAACCATGCCGCCGCAAAAGGCCTGTGCCCGGATAACCCTGCGGCCAACACGATTCCAAAAATTGAGAAGAAGCAGCGCAAGCGGCACACTGTAGAAGGCCTTAAAGCAATTCGCGATAAGTCCCCGCGCTGGCTGCAAAACGCCATCGATCTTGCGTTAATTACCGCGCAACGGCGCGGCGACATCCTCGACATGAAGTTCGAAGATGTGCGCGATGGCTATCTGTATGTCGTGCAGAACAAGACGGAGAAAGCTTCGGATGCTGGCTGGCTGAAGATAAAAGTCACCGACCAACTGAGCGAGGTGCTCACTCGCTGTCGGGACGACATCCTGTCTCCTTACCTGGTCCACCGCCGCCCGGAGCGGAAGAAGAAACGCGAAGGGAAGGATCATTGGACGAAGGTTGACGAGAGATTTCTCACTCGGGCCTTCAAGGATGCGAGGGATACCGCCGGCTGCTATAGCGATCTCAAAGAAGAGGAGATGCCGGGGTTTCATGAAGTGCGCGCCCTTTCCCTTTATCTCTACAAGCGAGCTGGCAAGGACAGTCAGAAGATCGCAGGTCATACCACGGAAGGGATGACCAGAAACTATCAGAAAGGCCACGAAGATGTGGTTTGGTCCGAGGTCGAAGCAGACCTGGATATTGGCGAATTCGCCAGGTAGTTTTGCGCCTATTTTGCGCATGTTTTGCGCGCGCACAAAAAAGCCGGTTGAGCTAACCGGCTTAAGTGTCTGATTTTACTCAGGAATAATGGTCGGGACGGAGTGATTCGAACACTCGACCCCTTGCACCCCATGCAAGTGCGCTACCGGGCTGCGCTACGCCCCGACTGGGCTTTGAAGCATGTTCTCAATATTGCCGAGAACGTTGAAGAATGTACCCTAACCCTCTGATAAATGGAAGCTTTTTCTCAAAAAATTTTCCACTCAACAGAAACCCGGTTTACTTCTTCAAAACCACCAGCACATCCTCCAACTCAACAATCATCTGCCGAATCAACTGCTTGTACTGGCTGGATTCATCTTTAGCCTCATCACTGGAGAGCCTCAACCGCGCCCCGCCAATGGTGAACCCCTGATCATACAGCAACGCACGAATCTGGCGGATCATCAGCACATCCTGGCGCTGGTAATACCGCCGGTTCCCCCGTCGCTTCACAGGGTTCAGCTGGTCGAACTCCTGCTCCCAATACCGCAGCACATGTGGCTTTACGGCACACAACTCGCTCACTTCACCAATGGTGAAGTAGCGTTTGCCCGGTATGGGGGGCAGTTCGTCGTTATGGCTTGGTTCCAGCATAGGCCTCAACCCGGGCCTTCAACTTCTGCCCTGGACGAAAGGTGACGACGCGCCGTGCGGTGATCGGGATCTCTTCCCCAGTCTTGGGGTTGCGGCCCGGCCGCTGGCGTTTGTCGCGAAGGTCGAAGTTGCCGAAACCGGACAGCTTGACCTGCTCGTTCTCTTCAAGTGCGTGCCGAATTTCTTCGAAAAACAGCTCGACCAGCTCCTTGGCCTCACGCTTGTTAAGCCCCAGCTCCTCGTACAGCCTTTCGGCCATCTCAGCTTTCGTCAGAGCACCCATGCCGTTATTTCCTTAACGTGGTGTTCAACCTTTGTTCGAGCGAGGTGAGGATGTTTTGCAGGGTAGTGTTCACCTCATCGTCGTTAAGAGTGCGCGATGGATGCTGCCAGGTCAAGCCAACGGCAAGGCTTTTTCTATCAGGATCAATGCCTTTACCTTGGTACACATCAAACAGCCTGAGGTCTGTGAGCCATTCGCCTGCATTGTCACGAATTAATTCAAGCACCGCGCTAGAAGCAACATCACGTCCTGCGATCAAAGCCAGGTCACGACGGGTTTCCGGGAACTTGGAGAGCTCGCTGAATTTTGGCAGGCGGCCTTCGACCACGTCGCCCAGCACCAGCTCGAACAGGAACACCGGGCGGTCCAGGCCCAGGGCTTTGCCAAGCTCCGGATGGATAGCGCCGAGGTAGCCGACCAGCTTGCTGTCGCGCTCGATGACGGCGGTCTGGCCCGGGTGCAAGGCTGGATGTTTGCCGGCGCTGAAGGTGAAGTCGCTCAGGGCGCCGGAGTAGCCCAGCAGGGCTTCGACGTCGGCCTTGACGTCGAAGAAGTCGACGCCGTCGCGGCCGTTGGCCCATCCTTCTGGCAGGCGGCTGCCGGTGATGACGCCGGCAATCATTGGCTGTTGCTGCAGGTCACCCAATTGGCCGACGAAGCGCAGGCCGCTTTCGAACAGGCGCACGCGGTCTTGCTGGCGGTTCAGGTTGTGCTGCAGTGCCTTGACCAGGCCTGGCCACAGGGACGCGCGCATGGCGGCCATGTCGCTGGAGATGGGGTTGGCCAGCAGCAGCGGCTCTACGCCCGGGCTGAACAGTTCGAATAGTTTCGGGTCGATGAAGCTGTAGGTGATGGCTTCCTGGTAGCCGCGGGCAACCAGCAGGCGGCGCAGGGTCGGCAGGTCACCGCGGGTTTCCGGCTTGCCTTGCGGGGCCAGGCGGGCTTGCGGGTAACGAACCGGCAGGTTGTTGTAGCCGTACAGGCGGGCCAGCTCTTCGATCAGGTCCACTTCCAGGCTGATGTCGAAACGGTGGCTTGGCACGCTGACGGTCCACTGCCCTTCCCCGCTCTTGGTCGTGGTCAGCTCCAGGGCGTTGAGCAGCTGCTCGACCTGAGCCGGGTCCATTTCCATACCAAGCATCTGGGTGATGCGTTCGGCGCGCAGGGTGACCGGGGCGACTTGTGGCAGGTGCTGTTCGCTAACCGCTTCGACCACAGGGCCGGCTTCGCCGCCGACGATGTCTAGCAGCAGCTGGGTGGCGCGCTCCATGGCTTCGCGGGCCAGTTGCGAGTCGACGCCACGCTCGTAGCGGTGCGAGGCATCGGTGTGCAGGCCGTAGGAACGGGCTTTACCGGCGACGGAAATCGGCTCGAAGAAGGCGCTTTCCAGGAACAGGTCACGAGTTTTTTCGGTGTTAACACCGCTGTGCTCGCCACCCATGACGCCGGCGATGGCCAAGGCGCGGGTGTGGTCGGCGATGACCAGGGTGTCGGCACGCAGGGCAACTTCCTGGCCGTCGAGCAGGACGAGCTTTTCGCCTTCTTCGGCCATGCGCACGCGGATGCCGCCGTTGATTTCTGCCAGGTCGAAGGCGTGCATCGGCTGGCCGAGTTCGAGCATCACGTAGTTGGTGATGTCGACGGCGGCGTCGATGCTGCGTACGTCGCTGCGGCGCAGGCGTTCGACCATCCACAGTGGGGTTGGCTTGCTCAGGTCGACGTTACGGATAACGCGGCCCAGGTAGCGAGGGCAGGCAGCCGGGGCGCTGACTTCAACCGGGCGCACTTCGTCATGGGCGGCCGCTACGGCTGGCACCACCGGGCGGGTGACCGGGGTGTCGTACAGGGCGCTGACGTCGCGGGCCAGGCCGGCGATGGACAGGCAGTCGCCGCGGTTCGGGGTCAGGCCGATTTCGATGCTGGCATCATCCAGGCTCAGGTACTTGCGAATGTCTTCGCCAACCGGGGCGTCGGCAGCCAGTTCCAGCAGGCCGTCGTTTTCTTCGCTGATCTGCAGTTCGGCAGCCGAGCACAACATGCCGAAGGACTCGACACCGCGCAGCTTGGCCTTCTTGATCTTGAAGTCGCCTGGCAGTTCGGCACCGATCATGGCGAACGGGATCTTGATGCCTGGGCGGGCGTTAGGGGCGCCGCACACCACCTGGAAGGTTTCCTGGCCGCTGCTTACCTGGCACACGCGCAGCTTGTCGGCGTCCGGGTGTTGCTCGGTGGCGAGTATTTCGCCCACGACGATGCCGCTGAACTGGCCGGCAGCAGGGGTAACGCTGTCAACTTCGAGGCCGGCCATGGACAGGCGGGCGACCAGTTCGTCACGGGAGACTTGCGGGTTGACCCAACCGCGCAGCCACTGTTCACTGAATTTCATGCTGTTCTCCTGAAAGTTGCGTCGATTGGGCCTAGCGGAACTGGGCTAGGAACCGCAGGTCGTTGTCGAAGAACAGACGCAAATCGTTCACGCCATAGCGCAGCATGGCCAGGCGCTCGGCCCCCATGCCGAAGGCAAAGCCCTGGAACTCTTCTGGGTCGATGCCGGACATGCGCAACACGTTCGGGTGCACCATGCCGCAGCCCATCACTTCCAGCCAGCCGGTTTGCTTGCACACGCGGCAGCCGTTGCCGGAACACATCACGCACTGGATGTCGACTTCTGCAGACGGCTCGGTGAAGGGGAAGAACGATGGGCGGAAACGGACCGCCAGTTCTTTCTCGAAGAATACGCGCAGGAATTCTTCGATGGTGCCCTTGAGGTCGGCGAAGTTGATATCGCGATCGATCAGCAGGCCTTCGACCTGGTGGAACATCGGCGAATGGGTGATATCCGAGTCGCAGCGGTATACGCGGCCCGGGCACACAATGCGGATGGGCGGCTGGGTGGACTCCATGGTCCGCACCTGTACCGGCGAGGTGTGGGTACGCAGCAGCATGTTGGCATTGAAATAGAAGGTGTCGTGCATCGCCCGCGCCGGGTGGTGGCCAGGGATGTTGAGCGCTTCGAAGTTGTGGTAGTCGTCTTCCACCTCTGGGCCTTCGGCAATGCCGTAGCCAATGTGGGTGAAGAACTGCTCGATGCGCTCGAGTGTACGGGTGATCGGGTGCAGGCCACCGGTGGCCTGGCCGCGGCCTGGCAGGGTGACGTCAATGCATTCGGCAGCCAGGCGAGCGCTGAGCTCGGCTTCTTCAAAGGCAGCCTTGCGGGCATTGAGCACAACGGTGACGCGCTCTTTGGCGTCGTTGATCAGCGCGCCGACTTTTGGCCGCTCTTCGGCTGGCAGGTTGCCCAGGGTCTTCATCACCTGGGTCAGCTCGCCCTTCTTGCCGAGATAATTAACCCGGATCTGTTCCAGGGCGTTGATGTCTTCAGCGCGTTCCACGGCCTCTAGGGCTTGGGAGACCAGCGCATCCAGGTTTTCCATGTACAGACTCCAGATACGAAAATAGGGGAAGAGCTTTGAAGGCTCTTCCCCTATCGATGACGTTCAATGCCCGGCAGCGCTAGCACCGCCGGGTGATTGTCGCGGGTACTTAAGCCAGAACGGCTTTAGCTTTCTCGACAATCGCAGCAAACGCCGCTTTTTCGTTCACTGCCAGATCAGCCAGAACCTTACGGTCGATTTCGATCGAAGCCTTTTTCAGGCCAGCAATCAGACGGCTGTAGGACAGACCGTTGGTGCGGGCACCGGCGTTGATACGAGCGATCCACAGTGCGCGGAACTGACGCTTCTTCTGGCGACGGTCGCGGTAGGCGTATTGGCCTGCCTTGATGACCGCTTGCTTGGCTACACGGAATACGCGCGAACGTGCACCGTAGTAACCTTTAGCCAGTTTCAGAATTTTTTTGTGACGCTTACGAGCGATAACGCCGCGCTTAACACGAGCCATGAGTAACTTCCTCTATCTTAACCAGAATTAACGAACGCGCAGCATGCGCTCGACTTTTGCGACGTCGGACGGGTGCAGCAAGCTGGCACCGCGCAGTTGACGCTTACGCTTGGTCGACATTTTGGTCAGGATGTGGCTCTTGAAAGCGTGCTTGTGCTTGAAGCCCGAAGCTGTCTTCAGGAAGCGCTTCGCAGCACCGCTCTTGGTTTTCATTTTTGGCATGTTGGAACTCCGCATTCGATAAAATTACACATAATCATCAGGCCTGCCGTGCCCGGGAGATTACTTCTTTTTCTTGGGGGCGATGACCATCATAAGCTGGCGTCCTTCCATCTTAGGATGCTGCTCAACGGTGCCGTATTCGGCGAGGTCGGCTTCGACCCGCTTCAACAGCTCCATGCCCAGCTCCTGGTGGGCCATCTCACGACCACGGAATCTCAGAGAGATCTTGGCCTTGTCCCCATCGGTAAGGAAACGTACCAGGTTGCGTAGTTTTACCTGGTAATCCCCATCCTCCGTCCCTGGACGAAACTTGATTTCTTTGATCTGGATCTGCTTCTGGTTTTTCTTGGCTTCGTTAGCCTGCTTCTTCTTCTCGAAGAGGTGCTTGCCGTAGTCCATGACCTTGCAGACGGGCGGTACCGCGTCTGCAGAGATTTCTACCAGGTCCAGCTTCGCTTCATCAGCGATACGCAGCGCTTCATCAATCGAGACGATGCCAACCTGCTCGCCGTCTGCGCCAATTAACCGAACCTCGCGGGCCGAGATATTCTCGTTGATCGGGGCCTTCGGTACAGCACGCTTATCGTTTCTCATTTCACGCTTAATAGTCATTACTCCGATTCTTGGCGACCACGCCGGGAAACCGCTTGTGTCAGCAGCTCAACGAATTGGGCGACGGGCATGGAGCCCAGGTCTGCGCCTTCGCGAGTACGCACAGCGACGGTTTGCGTTTCGACTTCGCGGTCCCCTATAACCAAAAGGAACGGGACCTTGAGCAAAGTATGCTCGCGGATTTTAAAGCCGATCTTCTCATTTCTCAAGTCCGACTTGGCACGGAAACCGCTTCCGTTCAGAGATTTCTCAACCTCGAGGGCGAAATCGGCCTGCTTGTCGGTGATATTCATGATCACCGCCTGTGTCGGGGCCAGCCACGCCGGGAACACGCCAGCGTAGTGCTCGATCAGCATGCCGATGAAGCGCTCGAACGAACCGAGGATGGCGCGGTGCAGCATGACCGGACGAACTCGGCTGTTATCTTCGGCGATATAGCTGGCATCCAGACGCTCTGGCAGGTTCGGGTCGTACTGCAGGGTACCGCACTGCCAGTTACGGCCGAGGCAGTCGCGCAGGGTAAACTCGATTTTCGGGCCGTAGAAGGCGCCCTCGCCCGGCTGGTATTCCCACTCAAGGCCGGACTCGTTCAGGGCGTCGGCCAGCGCTGTTTCGGCACGGTCCCACAACTCTTCGGAACCGACACGCTTGGCCGGACGGGTGGACAGTTTCATGGCGATGTCGCTGAAACCGAAGTCCTTGTACACGTCCAGGGTCAGCTTGATGAAGTCGGCGGCTTCTTTCTTCACCTGATCTTCAGTGCAGAAAATGTGCGCATCGTCCTGTACGAAGCCACGCACGCGCATGATGCCATGCAGTGCGCCGGACGGCTCGTTACGGTGGCAGGCACCGAACTCGGCCAGACGCAGCGGCAGGTCGCGGTAGCTTTTAAGGCCCTGGTTGAACACCTGCACGTGGCACGGGCAGTTCATCGGCTTTACCGCGTAGTCACGGCTTTCCGACGAAGTGGTGAACATGTTTTCGGCATAGTTGGACCAGTGGCCGGAACGCTCCCACAGGATGCGGTCGACAACTTGCGGGGTCTTGATTTCCTGGTAGCCGTTTTCGCGCTGCACGCCACGCATGTACTGCTCGAGTACCTGGTAGACGGTCCAGCCGTTGGCGTGCCAGAACACCATGCCCGGGGCTTCTTCCTGCAGGTGGAACAGGTCGAGCTGCTTGCCGATCTTGCGGTGGTCGCGTTTTTCGGCTTCTTCGATGCGCTGGATGTACGCAGCCAGCTGCTTCTTGTCAGCCCAGGCCGTGCCGTACACGCGCTGCAGCTGCTCGTTCTTGGCATCGCCGCGCCAGTAGGCGCCGGACAGCTTGGTCAGCTTGAATGCCTTGAGGAAGCGGGTGTTCGGCACGTGCGGGCCACGGCACATGTCGACGTATTCTTCGTGGTAGTACAGGCCCATGGCCTGTTCATCCGGCATATCTTCGACCAGACGCAGCTTGTAGTCTTCGCCACGGGCCTTGAACACCTCGATGACTTCGGCGCGCGGGGTCATTTTCTTGACCACGTCGTAGTCTTTTTCGATCAGCTCCATCATGCGCTTTTCGATGGCGGCCATGTCTTCTGGGGTGAAGGGGCGCTCGTAGGCGATGTCGTAATAGAAGCCTTCGTCAATGACCGGGCCGATCACCATCTTGGCGGTCGGGTACAACTGCTTCACGGCGTGGCCAACCAAGTGGGCGCACGAGTGACGGATGATCTCCAGTCCCTCTTCATCTTTAGGGGTGATGATCTGCAGGGTGGCGTCGTTGCTGATCAGGTCGCACGCATCGACCAGCTTGCCGTCGACCTTGCCGGCTACGGTGGCCTTGGCCAGGCCAGCGCCGATGGAAGCGGCCACTTCGGCTACGGATACGGCGTGATCGAACGAACGTTGACTGCCATCGGGAAGAGTAATAACGGGCATGGCGCCTCCTCTCCTAGTGGTGACCCCTACCAAAGGTCACGTGGGTTGGGATGAGCCAGTACAAGATCCGACCTGCCTTCCGGGAAAAGGAAGCCTGCCCCACAGTGGCAGAAGCCTTTCGGCTTGTCAGGGACGAACCAGAGTGACTGGAAAGAAAAAAGATAGCTGCAGCCGGCAACAGCGCGACCGCAAGCCGAGCATGCTAGCACGCGGGTTGCACCCCAGGCAGAAATATTTGGAAATTGCACCACAGCGGTGAACTAACGCGGAAAAATACCGCTCAGATTTTGGGAAGCAACCTACTCTTGATGAGACCTTAACCCAAGGAGTAACTGGTGATGCGAGTTCCGTCTCTTCTGGCCCTGGCAGCCGCTGGCGCCCTGCTGCTGCCCGTGGCTGCGAATGCCGGCAACTTTCCCCCTGGGAAGGAGGCCGGCTACATGACCCAGTGCACGCAAGTGGCCAGCGGCCAGGGCGTTAACGCTGCCGCCGCGAAAAAACACTGCGACTGCGGCGCGCAAGCCATCAAAAAGAATTTCACCGACGCCGAGATTGCCGACCTCGACAGCAAGGACGGCGTTGACGCCAAGCTGATGCAGAAGGCGCAGTCGGTGGTGAAACAAGCCTGTGCACCGAAGAGCTGAAACCTTAAAGCCGGTGATGACCAGCCATTCTTTGAGCTGGATCAATATCCTGCGAAGGTAAAAGGCGCTAGATGCGCAGAATTAGACTATGATGTATCCCGTGCTCCGTAGCCTCGGCCGCATTGCACCACTGAAAAAACTAAATGTTCTGGAGATTCACCCATGTCCAATCGCCAACAAGGCACCGTCAAATGGTTCAATGATGAGAAAGGCTACGGCTTCATCACCCCAGCAGGCGGCGGCGACGACCTGTTCGTACACTTCAAGGCCATCGAATCCGACGGCTTCAAGAGCCTGAAAGAAGGCCAGACTGTTTCCTTCGTAGCCGAAAAAGGCCAGAAGGGCATGCAGGCTGCACAGGTTCGTCCGGAGTAATTCGGATAGCTGTAAAAAAACCCGCCCTTGTGGCGGGTTTTTTTATGGGCGACTGCATGATCTGAGTGGGGCGCAATTGCCTGCGAAACAGACTTTAGGGTGAATGGCACGGGCTTCGCCTGTGTTCGCGGTGGACCCGCTCCTACAAGGCGACTGCGCAGGCTTTTCACATTTTGCGCAAGGCAGTTGCCCCGCGTGCATCAACCGCAGTTGACGCGGGTTACCTTGCCCTGCTCGTCCACATTCAGGTTCAGGCGCTCGGAGCGGTACTCCAGGGTGACCACATCGTGCGGCTTGAGAATGCGCGCCATCTGCGAGCCGCTGGCCTTGCGTGCCTGCTCCAGCAATTCGGCGCTGGCCTGCTTGCCCATGGCAAAGTCGGCCCCACTGGCTTCGCAGCGACCATCGTTGCCCGCTGGCGCGGCCGGGGCAGCACCACCATCAGCATTGCCACCAGTGCTGCAACCCGCCAGGACAGCAGCCACAGCCAGAGTTGCCAGGTAAGCACGGGTACGGAACATGAAGCCTCCTAAATCGGTCCGGGAACTGCCTGATCCGACAGCTCCGCTCATCATTTGTTGCAAAACCGGTCAAGTCTGCCTGAACTGCAGCGGCGAGGCGAAAAGCAATTCGTGACCGGATTTTGCATAACACGCTGCGTTTGCCATATGCTTAGCTCGCACGGTCACCGGCGCAAAGCCATGATTTGCTGCAAGAAGTGGAGCGCATCCCGCCTCCATCGAACACCAGGGTCAGGTGTTCCCCCTTCGTTCCGGGCCCCCAGCGAGAGCTTTTCATGAGCACCCACAGCATCGATGCCGATATCAAGGTCAAATGGGCCGAGGGCCAGAGCGCGTACAGCCCTGGCACACCGGAAGAATTGCTGTTGATCGCCATCGACCTGTTGGTGCGCGACAACGGTGCCGAGGCAGCACGCAGCTTCATCGATCAGGTATTCGAGCGCTACGCGCCGCACGCGGCTATTCCAATCGCGCCAGACGGGCACTGAGCAGGTCGAACAGCCCCTGGGCATCACCCTGCTCTAGCCACAGCACATTCGCCGGCTGTTTGAGCACACCGTACCAGTCCGCTATTGTCTGGCCGAAAGTGGGCCCTTCGCGGCTGTCGATGCTCATGTGGATGCGCCGGCCACTGAACAGCTCGGGCTTTAACAGGTAGGCGATGACACTGGCGTCGTGCACAGGGCCGCCAGGCATGCCATACACGTCCATATCGTGGGTGATGTAGGCATTGAGGATATCCACCACACGCTTGCTGGCCTGGTTGTTCACGGCTGCCAGCTGTTTCAGGCGGGCGTCACTGGTCAACAGTTTGTGCGTGACGTCCAGCGGCAGGTAGGTCAGCTGCACGCCGCTGGCCAGCACCACTTCGGCGGCGTGCGGGTCGGCGTAGAGGTTGAACTCCGCCGCCGGGGTGATATTACCGCCGTTGAAATGGGCACCGCCCATGACCACGACCTCCTTGATGCCTTTGGCAATATCCGGGCGCTGGATCAGCGCCAGGGCCAGGTTGGTCTGCGGGCCGAGCATGGCGACGGTGATGCTGTGCGGTTTGGCTGTGCCGAGGGTATCGACCAGGTATTGCACGGCATTGCCCTGGGCCAAGGGCGCTTTCGGCTCGTGTACCTGTACGCCGGTAAGACCTTCTTCGCCATGAACGTCGGCGGCGTAGATCGGCGTGCGCACCAACGGGCGGCCGGCACCGGCATAAACCGGAATGTCTTCGCGCCCCGCCCATTCGCGGGCCAGGCGGGCATTGCGCGAGGTTTTATCCAGGCGCACGTTGCCGGCCACGGTGGTGATGGCGCGAATATTGAGTTCGTCGGGCGAAGCCATGGCCAGGAACAGCGCAACCACGTCGTCGGCGCCGGGGTCGGTGTCGATGATCAGGTCGATGGGTGCGGCCTGGAGGGTGGAGGCTGTGGCCATGAAGGCGATTCCTTGTAGCAGGGACTTGAGCATGGGTGGCACTCCTGTTGCCTATGAATCAACCGCGCGTACGCCGCGGCGTGCATGTGCGCGAGCAGCTAGAAGGTAACGCCGGAGATGAGGGCGATGTTGCTGTAAGGCTGGCACTCGCCTGTACGCACCACCGCACGGGCAGTGCGCGACAGCACCTTGAAATCCTCATGGGTCAGCCATTCGCGCTTGCCCAGCTTGCCCTTCAGCCGCTCGATTTCGACCAGCGCGGGTGGCACCACTTTCTGCATCTCCTCGGCCAGCACGTGCCGCTCAACCTGCAATTCGCTCAGCACTACCCGCAGCACGCTGGCGAAATCCGGCAGGCCAGGCGTAATGGCCAGGTCGATAAGTTCCACACCCGGCGGAACCGGCAGCCCGGCATCGCCGATCACCAGGATATCGCCATGCCCCATGCCGGCAATGACCCGCGACAGGGCAACGTTCAACAACGGGGTTTTCTTCATGGCGTCAGCTCCGCCAGATAGGGAATCGACGGCTGGGCACCGGCACGGGTAACCGACAATGCTGCCGCACGCTGGCCAAAGGCAATCGCCTCCCCCTCCTCCAGCCCACGCACCAGGCCGGCAGCAAAGCCACCAATGAAGGTATCGCCGGCAGCGGTGGTGTCCAGCGGTTGCACGCGCGGCGCCGGATAGTGCTGGTGCCCTTGGGCAGTAACCAGCAAGGCACCTTGCGCACCCAAGGTGATGATCACTTTGCCTGCCCCCAGTTGCAGCAAGCGCTCGCCTGCGCGCCGGGCACTGTCCTGGTCGGTCACCGCCACACCGGTCAAGGCTTCGGCCTCGCTTTCGTTAGGGGTAAGGTAATCGATATGCGCAAACCAGTCCGCAGGCAAGGGGCCGGTAGCAGGCGCCGGGTTCAGGATGACCTGCTTGCCCAGTTCACGCGCCCTGGCCAGTGTGCAACCCACAGTGTCAGTGGGCACTTCCAGCTGGCAGATGACCACCTCGGCAGCCTGCAGCAGCGCGTCAAAGCGCAACACCGACTGCGGCGTCAGCAGGCCGTTGGCGCCGGGAATGATGACAATACAGTTCTGGCTGGCAGCATCCACCGTGATCAGCGCCACACCGCTTGACGTGCCCGGGCAGGTGCTGACCCCCTGGCAGTCGATGCCCTCGACATACAAGGCCCGGTGCAGTTGCCGACCGTAATCATCATCCCCGACATTGCCAATCATCGCCACGCTGCCCCCCAGCCGCGCCACCGCCACCGCCTGGTTGGCACCCTTGCCGCCCGGAACCGTGAAAAAGCTATCGCCGGGGAGTGTTTCGCCGGCCCGTGGCAGGCGCTGGGCGCGGACCACCAGGTCCATGTTGAGGCTGCCGACCACCACAACCTTGGCATTCATGACGTTTCCTTAGCGTTAGCGGTAATCATTGAACAGGTCCGGGCGCGGCCCGGTGGACTCACGCAAGACGATACGCGGAGCGACAATGCGCTGCTCCGCCGCGCCTTGCCGGGGCGTAGCGATACGCGTCAGCAGCATCGAAGCAGCGCTTTCGCCCAGCTCGCGGATCGACTGGCCCACCGTGGTCAGTGGTGGGTACACGTAGCGGCTCAGTTCGATGTCGTCGAAGCCGATCACCGACAGCTCGCCGGGTATGCTGATATTGCGTTCGGCTGCAGCGCGCAGCACACCAAAACCGATCATGTCGTTGCCGGCAAAAATCGCCGAGGGCCGCTTGCCTTCCAGCACCTGCGCCGCCGCTGCATGGCCACCCAGGCTGGTGAAGTCGCAGTGCAGAACGCGGCTGCCCAGCACAGGTGCACCGGCTTCGGCCATGGCACGGCGGAAGCCGCTCAAGCGTAGCTGGGTAACCCCGGTTTCGGCGGGGCCGCCGATATAGGCGACGTCGCGATGGCCAAGCTCCAACAGATGCCGGGTGGCCAGGTACGCCCCCTGCTCGTGATCAATGCGCACCAGGTCGGCATCGACGCCTTCCAGTTCACGGTCGACGATGACCATGGGCGTGCGCACACTGGCCAGGCTTTGCAGCAGGTCGTCGTCCTGGCCCACCGAGGCCACAACCAGGCCGTCAATACGTTTTTCCAGCAGCACGCGCAGGTAGCTGCGCTGCTTCTGCGGGTTGTCATCGGAGTTGCACAGGATCACGCAATAGCCGTTGCGCTCGCAGGCGTCTTCGATACCCCGCGCCAGCTCGGCGAAGTACGGGTTGACGCTGTTGGGCACCAACAGACCGATGGTGGCCGTACTGCGCGCCTTCAGCGAGCGCGCCACCGCACTGGGCACGTAATCCAACTCGATAATGGCGGCTTCCACCTTCAGCCGCACCTGTTCGCTGACCGGACGGGTCTTGTTGAGTACATGGGACACGGTGGTGTAGGAAATACCCGCCAGTGCCGCGACGTCTTTGATGGTTGCCATAGTGTCAGTTCCGCCGGCCTGCGCGCCGGCTACGGTAAGTGTCGAGCACAACGGCGATGACGATCACCGCCCCGGTGATGATGCGTTTGGTCGGCTCGCTGGCGCCGATCTGCGCCAGCCCGGCGGCCAATACGGAAATGATCAGTACGCCAAAGAAGGTGCTGATGACCGAGCCACGCCCGCCCATCAGGCTGGTGCCGCCGATCACGACAGCGGCAATGACCTGCAGCTCCAGGCCAGACCCGGCGTTGGGGTCGGCGGCTTCCAGCCGCGAGATCTGGAACAGCGCGGCCAGGCCGGCGAGCAGCCCCATCAGGGCGAAGACCAGCACTTTGTAGGGGCGCGGATCGATTCCGGCCAGGCGCACGGCCTCTTCGTTGGTACCGATACCGATCAGGTAACGACCGAACACCGTACGCGTCAGCACCAACTGGGCGAGCACGATCACCAGCAAGGCGATGATGAACGCTGGTGAAACACCAAAGGCGACCGGGTTGGAGAACCAGGCATAGGCGTCGCCGATATAGGCGGTGCGCGAATCGGTGAACTGGTAGGCCAGGCCACGGGCCATCTCCAGCACACCAAGCGAAACGATGAACGACGGGATGCGCCAGGCCACGGTAACGCCACCGGTGATGCTGCCGGCCAGGGCGGCCACAGCCATGCCCAGCAGCGCCGCGGGCAGCACGCCCCAGCCCCAGCCAAGTATCGCCACGCTAACCGTCGAGGCGGCCAGCGCCAGCACCGAGCCCACCGACAGGTCGATGCCGCCGATGATCAGCACAAAGGTCATGCCCACCGCCAGCACCATCAGGTCTGGGATCTGGTTGGCCAGCGTGCTGAAGGTGCCGTACGACCAGAAGTGACTGCTGAGGAACGAGAACAGCACAATCATCGCCAGCAAGGCGCCAGCCAGGCCCAGGTAGGTGCCCAGGCCAAAGTACGTACCGCTGCGGCGCACGGGGGCGGCTTCCTGGTTGTTGAGGGGGGTGGTTTTCATGCATCCATCCTGGGGGCTGCATCATGCAGCAGCGCGTCACGTTTCTGATAACCGGCGAAGGCGGCGGCAAGCAACTGGTCCTGGCTCCAATGATCACGCGCGAAGGTGTCGATCAGACGGCCGGCGGACAGCACGGCGATGCGGTCGCAAATCAGCATCAGTTCGCGCAGGTCACTGGACACCACCACCAAGGCCTTGCCCCGGCGCGCCAGCTCGGCCAGCAGGCCATAAATGTCGAACTTGGCGCCAACATCGATGCCACGCGTGGGTTCGTCGAACAGCAGCACCTGGCAATCGCGCTCCAGCCAGCGGCCGATCACCACCTTCTGCTGGTTACCGCCAGACAGCTCGCCCACCACCTGCTGCGCGCCAGCACTGCGAATGCGCATGGCCTGGATCTGGCGTTCGGCCAAGGCCTTTTCCGCTTCGGCATCGAGCACGCCGGCGCGTGATACCGCGCCCAGATTGCCCAACGCAATGTTGGCGCTGATCGACTGCGTCAACAGCAGGCCCTCGCCTTTTCGGTCTTCGGTTATCAGCGCGATACCGGCACGCACTGCAGCCTTGGGCGAGTCGATGCTGACCGCCTGCGGCGGTTGACCGAGCGCGATACCGCCGCTGTCGGCGCGATCGGCACCGTAGATAAGGCGCAGCAGCTCGGTACGGCCGGCGCCGATCAGACCGGAGATGCCAAAGATCTCCCCTGCCCTGACCTCGAATGACACCTCGCGCACCTTGTCGCCGCGGCACAGTTTGTCGACCTTGAGCAGCGGTGCGCCAATCTGCCGCCGGCCCAGGTCGATATGCTCGCCCAGCTCGCGACCGACCATCAGGTTGACCAGTTCGGCGCTGCTGTAGCGCTGGATCGGTTCGTCGCACACCAGCCTGCCATCGCGCAGTACAACGATGCGCTGGGCGACGCGCTGCAACTCTTCCAGGCGATGCGAGATATAAACGATAGCCACGCCACGCGCGCGCAGGCGCTCGATCTGGGTGAACAGCAACTCCACCTCGCGCGCAGTGAGCATGGCAGTGGGCTCGTCCAGGATCAGCACATGGCAGTCACCGATCAGGTTGCGGGCAATCTCGACCATCTGCTGATGGCCAATGCCCAGTTCGCCGACCGGTGTGTCCGGGTCGATGGCGTCGAGCCCGACCCGAGCCATGGCGGCCGTGGCCAACTGGCGCAAGCGCTTGTGGCTGATCCAGCCGAAGCGGCTGGGCAGGCTGTCCAGAAACAGGTTTTCCGCCACGGTCAGTGTCGGCAGCAGGTTAAGCTCCTGCATGACCATGCGCACACCAAGGCGTTCGGCCTCGCTGCGGCTGCCGGGCGCGTAGGCTTGGCCGCGGTAGGTCATGTGCCCGGTGGTGGGCACCTCAAGACCGCTGATGAGCTTGGACAACGTACTCTTGCCCGCGCCGTTCTCGCCGGTCAGGGCCAGCACTTCGCCGGCGCGCAGGTTCAGGCCGACCTCGCCGAGTACGGGCTGGGCGTAGGTCTTGCCCAGGCCGCTGGCGGCGAGCACCACTTCACTGGCCGGTGCAGGCATGGCCGATTCTCCTGGCAGCATCAGGGCTTCTTGGTAATGAGTTCGACCGGCGTCTGGATGACGTTGTCGGCATCCACATCAGGCTTTTCACCCTTGACCATTTTCAGCGCCGCCTGAATGCCGTACACCGCCTGCTGGCTGGCCGCCTGGTCGAGCGTGGCAAGCACGCGACCGTCTTCAAGCATTGGCTTGATGGCATTGATGTTGTCGTAGCCCACCACCTGCACCTGGCCGGCCTTGCCAGCGGCACGCACGGCGGACACAGCGCCCAGGGCCATGCTGTCGTTGCCAGCCAGCAAGGCCTTCAGGTCGGGGTATTCGTTGAGCATGGAGGCGGCGACGGCGTTGCCTTTGTCGATCTCCCAATTGCCGCTTTGTACCGAGACGATTTTCATCTGCGCGGCGTCCATGGCGTCCTTGAAGCCGGCGGTGCGCTGCTGGGCATTGGTGGTGGTCGGCACGCCTTCGATAATGCCTACCTGGTCGCCGGCCTTGAGCTTCTGGCTGGCCAGGTAATCGCCAACAAGGCGCGCGCCCTTGCGGTTGTCGGGGCCAACGAAGGGAACGCTGATGCCTTTGCTCTTGAGCAGGTCAGGGTCCAGACGGTTGTCGATGTTGATCACCACCACGCCCTGGTCCATGGCCTTCTTCACCGCCGACACAAGTGCTTTCGAGTCAGCCGGTGCAATCACCAGTGCCTTTGCGCCGGCATTGACCATCTGCTCGACAATGCGGATCTGTTCGCCCGTGTCGGTTTCGTTCTTGATGCCGTTGGCGATCAGCTCGAACTCGTCGGCGTGGGTTTTCTGGTAGTCCTTGGCGCCGTCTTCCATGGTGCGGAAGAACTCGTTGGCCAACGACTTCATGACAAGGGCGACCTTGGGTTTGTCTTCAGCGTGGGCGGCAGACAATGGCAAGGCGAGGCTAAACGAGGAAATGACAGCGAGGGCCAGCAGACGACCGGGAAACGGCAGCTTCATAAACGATGACTCCGAATCTTGTGTTTTTTATCGGATCGCAAACGTTTGCGTTGACCAACTATGGTAACAGGGCCGTTGTTTGTCAAATCCGTTTGGCTGTCGGAGGCCAATGCGCTGCAGGGGCCGATTATGCAGCCTTTTCCGAAAAACCGAACACCTTTTCCTTTTTTTGTTCGGAATTACGAATGCAATGCCGCCTTTTGCAGGCACGGTTCGCTGAACCAACCACACATTGCCTGGGCTGCTACGCGGCCCCTTGCAACGCAAGGCCGCTCCAACCCAGGCAGCGCGTGGTGCGTTGGTACGAAAAATGCCTATAGCCCTGCGCGACTCAATAACTATCTCACTAGGAAGCGAGAACAATAACGATGAATGCCGCACTCAAAACCTTCGCCCCCAGCGCACTCGCCCTGCTGCTGATCCTGCCCTCCAGCGCCTCTGCCAAAGAAGCCGAAACCCAACAGAAGTTGGCCAACGTGGTCATTCTCGCCACCGGCGGCACCATTGCCGGCGCCGGTGCCAGCGCAGCCAACAGCGCCACTTACCAGGCTGCCAAGCTGGGCGTCGACAAGCTCATCGCCGGCGTGCCGGAACTGGCCGACATCGCCAACGTACGCGGCGAGCAAGTGATGCAGATCGCCTCCGAGAGCATCAGCAATGACGACCTGCTGAAGCTGGGCAAGCGCGTCGCCGAGCTGGCCGAAAGCAAGGACGTCGACGGTATCGTCATCACCCACGGCACCGATACCCTCGAAGAAACCGCCTACTTCCTCAACCTGGTAGAGAAGACCGACAAGCCGATCGTGGTGGTCGGCTCGATGCGCCCGGGCACCGCCATGTCCGCCGACGGCATGCTCAACCTGTACAACGCCGTGGCGGTAGCCAGCGACAAGCAGTCGCGTGGCAAGGGCGTGCTGGTGACCATGAACGACGAGATCCAGTCCGGCCGCGATGTGAGCAAGGCAGTCAACATCAAGACCGAAGCCTTCAAGAGCGCCTGGGGCCCGATGGGTATGGTGGTGGAAGGCAAATCGTACTGGTTCCGCCTGCCGGCCAAGCGCCATACGGTCAATTCCGAGTTCGATATCAAGCAGATCAGCAGCCTGCCGCAGGTGGACATTGCCTATGGCTATGGCAACGTCACCGACACCGCCTACAAGGCGCTGGCACAGAACGGCGCCAAGGCGCTGATCCATGCCGGTACCGGCAACGGTTCGGTATCGTCGCGGGTAGTCCCGGCGCTGCAAGAACTGCGCAAGAACGGCGTGCAGATCATCCGCTCGTCGCATGTGAACCAGGGTGGTTTCGTACTGCGCAACGCCGAACAGCCGGATGACAAGAACGACTGGGTCGTGGCTCATGACCTGAACCCGCAGAAAGCGCGGATCCTGGCGATGGTAGCAATGACCAAGACCCAAGACAGCAAAGAGCTGCAGCGGATCTTCTGGGAGTACTGAGTGCTCCCCCTCAGGGCCGGCGTGCCGGCTCTGAGGGCTTCACTGCCCTCTCCCCAACTACACAGACACTGAGGGTGCAAACCGGCAACATCTTGACCTTTCTGACCGACCTCATGGCTCACAGGCCTACGCTGGATTTACCTGACAAGCTGTTGCGCATTCACTTACAGTGAAATACTGTACGCACATACAGCAAAACAAGGAAACGCCTGTGTCCAGCACCGCCTCCGCCACCCCGAGCAGCTATGAACAGCTGGGTGTCCGCATCCAGAAGATCATCAACAGCCCCACCGCCCAGCGCAGCCGTGCGGCGCTGATCTTCCGTCTGGAACAGGAAAGCCCGGATGACTGGGAGACCTTGCTTCAGGAAATCGCAGAAAACGACAACGTCACCCTTGCCCATCGTGACGATGGCGGTGTGCAGATTTTCTGGACCGTACCGAAGGAAGATTGACTGCGCATGAGAGTTTCGCTTTTCGCAGCAGCTTGCCTGTTACTGACCACTCCGCTTGTACAAGCCGACGCCCCGCGCACCTTCCAGGAGGCCAAGAAGGTCGCCTGGAAACTCTATGCGCCGCAATCGACCGAGTTCTATTGCGGCTGTAAGTACAAGGGCAACAAGGTCGACCTGGCGTCCTGCGGCTATGCCCCACGCAAGAATGCCCAGCGCGCGTCGCGCATCGAGTGGGAGCACATCGTACCCGCCTGGCAGATTGGCCATCAGCGTCAGTGCTGGCAGAGCGGCGGGCGCAAGCAGTGCTCGCAGCATGACGAAGTGTACAAACGCGCCGAAGCCGACCTGCATAACCTGGTGCCAAGCATCGGCGAGGTCAACGGCGACCGCAGCAACTTCAGTTTCGGCTGGCTACCAGAACAACGCGGCCAGTATGGCCGCTGCCTGACCCAAATCGACTTCAAGGCCAAGAAGGTGATGCCGCGTCCCTCGATCCGCGGCATGATCGCCCGCACCTATTTCTATATGAGCAAGCAGTACAACCTGCGCCTGTCCAAACAGGACCGCCAGCTGTTCGAAGCCTGGAACAAGACCTACCCACCGCAGGCCTGGGATCAGCAACGCAACCAGCAGGTCGCCTGCGTGATGGGGCGGGGAAACGCGTTCGTGGGGCCGGTCAACCTCAAGGCGTGCGGTTGATCCTCAGGCCAGCGCTTGTAGATAGGCGCTGGCTTGCCGGTAACGGGCCAACCGCGCCAGGTCGGCTGGGCCCGGGCAAGGGATGCGCGAGAGGTCGCTGTTGTCGGCCAGATCGGCCAGCTTGACGGTGCGCGCCAACGGGTCGTCGCCCAGCCGCACCACAAAATCCTGGTAAGGCTCGCCCTCGCGGCGGCTAAGCGCCAGCAACGCCGCCAGGATTTTCAGCGCGAAGCCCTCACGCGCCAGGTCGGACAGGGTCAGCGGGGTGTCTTCGATCACATCGTGAAGCACCGCCACAATCCGCTGCTCAGGTGTGGAAACCCGCATCATCACGCGTAAGGGGTGGAGGATATAAGCCGCCCCACCCTTATCGAATTGCCCTTCATGCGCCCTGGCGGCCACGGCAATGGCCCGCTCCAGTGTAGACATTAGGCCCTCCCCGTTTGGCATCCCCAACCCAAGCATAGCCAAACTTGTGTGAACAGCGCCCGACACATGCCTGAGCTGCGGCGCCTGCACAGGCTTAGCGTGCTACACCGTGCTGAATGACCACCGAATCGGTACCCAGCTTGGCCATCACTTCATCCCTGCGCGCTTGCGCTTCTTCGCGGGTGGGGAACGGCCCCAGCAGTACCACCGGCTTGCCGTCACGGTACTCCACCGAAGACGGGATGCCTTTTTCGATCAGGCGCGCCGTCATGTCGCTGAGCGCGCCCATGTTGGCGCCCTGCACCACTTCCACGTCCCAACCCTGAGGCGCCGGTTGGTCTGCCAGCGCCTCGGCACGCCGCTGCAGGTCGGCTCCGCCGCAGAGCTCACGGATACGCAGATTGTTGCCGGTATCGTCAACGATGATGTCGTACTGGCCATCGCGCTTGATCGCCACATAGCTGCGGTAGGCTTCGTACTGCCCGGCATCGTCCTTGCCGCGGACCTGACCGCAGATGGTGCCCTGGGTGTCGATCCGCACGTTGCCGAACTTGGCGGTCTTGGGGTTATGCAGGTGTTCGGCCACCTGCTTGTGCACGCCTTCGACCTCGTTCTCACAGCCCGCCAGGGCGAGCACTGCCATTACCACAGCCAGTTTGCGCACGCGTGTACCTCCAGATTCGAAGGGGCGAATTCTAGCACGCCGGGGTAGGCCCGAACCGCGACCAAACGTTACACGCTGCTTCGGGCACAAATGCAAAAAGGGCGATCATTTCTGATCGCCCTTTTTCGATTTGGTAGGCACAATTGGACTCGAACCAACGACCCCCACCATGTCAAGGTGGTGCTCTAACCAACTGAGCTATGTGCCTGTCGTGTGGTGCGCATATTAGTGACCCGATGCGTACCTGTAAAGCTTTTTTTTGAGAAAAATCAAAACCTTTCGAATGAAAGCGCATTGCGTCCATACCGCGGTTTTCCCGCACGCACGGCAATCCACAATGAAAAAAGGGGTGACCCTTTCGGATCACCCCTTTTTCGATTTGGTAGGCACAATTGGACTCGAACCAACGACCCCCACCATGTCAAGGTGGTGCTCTAACCAACTGAGCTATGTGCCTGTCGTGTGATGCGCATTTTACGCATTACAAAAACCCTGTCAACACTTTTTTTCGCGCTAACCTACTGAATCTTAAACTCTTTATAGAGAGGCTGACTGAGGGGGCGCCCGTAAAGGATTTTCACCAGACGACTAGCGGGTGTTTATTATTATTGATAGCATCGGTACATTCGTTAAAAATATAAAACACGAGGTTCCTGCAGCATGGCTAACACCCCCTACCCCCAGTCCTACTACGCCGCCTCGGCCAACCCGGTGCCGCCACGTCCGGCGCTGCAGGGTGAGGTGGAAACCGATGTGTGCATCATCGGTGCCGGCTACACCGGCCTGTCCAGCGCCCTGTTCCTGCTGGAGAACGGCTTCAAGGTGAGCATCGTCGAAGCGGCCAAGGTCGGCTTCGGCGCATCGGGCCGCAACGGCGGCCAGATCGTCAACAGCTACAGCCGCGACATTGATGTCATCGAACGCACCGTCGGCCCCAAGCAGGCACAACTGCTGGGCCACATGGCCTTCGAGGGCGGGCGCATCATTCGTGAGCGCGTGGCCAAGTACAACATTCAGTGCGACCTGAAAGATGGTGGCGTATTCGCCGCCCTTACCAGCAAGCAGATGGGCCACCTGGAATCGCAAAAGCGCCTGTGGGAACGCTTTGGCCATAATCAGCTGGAGCTGATGGATCAGAAGCGCATCCGCGAAGTGGTTGCCTGCGACAGCTACATCGGCGGCATGCTCGACATGAGCGGCGGCCACATCCACCCGCTGAACCTGGCCCTGGGTGAAGCTGCCGCAGTCGAGTCGCTGGGTGGCATCATCTATGAACAAACCCCGGCCGTGCGCATCGAACGTGGTGCCAACCCGGTCGTGCATACCCCGCAGGGCAAGGTCCGCGCCAAGTTCATCATCGTTGCCGGCAACGCCTACCTGGGCAACCTGGTACCCGAGCTGGCCGCCAAGTCCATGCCATGCGGCACGCAGGTGATCACCACCGAGCCACTGGGCGAAGAACTGGCACGCACCCTGCTGCCGCAGGACTACTGCGTCGAGGACTGCAACTACCTGCTCGACTACTACCGCCTGACCAGCGACAAGCGCCTGATTTTCGGCGGCGGCGTGGTGTACGGCGCGCGTGACCCGGCCAACATCGAGGCGATCATCCGCCCGAAAATGCTCAAGGCTTTCCCGCAGCTGAAGAACGTGAAGATCGACTACGCCTGGACCGGTAACTTCCTGCTCACCTTGTCGCGCCTGCCACAGGTCGGCCGGATCGGCGACAACATCTACTACTCGCAGGGTTGCTCGGGCCACGGCGTGACCTATACCCACCTGGCGGGCAAGGTCCTGGCCGAGGCCCTGCGTGGCCAGGCAGAGCGTTTCGACGCCTTTGCCGGCCTGCCGCACTACCCGTTCCCGGGTGGCCAGATGCTGCGCGTTCCCTTCAGCGCCATCGGTGCCTGGTATTACAGCCTGCGCGACCGCCTGGGCTTCTGATTCAGGCAGGCCTGGCCTCTTCGCCGGCAAACCTGCGCCCACACGAACTGTGCAATGCGCACAAACCCTGTGGACGCGGGCTTGCCGGCGAAGAGGCCGGCACAGGCAACGCTATTCGTTCAGGCTATTGACCGCCTGCTTCGCCGCAATCTCTTGCCCCGCCTTGGCCAATTCATCCGCAGCGTGCAACCAGCGCTGGCGATCAACCTGGGCCGGCAGCTGCCGAGGTGGCTGCACCAGCACAGCCCAACTCCCCTGCTTCTCCCACGCCGATGCAAATTCATCGAATGCCATCACCTGCCGCCGGTGCATGCCCGAGCGCAGCAGCACCCGCTGCTTGTAACGGTCATAACCCATCAACACCGCATAGCGCGGCTCGCTCCACCAGGCCGAACCTTCCTCGTAACGCAGCAGCACCGGGTTGCCCGCCGCCACCTGGGTCAGCAGCGCGTCCAGTTGCTTGTCCAGCGGGTACACCACCCTACCGTAGTCCCGCGCCACACGGGGTATAGCGGTATCCAGCGTTTCGGCGCCCTGAGGCAGGTTGAGCGGCTTATCCAGCAAGCCTGGCGTAATAGGCGCCCCCTGCTGCGACAGCACTGCCGCCAGCGCCATGGCACCGCTGTGGTTGGCGTTGCCACGGTAGAACGGCACGCTGCTGATCTCGACTCGCTGCGGCAGGCCCTTGAGGTTGCCGGGCGGTGCGCTGGCGCAGCCAGCGAGGGTGGCAGCCAGCAGACAGGCAGCCAGTAGCCGCCGGGGGGCAGCCTTGAAGGAATGTTGCTCCATGGACACTCGCTTGTTCCAACGCCAGGCAGGCAGCGCCCGGCTCTGGCGACCGATCATAGGTCCGACAGCGGCGCGGGTATAGTCCGACAGCGCCTTGGAGCGAATCGGCCCCAGAGATAGACCATTGTTCGATGGAACGTCACAGACGAAGGGCTAGACTAAAGCAGTGTCTGGAAGGTAAACGCGGGGCAATCAAGCGCTTGCCGCAGAGAGGGAGGCACAGATGAGCCTGACCATGGCAATTCTCATGCTGGTAGGCATGTGGCTGAGCGTCGCAGCCGCCATGCTGTGGGGTGTACTGCGTATAGTGCGGCGTCATGCACACCACCTGCCACCGCAGGCACCCGCCAAGCCACAGCCAGTAAGACGGGCGCGGCGGCATGCCGGGGTGAGCTGACCTCTGGATTTCCCGAAGCCGACTCATTGACAAGCCCGCTGCACAGACATTCGCAATGCGAGGTACCTGTGAGCGGGCCTGTTTTGGAGAGGGGCGCGAAACGCCCCTTTTTTACATCAACCTTCAGCCGCCTCACGCTTCAAACGTGCTCGGCGGGCCAGGATGTTGAGAACCTCGATAGCCGTCGAGAACGCCATGGCCGCATACACATACCCCTTGGGTACATGGGCGCCAAAGCCTTCGGCGATCAGCGTCATGCCGATCATGATGAGGAAGCCCAGCGCCAGCATGACCACGGTCGGGTTGTCGTTGATAAAATTGGCCAGCGGGTCGGCGGCCACCATCATCACGATCACAGCAGTGATAACGGCGATAATCATGATGGGCAGGTGCTCGGTCATGCCCACGGCGGTGATGATGCTGTCAACCGAGAAGACGATGTCCAGCAGCAGGATCTGGAAGATCGCCGCAGCAAAACCCAGGGTGACCGTGGAGGAGACTTTGGCTTCCTCCTTGGCGCCGTGCGGGTCGACGTTTTCGTGAATTTCCTTGGTCGCCTTCCACAGCAGGAACAGACCACCGGCAATCAGGATCACATCCTTCCACGAGAAGGCGTTGCCGAACACCTCGAACACCGGGTCGGTCAATTGGACGATCCAGGCCACGGTGCTGAGCAGGGCCAGCCGCATGACCAAAGCCATGCTGATACCGATACGCCGCGCCTTGGAGCGGTACTCCACCGGCAGTTTGTTGGTCAGGATCGAGATGAAGATCAAGTTGTCGATGCCCAGTACAACTTCCATGGCCACCAGCGTAGCCAGGGCAACCCAGGCGGTAGGGCTAGCGGCGAGTTCCAGCAAATATTCCATCGTTCAAATCCTGCAGCAGCGGTTGGGGTCAGATTTCCTGGGTTTCTTCTTTCTTCTCGGCACCCTTGGGCTTCTGCCCTTCGCTGCCGATGGCATCGCTCAGCGCCTGCTGGGCAGCCTTGTTGGTGTCGTCGATGGCCTGCTTGGCCGACTGCGCGGCCTGATCGAGCATCTGCTGGGCGGATTTCTCGGCCTGGTCGCAGCCTGCAAGGGTGAACAGGGCCAAAGCCAGCACCAACGGGGTGCCGATGGATTTGAGTTGCAGCATGGTGTCCTCGCTTGAAATAACCCGGCGGCGCAAGGCGCCTGATAGCCGTGCATTCTAGAGACGGCAATAGTTCAGGAAAATTCGTATTTTCATGGCTTATACTTCGGTTTTTACGAATCGGAACGACCGACGGTGCTTAACTATCGCCAGCTGCATTACTTCTGGGCCGTGGCCAAGACGGGCAGCATCGCCCGCGCCAGCCAACAGCTGAACCTCACACCGCAAACCATCAGCGGGCAGATCACCCTGTTCGAGCAAACCTACGGCCTGGAACTGTTCCAGCGCGCCGGCCGGCAGCTGGAACTGACAGAAACCGGCCGTCAGGCCCTGGTGTATGCAGAACAGATGTTTCAGATCGGCAGCGAGCTTGAGGCCATGCTGCGTGCCGGCCCTCAGGAGCAGATCCTGTTCCGTGTGGGGGTGGCTGACGTAGTGCCCAAATCCATTGTCTACCGCCTGCTGGCACCGACCATGGACCTGGAGGAGGTGCTGCGCATCAACTGCCGCGAAGACAAACTTGAGCGGTTACTGGCAGACCTGGCTATCCAGCGTCTGGACCTGGTGATTTCCGACAGCCCCATGCCTCACCACCTGGACATCAAGTGCTACAGCCAAAAGCTGGGCGAGTGCGGGCTGAGCTTCTTCGCCACCCCGGCGCTGGTACAACGGCTGGACGGTCCTTTTCCAGCTTGCCTGCAGGATGCTCCGCTGCTTGTTCCCGGCCAGGAAACCGTGGTACGCAGCCGCCTACTGCGGTGGCTGGGCGAGCAGCGGGTGCAGCCACGGATCGTGGGGGAGTTCGATGACAGTGCCTTGATGCAAGCGTTCGGGCAGTCGGGCAGCGGCATTTTCGTCGCTCCCAGCGTAATCGCCGAGGAGGTGTGCCGTCAGTATGGCGTGCAACTGATCGGGCAGACCGAGGCCGTGCACGAGTCGTTCTATGCCATTTCGGTGGAGCGCAAGGTCAAGCACCCAGGGATCGTGGCGATTACCGAGGGGGCGCGGCGGGAGTTGTTTCACTGGTAGCCATGCTGGCCTGATTGACTACCAGCAAGGCGCGCCGTGCTCACCGGGTGCTCTATGGTAAAGTCCGCCCTTTCCAGATTCCGAGATACCGCTGCACATGACCCCTTTCCTCCGCTTCCTCAACCGCACCAGCCTGGTGACTCAGATTGTCATCGGCCTGCTCGCCGGCATCGCCCTCGCCCTGCTGGCACCTGCCATCGCCCGCGACCTGGCCTTTCTTGGCAAGGTGTTTGTCAGCGCCCTCAAGGCAGTTGCGCCCGTGCTGGTGTTCATCCTGGTCATGGCTTCGGTCGCCAACCATCGTCACGGCCAGGAAACCCACATTCGCCCGATCCTCTGGCTGTACCTGCTAGGCACCTTTGCCGCCGCAGGGGTGGCCGTGGTTGCCAGCATGCTGTTCCCGTCGCACCTGGCACTAAGCACCAGCGAGGCCGCGCTGAGCGCGCCAGGCGGCATCACCGAAGTGCTGCAGAACCTGCTGCTGAGCGCGGTAGACAACCCGGTCAATGCCCTGCTAAACGCCAACTTCATCGGCGTGCTGACGTGGGCCATCGGCTTGGGCGTGGCCCTGCGCCACGCTGGCGAAACCACCCGTACCGTGGTCGAAGACCTGTCCACGGGTGTAACCCTGATCGTACGCGTGGTCATCCGCTTCGCCCCGCTGGGCATCTTTGGCCTGGTCAGTTCCACCCTGGCCCAGTCGGGCCTGGACGCGCTGCTTGGCTACCTGCACCTGCTGGCGGTACTGATCGGCTGCATGCTGTTCGTGGCGCTGGTGATGAACCCGCTGATCGTGTTCTGGAAGATCCGTCGCAACCCCTACCCGCTGACGCTGCTGTGCCTGCGTGAAAGCGGCATTACCGCGTTCTTCACCCGCAGCTCGGCCGCCAACATACCGGTGAACCTGGCGTTGTCGGAACGCCTTGGCCTGCATGAAGACACTTACTCGGTGTCGATCCCGCTGGGCGCGACCATCAACATGGCCGGTGCGGCGATCACCATTACAGTGCTGACGCTGGCCGCAGTGCATACCCTGGGTATCCAGGTGGACCTGCCGACTGCCGTGCTGCTCAGCGTCGTAGCGGCAGTGTGCGCGTGCGGCGCCTCGGGCGTGGCCGGGGGGTCGCTGCTGCTGATTCCGCTGGCGTGCAGCCTGTTTGGCATCCCAAGCGAAATTGCCATGCAGGTGGTTGCGGTGGGCTTCATCATCGGTGTGTTGCAGGATTCGGCCGAAACGGCGCTGAATTCTTCGACCGATGTGCTGTTCACCGCGGCGGCGTGTCAGGCCCAAGAGCAGCGCAACGGCTAAGAGGGCCGGGGCCGCTTTGCGGCCCCAATTGCCTTACGCGATGGCATTACCTACCCTAGTGGCCTTTCCCCAGCCACGAGACAGGGCCATGTCAGAACACGAAACCGCAGGTGAAGGCCGCTTCAACAGCATCGAAGTCCGCGTTCTCGGCTCGCTGATCGAAAAGCAGGCCACCAGCCCGGAGAGCTACCCGCTGACCCTCAATGCCCTGGTCCTGGCCTGCAACCAGAAGACCAGCCGCGAGCCGGTGATGAACCTCACCCAAGGCCAGGTCGGCCAGGCCCTGCGCGCCCTCGAAGGTCAGGGTATGACCCGCTTGCAGATGGGCAGCCGTGCCGACCGCTGGGAACATCGGGTAGACAAGGCACTGGAGCTGGTGCCAGCGCAGTTGGTGCTGATGGGCCTGATGTTCCTGCGGGGCCCGCAAACCCTCAACGAACTGCTGACCCGTAGCAACCGCCTGCACGACTTTGACGACACCGAGCAGATCCAGCATCAGCTGGAGCGTCTGATCTCGCGGGACTTGGCCCTGCACCTGCCACGCCAGGCCGGCCAGCGTGAAGACCGCTACACCCATGCCTTGGGTGACCCGTCCGAGATCGAGGCGATTCTCGCTGCACGGCAGCAGGAAGGCGGCGCGCGTACCAATGGCGGCAGTGTCTCAGAAGAACGCATCGAAGCCCTCGAAGCCCGCATTGCGGCACTGGAAGCACGCCTGGCCGAGCTGGAAGGCTGAGCCGTCACGGCTCGGGGTCGGGGAAATTGCGGCAGCTCTTGCGCTCGGCCAGCTCCCGATCAGTGGGGCGCTGGTCGACGAACACAGTGCGACCGTCGGCGTAGATTTCCAGGTAGCCCCAGTGCAGGTCCTGCTCTTGTTGCCCGGGCTTTGGGGGGACTAGCCACCAGGGTTCGCGGCTGATCAGGGTCATGGGTGTGATTCCTGAGGGGTCTGCAACAAGCATAGACACCTTCAGGTCCTGCTTTGCTTGCACCGGCCCTTTCGCGGGTAAACCCGCTCCTACAGCGGCCTGTGTCCAACCACCGATGCGTCTCCACCACCGATCTGTGTAGGAGCGGGTTTACCCGCGAATACGGTAGCGGCGGCAACGGTGAACGGCGGGTGGAGACTGGCCAGCAGGGCCGGCCTCTTCGCGGGTAAACCCGCTCCTACAGGGATTTTCACAGTTTCTACAGCTGCGCAGTCCTTTGAGAGAGGCTGTAGCCGCGAAGCGGCCGCACAGGCTTAAGCGGGCGCCGAAGTCCGAATCAGGTGGTCAAAGGCCGCCAGCGATGCCTTGGCCCCCTCACCCACCGCAATGACGATCTGCTTGTACGGCACGGTCGTCACGTCACCTGCTGCAAACACACCCGGGATGCTGGTCTGGCCCTTGGCGTCGACAATGATTTCGCCACGCGGCGATAGCTCGACGGTGCCCTTCAGCCAGTCAGTGTTGGGCAGCAGGCCAATCTGCACGAAGATGCCTTCCAGTGCCACTTCGTGCTGTTCATCCATGGTGCGGTCCTTGTAGCGCAGGCCGGTCACCTTCTCGCCATTGCCCAGCACCTCGGTGGTCAGCGCACTGGTGATCACGTTGACGTTCGTCAGGCTGTGCAGCTTGCGTTGCAACACCGCATCGGCACGCAACTGGCTGTCGAACTCGATCAGCGTCACCTGGGCGACGATGCCGGCCAGGTCGATGGCCGCTTCCACACCCGAGTTGCCGCCGCCAATCACCGCCACGCGTTTGCCCTTGAACAGCGGGCCGTCACAGTGCGGGCAGTAGGCCACGCCGCGGCCCCGGTACGCCTGCTCACCCGGCACGTTCATTTCGCGCCAGCGGGCGCCGGTGGCCAGGATCACGGTCTTGGCCTTCAGCGAAGCGCCCCCCGCCAGGCGCACTTCGTGCAGACCGCCCTCGGCGGCCGGAATCAGCGCTTCACCGCGCTGCAGGTTCATGATGTCGACGTCGTACTGTTTGACGTGCTCTTCCAGCGCCGTGGCCAGCTTCGGCCCTTCGGTTTCCTGCACCGAGATGAAGTTCTCGATGGCCAGTGTGTCCAGCACCTGGCCGCCGAAGCGCTCGGCGGCAACAGCGGTGCGGATGCCCTTGCGGGCAGCATAGATGGCAGCAGCGGCGCCAGCGGGGCCACCGCCGACAACCAGCACGTCAAAGGCATCCTTGGCGTTGATCTTCTCGGCCTGGCGGGCGCCAGCGTTGGTGTCGATCTTGCCAAGGATTTCTTCCAGGCCCATACGGCCCTGACCAAACACTTCACCGTTGAGATAGATACTCGGTACCGCCATGATCTTGCGCGATTCCACTTCGTCCTGGAACAGCGCACCGTCGATGGCCACATGGCGCACGTTGGGGTTGAGTACCGCCATCAGGTTCAGTGCCTGGACCACGTCCGGGCAGTTCTGGCACGACAGCGAGAAGTAGGTTTCGAAGTTGAACTCACCTTCCAGGGCCTGGATCTGTTCGATCACTTCGGCACTGGCCTTGGACGGGTGGCCGCCGACTTGCAGCAGTGCCAGCACCAGCGAGGTGAACTCGTGGCCCATGGGGATGCCGGCGAAGCGCAGGCTGATGTCGGCACCCGGGCGGTTCAGCGAGAACGAGGGGCGACGGGCATCGGTACCGTCCGCGCTGAAGGTAATGAGGTTCGACAGGCCGGCAATTTCCACCAGCAGGTCGTGCAATTCGCGGGACTTCGCGCCGTCGTCGAGGGAAGCAACGATCTCGATCGGCTGGGTGACCCGCTCCAGGTAGGTTTTCAGTTGCGATTTAAGCGTGGCGTCCAACATACGGGCGATTCCTTTTTCAAAACTCGGATACAAAAACGCCCAGGCGAGGTCGCCCGGGCGTTTGACGGGGCGGTAGGTATTTTCAGCTTTGGCGGCTGCTTACCGCCCGCGTTATGGGCATGACCTTAGATCTTGCCTACGAGGTCCAGCGACGGCGCCAGCGTGGCTTCGCCTTCTTTCCACTTGGCCGGGCACACTTCGCCTGGGTGAGCGGCAACGTACTGTGCAGCCTTGACCTTACGCAGCAGTTCAGCGGCATCACGGCCTACACCACCGTCGTTCAGCTCGACAATCTTGATCTGGCCTTCCGGATTGATCACGAAGGTACCGCGGTCGGCCAGGCCGGCCTCTTCGATCAGCACGTCGAAGTTGCGCGAAATGACGTGAGTCGGGTCACCGATCAGCGGGTACTGGATCTTGCCGATGGTGTCCGAAGTGTCGTGCCAGGCTTTGTGGGTGAAGTGGGTGTCGGTGGACACACCGTAGATTTCCACGCCCAGTTTCTGGAACTCGGCGTAGTTGTCAGCGAGGTCACCCAGCTCGGTCGGGCAAACGAAGGTGAAGTCGGCCGGGTAGAAGAACACGACAGACCATTTGCCTTTCAGATCGGCTTCGCTGACCTGAACGAACTCGCCTTTGTGGTAGGCAGTGGCGTTGAACGGTTTGACCTGGCTGTTGATGATTGGCATGAGAGACGCTCCTTCATGGGGTTGGAATCAGTTGATGGATAGAATCCTAACTAATCATCCCGCTGAAGGCTCATTGGCAAAGCTCATGCTTTCGATTGGTTTTGGCTATAACCGCGGTTATTTAATAGAAGGGAAAAGGCTGAGCAAGGGATTGCGGTCCAGAGCGCTGCACTGGCAAAGAAATGTAACAGCTCCCCATTCGGCATCACGGACAAACGGGTCTAGGCTCAAGCCCATGTGATACCGGGCCCCTCTGACGGTTGCCAAGCCGCCATGTCGGATCACTGTTGCCTTGCAACGTCGACATTCAAGGAGGGGCTCATGGCAGCTCTGCAAGCATTCCTCACTACGTCGTTCCTCGGTACCAGCGCCTGGTTGTGGCTGGTGTTCATTGCCATCGTCATCGGTTTGCTGGTGCTCGACCTGGGCGTGCTGCACCGCCACGACCGGGAAATTGAAATGCGCGAGAGCCTGCTGCTGTATTCAGGCTATTTCAGCGTCGGTGTGCTGTTCGGCGCCGGTGTCTGGTACCAGTTGGGCGCGCAGTCGGCGCTGGAGTTCTACACCGGCTTTCTGGTCGAGCAATCGCTGTCGATGGACAACGTGTTTGTCATGGCGATGATCTTCAGCTACTTCGCCATCCCCCGCCGCTACCAGCATCGCGTGCTGTTCTGGGGCATCCTTGGCGTGGTGTTCCTGCGAGCCATCATGATCGGCGTGGGCGCGGCGCTGGTACAGAACTTTGCCTGGGTGCTGTACATCTTCGGTGCCTTCCTGCTGTTTACCGGGGTGAAAATGGCGCTGTCGAAGGAAGACAGCCGCCCGGACCTGGCCAACAACCCCATCCTCAAGTTCGTGCGGCGGCACATGCGGGTTACCGACCAGATCCATGGCTCGCACTTCTTCGTCCGCCACACCCCAGCCGGGCACAGCAAGGCGCTGCGCTATGCCACCCCGCTGTTTCTGGCGTTGGTACTGATCGAACTGGCCGACCTGGTGTTTGCCGTCGACAGCGTGCCGGCGATCTTCGCCATCACCCAGGACCCGTTCATCGTCTACACCTCCAACATCTTCGCCATCCTCGGCTTGCGCTCGCTGTATTTCGCACTGGCGGCGCTGATGCACCGGTTCGTTTACCTCAAGTACGCACTGGCGCTGGTGTTGATCTTCATTGGCTGCAAGATCTTCTACCACGGCATGGTGGGCAAGGTGCCGGCGCTGCTTTCACTGGGCGTGACCTTCGGGTTGTTGCTGGGTGGGGTGGTGATTTCGTTGATCAAGACGCGGGGACAAAAAAAAGATGACAGTTTGGATGGGCACCAACCGCACGCCAGTGGACAAGAACCCGCGTCCAAGAGGGAAAAAGACACGCAACTAGGTGCCTGAGTGAATCAACTGCACCGGCCACTTCGCGGGCAAGCTGGGTGCTGCCCGTGCAGGCGCGGGTTCACCCGCAAATGGGCCGGCGCAGGCTGACGCGTTCACCGCCCGCTACGCAACATCTCCACCGGCACATACTTGCCAATTTCATATTTGCCAATCGCCGCCCGGTGTACTTCATCCGGCCCGTCAGCCAGGCGCAGGGTGCGCTGCATGGCATACATGTAGGCCAGCGGAAAATCGCCGCTTACCCCTGCCCCGCCATGTATCTGGATAGCCCGGTCGATCACGTTCAATGCCACGTTCGGCGCCACCACCTTGATCTGTGCGATCTCGCTGCGGGCCACCTTGTTGCCGGCGGTGTCCATCATGTAGGCCGCTTTGAGCGTTAGCAGCCGGGCCATGTCGATTTCCATGCGTGAGTCGGCGATCTTGTCGACGTTGCCGCCCAAGCGTGCCAGTGGCCGACCGAAAGCCGTACGCTCCACCGAGCGTTTGCACATCAGTTCCAGTGCGCGCTCGGCCATGCCGATCGACCGCATGCAGTGGTGGATACGGCCTGGGCCCAAGCGGCCCTGGGCAATTTCGAAGCCGCGGCCTTCGCCAAGGATCACGTTTTCGTACGGCACCCGCACATTCTCGAAAAGGACTTCGGCATGACCATGAGGCGCATCGTCATAACCGAACACCGGCAGCGGGCGAACGATCTTCACGCCTGGCGTGTCGGTTGGCACCAGCACCATGGAGTGCTGTTGGTGGCGTGGCCCTTCAGGGTCAGACAGGCCCATGAAGATCATGACCTTGCAGCGCGGGTCGCAGGCGCCGGAAGTCCACCACTTACGGCCGTTGATCACCCACTCGTCACCGTCCCGTATGGCGGTAGCAGCCATGTTGGTGGCGTCCGAGGAGGCCACGTCCGGTTCGGTCATGGCAAACGCCGAGCGGATCTCGCCGCGCAGCAGCGGCTCCAGCCACTGGCGTTTCTGCGCCTCGCTGCCATAGCGCACCAGCACTTCCATGTTGCCGGTGTCCGGTGCCGAGCAGTTGAACGGTTCCGGCCCAAGCAACGAGCGGCCCATGATTTCTGCCAACGGTGCGTACTCCAGGTTGCTCAGCCCAGCGCCGTATTCCGACGCTGGCAAGAACAGGTTCCACAACCCTTCGGCGCGGGCTTTGGCCTTGAGCGCCTCCATGATTGCAGTGGGCTGCCAGCGGTCACCCTCGGCGACCTGGCGCTCGAACACGGCTTCGGCCGGGTAGACATGGGCGTCCATGAACGCAGTGACACGCTCGCGCAGTGCCTGGACCTTGGGCGAATAGGCGAAATCCATCTGGGCTACCTTCACAGTTCGGAGTACTTGGGCCAGAGCCTAGAGCAGCATTGCTCCATCCACCTAGTCTATTTTCCGCGTGTATAAACATTCATAACCGATATATGATCGGCCAATAATTCCAACAAAGAGCGGCGCCCATGAACCTTAGCAAGGTCGACCTCAACCTGTTCATCGTGTTCGATGCGATCTACACCGAAGCCAACCTGACCCGCGCCGGGCAGATCGTCGGCATTACCCAGCCGGCAGTGTCCAATGCCCTGTCGCGCCTGCGCGAAACCTTCAACGACCCGCTGTTCGTGCGTACCGCGCAAGGCATGGTGCCCACCCCCATGGCGCAGAACATCATCGGTCCTGTGCGCAACGCGCTGGCGCTGCTGCGGACCTCGGTGCAGGAAAGCCGTATTTTCAACCCGCAGCAGGCCAACAAGACCTTCCGCATCAGCATGACCGACCTGACCGAGGCGGTCATCTTGCCGCCGCTGTTCCAGCGCCTGCGCCGCCTGGCGCCGTCAGTACTGATCGAAAGCTTCCTGTGCAAGCGCCGCGAGACCACCAAGGAACTTGCAGCCGGCCGCCTGGACTTTGCCATCGACGCGCCACTGAATACCGACCCGCAGGTGCGCCACATCAAACTGATGCAAGACCGCTATGTCTGCGCCCTGCGCCAGGGTCACCCGCTGGCCGAAAGCAAGCTGACCCTCGACAGCTACCTGGGCATGACCCACATCCATATCTCCAGCCGCCGCAACGGCCTGGGTTACGTCGACCTGGCGCTGGGCAAGATGGGTGTTCAACGCAAGGTCGCCCTGCGCTCGCAACACTACCTGATGGCGTCACAGGTGTTGCAGCAGACCGACATGGCGATGACGGTTCCCGAGCGCTTCGCCCGTCGCCATCAGTTGCGTTATCAGGCGCTGCCGGTGGAGGTCCCTGCACTGGAAACGCACCTGTACTGGCATGAAAGCACCGACCAGGACCCGGCCAACCGCTGGATGCGCGAGCAGATCACCGAATTGTGCGAGCGCGTGGTAGCAGAGGAAGAGAAGGCGCTGGAGCCCGCCTGAAGCCGCCGGCGAGGGGCCATTCATGGCCCCTCATATAGATAAAGTAGAAAATCCCACAAAAGATCGTCAGTAGAGAATTTTTTTCTAAAGTAATCGCGAATTGGCCTAAGGGAAACGAAAAAAATACCGCTGTTGCTAGGTACGCTTACGTCAATGATCGCCGATTCCACGGCCACTGACACGGACCCGCCCTCATGCCTAGCGCCCCACTCTACTTCGATTACGCTGCCACTACCCCAGTCGATGACCGGGTTATCGAAACCATGCTCGCCTGCCTGGGTAACCAGGCCAACTTCGGCAACCCGGCGTCCAGCGGCCACGCCTTCGGCCAGGCTGCACGTCACGCCGTGGAGCAGGCGCGCCGGCAAGTTGCCGAGTGCGTCGGCGCGCACGCCGAGGATCTGGTATGGACCTCGGGCGCGACCGAGTCCAACAACCTGGCGCTCAAGGGCATTGCCCAAGGCATCGGCCAGCCCGGGCACCTGATCACCAGTCAGCTGGAACACAAGGCCGTGCTCGACACCGTGGCCGAACTCGAGCGCCAGGGCTGGGCCGTTACACGCCTGGCAGCGGATACCGGCGGCCTGATTCAGCCTGCAAGTGTGCAGGCAGCGTTGCGCGCTGATACCCGCCTGGTATCGCTGATGGCGGTCAACAACGAACTGGGCACGGTCACCGATTTTGCCGCGATCGGCGAGCAGGTGCGTGCCCACGGTGCCCTGCTGCACGTTGATGCAGCGCAGGCCGTGGGCAAGCTGGCTATCGACCTGCAGACGATGGCCGTGGACCTGATGTCTTTTTCGGCGCACAAGGTCTATGGGCCGAAAGGCATCGGTGCGCTGTATGTCGGGCCTCGCGCCCGCGCGCTGATGCGTGCGCAGATGCACGGCGGCGGCCATGAGCAGGGCCTGCGCTCCGGCACCCTGGCGACCCATCAGATAGCGGGCATGGGCAGCGCCTTCGCCTTGGCCGGCCAACCAGGCGACAGCGAGCATCAGCGCCTTGAGCAACTGGCAAGACGCCTGCGCACAGGCCTGCTGGCCATGCCCGGCGTTACCCTCAACGGCTGCGCCAGGCAACGCATTCCCCATACCTTGAACCTGTGCATCGACAGCAAGGGCTTTAACAGCACGGCGCTGGCCGGCGAGCTGGCCCTGTCGACCACCTCGGCCTGCAACTCGGCGAGCAACGCTGCCTCGCATGTGCTGCTGGCACTGGGGCTGGATGAGCGTCAGGCGCGCAACAGTGTGCGTTTGAGCATCGGCCGCTTCAGCACCGAGGCTGACGTGGACAAGGCGCTCGAAGTGTTTGGCCGAGTGCTGACGACAGCATCGCCAGCCCTGTGGTGACCACGCCCTGGGCTGTGCATGAAAAACCTTGCGGTATATGCCGGGTCATTGCCAGGGCCGCACAGCGGCCCCGGAAACCTCAGAGGAAGGTGAACACTTGCGATGCCGGCAACCGCGACTTGTTCAGGCCGGCATTGAAATCCGCCTCACTGCGGTAACCCAGGCTCAGGATCACCACACTGGTAAACCCACGCTCACGCAAGCCCAGTTCGGCATCAAGGACCTTGCTGTCGAAGCCCTCGATCGGCGTGGCATCCAGCCCATGCGCCGCCGCACCCAGCAAGGCAGTACCCAACGCCAGGTAGGTCTGCTTTTCCATCCAGTGCTGCACATCCTTCTGGTCGAAGCGGTGCAGGTTGACGTAGTGACGGCGGCTCTGGTTTTGCCCGGCGCGCGCTTGCTCATCACGGAAACGGCCATCGGCAGCCTCTTGATCGAGCACAGCGTTCAGGTGTTCTTCAGTCATCTCGGTACGGGTGCAAAACACGATCACATGCGAGGCATCGAGAAGCTTCGGCGTGTTGTAGGCATAACCCTCGGCAGTGCTCTTGGCCAGGCGGGCCTTGCCTTCGGCCGTGTCGGCGACGATGAAATGCCAAGGCTGGGAGTTGACCGACGACGGGCTGTGGCGCAGTTGTTCGAGCAGGGCATCGACAGTGGCCTGGGGAATGCGGCGTGAGGCATCGTAAGCTTTGGTGGTGTAACGGCGCTTGGCCAGCGATACGGTATCCATGCAACAACTCCGGAATGAACAGTGGATGTGCCGTGCATCTTATCTTTCCAGCAAAAAAGAAAAAGCGGCACAATGCAGCAACACTTTCATCCCTGGAATGAAAATGCTGCGCATCACCGACCTCGAACTGTTTGCCCGCAGCAGCATGCTGGGTAGCTTCACTGCCGCCGCCCATGAGGCAGGCCTGCTGCCGGGGCAGGTGGCTGCCGCGATCAAACGCCTGGAACGCGACCTGGATGCACGCCTGTTCGCCCGCACCACCCGCAGCCTGCGCCTGACCGCCGAGGGCGAGCGCTACCTGCCAACCGCGCTGAATGTGCTGGAAAGCCTGCGCCAGGGCCATGAAGATCTGCATGGCAACCCTAATAGCCTGCGCGGCACCCTGCAGGTGTCGGCACCTTCCGACATGGGCCGCAACATGCTGCTGCCCTGGCTCAGCGCCTTCCGACACAAGCACCCGGCATTGCAACTACGCTTCTTCCTGTCCGACCAGATCGCCGACCTCAACCGCGACCCTGTGGATGTGGCCATCCGCTATGGACTCAACCAGGATGCCAACTACATCGCCCTGCCACTGGCCGAATGGAACCGCCGAGTGCTGGTGGCCTCGCCCGACTACCTGGCCCGCCACGGCCGCCCGCTCACCCCCGACGCGCTGCAGCAGCACGCCTGCCTGCTGTACATGCAGCACAGCCGGGTGTACGACAAGTGGCAGCTGGGTAATCGCACCGTGCAGGTGCGTGGGCCGCTGGTCAGTGATGACGCCGACGTCATCCGCCGCCTGGCCATCCAGGGGGAAGGTATCGTCTACAAGTCGTGGCTGGATGTCAGCGCCAACATCGCGGCTGGTGAACTGGAAATCGTCCTGCCCGAATGGCTCGGCGAGCCTACCCCACTGACCTTGGTCTGCCCCCATCGCAAGCAGCTCACGCCTGCCGTGACGCAATTGCACCTGTGGCTACGCGAACGTTTCGAGGCCCTGCGTGCCCGGCCACTGACCCACGGCTGCACAATCGTTCCAGACTGAGCCGGGGGCATTGCGCTAAGGTAGCCATTTACCCCACGGTACACGTCCATGAGCAACTGGATCGACTTCAAACAAGACGCCGACACCGGCATCGAGTCGGTCCGTGCGCACTTTGTCGGCCATGCCTATGATCCCCACTGGCACGACAGCTTCCTGGTCGGCGTGACCGAGCAGGGCGTGCAGCAGTTCAACTGCCGCCGGGTGCGCCACCGCAGCACGCCGGGGCAGGTATTCTTACTTGAGCCTGGCGACATCCATGATGGCCTGGCGCCCACCGAAGAAGGCTTCACCTATTCGACGCTGTACCTGGAGCCCGCCTGGCTCGACCAACAGCTGCGCGCGCTGTACGAGCATGCGCCGGGCGACAGCCTGCCCAGCTTTGCCGACACCCTGTGCCACGACGAACGCCTGGCGCGGGCCACCGCCCTGGCCTTCCGGGCCGTGCATGACCAGGACTTGCGCATCGTCAGGCAAACGGCCATGGACGATCTGCTGGCCTGCCTGACCCGCCACCTGCACTGGCGCCGCCGCATCAACCCCGACCCGCGCCTGCCGCTGACCGCCCAGCGCGCCCGGGACTTCCTGCATGCCAATCTGGAGCGCGACATCGGCCTGGAGGAACTGGCCCAGGCCTGCGGCATTGACCGCTTTCGCCTGACGCGTGCGTTCAAGGCGGCGTTCGGCATTGCACCCCATGCCTACCTGATCCAGCTGCGCCTGGCCCGGGCGCGGCGCCTGCTTGCCCAAGGCCAGACACCTGCCGAAGTGGCCGTGGCGTTGGGCTTTGCCGACCAGAGCCACCTGGGGCGCTGGTTCCGCCGCGCCTACCAGTTGACCCCGGCCGACTACCGCAGGCGTTGCTCAAACCTTCCAGACTGAGTGCCGGCGGGCAGCGAGCATGGGGCTTCGATGTTACGGAGCCCTGAACCATGTCGCAGTCGCTGTTGCCCTTCATTCTGTTTGCCCTGGTGTCCAGTATCAGCCCGGGGCCGACCAACCTGTTGATCCTGGCCCATGGCGCCCGCCGGGGCCTACGCGCAAGCCTGGCGCCGATCGTGGCGGCGTGTGGCGCGGCTGCAGCCATTGTGCTGCTCGTCGGGCTGGGGCTGGGCGAACTGCTGCTGCGCCACCCCCTGGCGCAACAGCTGATGAGCTGGGCCGGGGTGTTGTGGCTGAGCAGCCTGGCGTGGAAGATGCTGCGCAGTGCCGCCGCCCCACTCCACACGACCACGGCACCAGGCTTCAGTGCGCTCAGCGCGGCCTCGTTGCAGGTGGTGAACCCCAAGGTGTGGTTGATGGCCGTGGCAGTGGTCGGGGTGTTTGCCGCGCCGTCGTTGCCAGTGTGGCAGTTGGCGCTGGTGTTTTTGCTGATCGCCCTGCCGAGCATGGCCGCGTGGGCGGTGTTGGGGGTGGGGAGCGCCCGGTGGCTGCAGGCACCGGGGCGGTTGCGGGTGTTCAACCAGGTGTTGGCGGGGATTTTGTTGATATCGGCATGGGCTGCGGTACTGGCCTGAGTCTCTACTTGACCGGCAAGGGCCTGGGCGGCCTCGGCTCAGCGTGTCAACGCCTCGCGAAAGCGCCGGGTACTGGCAACGGCCAGTACCAGCCCGACCACTGCCACGCTCCCGCCCACCAGACCGATATCCGCCACATTCATCTGGCTGCTGACGATACTGCCCAACAGCGCACCACCGCCAATGCCGATGTTGTAGATACCCGAGAACAGCGCCATGGCCACATCGGTGGCGTCGGACGCCAGCTTCAGGGTCTTGGACTGCAGCGCCAGGCTGAAGCTGAGAATTGCCACGCCCCAGAACATGCTCAGCACTGCGAACACATAGAAGTTGCCCGACAGCGGCAACATCAGCAACAGGCACGCGGCAAGTACCCCGATCGACCCCACCAGGAAGCCATGCGGGAAGCGATCGCTGTAGCGGCTGAACAACAACGAACCAAAAACCCCGGCCCCGCCGAACAACAGCAGTAACAGCGTGGTGCGGTCGCCACCGATCTGCGCTACGTGGAGGGCGAACGGCTCGATATAGCTGTAGGCCGTGAACTGCGCGGTAATGACCAGCGTCACCAGCAAGTAGGTAATGACCAGTGCCCGGCGCTTGAACAGGACCGGCAGGCTGCGCAACGAACCGGAGTTCTGGCTGGGCAGCAGCGGCAGCGATTTCATCAGGCACAGCATGGTGGCAAGCGCTACCCCGGCAATGCTCAGGAACGTGATGCGCCAGCCCAGTGCCTCGCCCACCACACGGCCCAGCGGGATACCCAGGACCATGGCCAGGGTAGTACCGGTGGCCAACAGGCCCAGCGCCTTGGCCTGCTGGCCCGGCGGCGCCACACGCACCGCCAGCGAGGCGGTGATGGACCAGAACACAGCATGCGCCAGGGCAATGCCGATCCGGCTGACCAGCAGCATGGCGAAGCTTTGCGAAAGCCACGACAGCACGTGGCTGACAACGAACACCAGGAACACGAACAGCAGCAGACGCCGCCGTTCGATGTTGCGGGTCAGCAACATCATGGGCAACGAGGCCAGCGCCACGATCCAGGCGTAGATGGTCAGCATCAGGCCGACCTGGGCAGTGCTCATGTCGAAGCTGCGACCAATGTCACTGAGCAGCGCCACCGGGACGAACTCGGTGGTATTGAAAATGAAGGCCGCCAAGGCCAGGGCGATGACGCTCAGCCAGCTGCCGCTGCCCGTTGTGGGCGGCAAGTGGGTGGGTATGGGTCCGTTCATGGGTGGAAAACGCTTCTCCGCAGACAAGGCAACAGGTCGCACGCCAGCCACCCGCTTGCAGGGTGGCCAACGTACGTTTTGTTATGGATAGGAATGCCCGGCATGGTACGCGTCAAGCTGGGGCCTCACAACCGCAGGGCAGGCAGAAGGAGTACCATGCGCGCTTTATGTGAAACGCGTGTGCAACAAGGAGCCCGATCCGCTCATGGACAAGCAGCACCCCCAGCAGCAGTGGCAGCAGGCCGTTACCGCCTATGCCCAGGCCGTCAACGACTACGTCGCGCAGGGCCGTGCGCACGGCTGGGACAACCTCGAAGAGCCGCAGGCACCCGCCACCGAACACCTGCTTGACGCCTGGCTGGCGGCCTTGCAGGCAGCCAACCGCCCTGGCATCGACGAACCGCAGCGCCAGGCATTCCGCGAGGCCTGGCCACCCGCACACCACCCCCTGATACCTTTGCTCGAAGACCACGGCCAAGGCATCAGCAATGTCCTGTTGCTGGAAGATGGCAGCCTGCTGGCCCGCATCGGCATGCCTTACGACAAGGGCCAGGTGGTGCATATCGACCACCATGGGGTAACCCCGGTCATCGGCATCGAACACTTTGGCCGTTGCCCGGCGCGGCGCTATTTTGCCCTGGCCAATGCCGAGGGCGTGCGTGTGACCGATGGCTGGGGCGGCCCGCAGGTGCAGCGCCTGGCCTGGCCAACGGGGCTGGAGGGATTGCCGCCAGGCTACCCGTTCGAGCCGTTCGACCTGCCGCCCACACCGACCGCGCTGATCCCCTTCCCTGATGGCCAGCGAGTGCTGCTGGTGAGTGCCGAAGGTATCTTCGTGCTGGCCACCCAAGGTGCGACTCGCCTGCTGCCCCAGCAGGCACGCGTGCTCGATGAGTTGGCAGAGGGCACCGACCCGGACGACATCAGCCTGGGGCTGAGCATGGAGCATGGTGCGGTGTCGGCGGATGGCCGGCTGATCGTCGTGGGTGAGCAAGGCAGCCGGCACCTTGTTCTGGACGAACGACTCAAGCCGCTGGCGCACATCGGCCCGATTAGCGAATACCCGCACTTTGCCTTGTTCAACCGCGCGGGTGACCAGCTGATCCTCAATGCCTGCCATTTCTACAGCGGTGCCACGCTGGCGGTAAGGGTGGCAGACCTGCATGGACTGGATACCGATTACTACAGCCAGGACCCGCGTACCCCGCTGGTGCAGGATGGCGCAAGGGTGTATGCGGGGGTTGCGCGCGATGGCGAGTACATTGTGGGTGATGCCTATGGCTACCTGCGGGCGTTTGGCGAAGAGGGTACGGAGCATTGGCAGCATTACCTGGGGTCGACCATCAGTGCGATGGATATCAGCGCCGACGGACAAACCCTGGTGGCGGCGAGCCATGCGGGGGTTATTTCGGTGATTGCGCTGGATAGCGGGCGGCCCGAGTGGCAGATCGGTACCGGGGCGCACGGCGAGGTGCGGCGATGGTTGTTCTGGAAGGGCTGGGACAGGCCGATGGCCTGGTAAAACGGCTGCATCGGTGCTGCCTGTACGGGCCTCCTCGCGGGCAAGCCCGTTCCTACACAGGGCGGCGTAGGAGCGGGCTTGCCCGCGAAGAGGCCGGTACAGACAGCCGATCAATCAGCCCTGCAACGTGGCCATGTCGATCACGAACCGGTACTTCACATCACCGGCAATCATCCGTTCATAGGCCTGGTTGATGTTGCGGATATCCAGAATCTCGATATCGCAACGGATGTCGTGTTCGGCGCAGAAGTTCAGTACTTCCTGAGTCTCGGCAACGCCCCCGATCAACGACCCGGCCAGCACCCGACGCTTCATCACCAGGTTGGCCGCATGCAATGCCGGGTCGATCGGTTCGATCAGGCCGACCAGGATGTGCACACCGTCGAACTTCAGCGTTTCCAGGTACGGGTTGAGGTCGTGCTGCACCGGAATGGTGTCGAGCAGGAAATCGAAACGGCCGGCAGCGGCGCGCATCTGCTCGGCATCGGTGGAGACGATCACATGGTCGGCCCCCTGGCGGCGCGCTTCCTCGGCCTTGGCCTGTGAACGCGTGAACAGGGTCACTTCAGCACCCAAGGCCTTGGCCAGTTTGATGCCCATGTGGCCCAGGCCGCCCATGCCGAGGATGCCGATCTTGTGGCCCGGGCCCACGCCGTGATGCTTGAGCGGCGAATAAGTGGTGATGCCGGCACACAGGATAGGTGCAGCGCTGGGCAGGTCCATGCCGGCCGGTATGCGCACCACGAAGTGCTCGCTGACCACGATGCTGCTGGAGTACCCACCCATGGTATTGCTGCCATCGACCCGGTCCGGGGTGGCGTAGGTCATGGTCGGGCCCTCGAGGCAATACTGCTCCAGGTCCTTGGCGCAGGCTTCACAGGTACGGCACGAGTCGACCATGCAGCCGACGCCCACCAGGTCACCGACCTTGTGCGCGGTGACCTTGTCGCCCACCGCCGTGACCCGGCCGATGATCTCGTGGCCCGGCATCAGCGGGTACACGGCAATGCCCCATTCGTTGCGCGCCTGATGGATGTCGGAGTGGCACACGCCGCAGTACAGGATGTCGATGGCGACGTCGTCCGGGCGCGGGCTGCGGCGCTGGAAAGTCATGGGGGCCAAGGTGCTGGTAGGGGTTTGAGCGGCGTAACCGATGGCGGTATACATGCAGGGCCTCGCAGTGAAGTGAAACGATTCAGGCGACGCATTTTGCGCGTCGTTCGCCGCCTCGCCCACGGCTGATTCTCCGGTATGCATGCCTGATTCTACGAAGATGCCAACCCGTAGCTGGCGCCACGCCCTCAATCTGCGATGATCAAGCTGTCTGATTCTCTGCCCTTGGTACACCATGCAACTGACCCGCCACGTCGATGCCAATGCGCCGCTCTGCTCACTGATCTGCGGCCTCGCCACGCGCCCGGGCTTCGTGCCCACCCTCCTGCCCCAGGTGCAGGTGCTGAGCTGGGATCACTATGTGGCTAGCAGCCCACAGATTTACGAACCCAGCCTCATGATCCTGGCCCAGGGCAGCAAACTGGCGCGGCTGGGGCCGCGCACCCTGGAGTACGGTGCAGGGCATTACCTGGTGCAGGCGTTGTCGGTGCCGTTCATGTGTGAAACCTTTGCCACCCGCGAGGCGCCGCTGTTGGGCGTGGCGGTGGGCATCGACCGTGGCGTGCTGGGCGAATTGGTGCAGAGCATGGGGCTGGCACCGGACGCTGAAGTGCAGGCGCAAACCCCGCAATCGATGACGTCGGCGGCACTGGATGCGCCCATGCGCGAAAGCGTGGAGCGATTGCTGCGCTGCCTGCACGACCCGCTGGACGCCAAAGTGCTGGGCCCGGCGCGTGTGCGCGAAGTGCTGTACACCGCCCTGCGTGGCCCGCAGGCCGGTGTGCTGCGGGCACTGGTGGAGCAACAGGGGCACTTCGCCCGCATCGGCGCCGCCCTCGCCCACCTGCGCGAGCACTACAGCGAGCCACTGAGTGTGGAGGCACTGGCTGCACGCGCCAACATGAGCGTTTCGACCTTCCATGAACACTTCAAGCGTTGCACCGACATGGCACCGATGCAGTACCTCAAGCGCTTGCGGCTGCTCAAGGCGCAGCAGATGCTGATCGGCGAAGGCCTGGGGGTGGCGCAGGCGGCGCACCGGGTGGGCTATCAGAGCACCTCGCAGTTCAGCCGCGAGTACAAGCGCCAGTTCGAGCGCAGCCCGGGGGATGAACAGCCCTATCAGAGCTTGCCTGTGTAACGAAGCCAGTTTATCAAGCATGCCCGCAGTGGTCGGTGCTTCATGTCTGCCGTTCGACCATGGCGATAATTGCGGCCTTGAGCTCAGCCTTGGCCTGCCCGGCCTCCAGTTCCCCTGCTGCAGCCGCCTGGGACAGTGCGTCCGCTGCCCCCACCAGCAGGCGCATGCCGGCAACCCCTACATTGCCGCTGGGCGAAAACCCGGCCAAGGCTTCGCGGCACTTGTCCAGGAACGGCTGCTCGTACACCCGCTTCAGCGCCTCCATTTCCGGCGACCCGGCCAGCGCTGCCGACACCCCAGGTATCTCCCGGCCCTGGCTCATTACGCAGTCCACGTAGGCCTCCGCGATCACCCGGGCGCGGCTGGCCAGGCTGGCTTCACAGCTGGCCAAGGCTTGCGCCAGCATCTGCGACTGACGCGCATCGTATTCCTGATACAGCGCCACCAGCAGCCCGTTGCGGGTCTCGAAATGGTCGTAGACCACCGGCTTGGTCACCCCCGCCTGTTCGGCCAGGCGGCCCAGGCTCAAGGCATCGGTACCCTCCTCCCGCACCAATTGCCAGGCCATATCCAGCAACTGCCTGCGTCGGTCGTCGCGGCTCAGGCGCTTGCGGGAACGTGCTTGATCATCGCTTGACATCGATTACCTACCAAAAGTAACTTACTAAGCGTAACTTACCTGGAGTATATAACGCTTCAGGCTACCCTGCATCCTTGAATGGAGAGCCACCATGCACGCTCTGATCGTCGTCGGTCACCATGACCCGCAATCCCTCACCCACGCGCTGGCCCGGCAGATTGCCGACGGCCTGGCCAGCGTCGGCCACAGCAGCGAAATCGCCGACCTGGCCAGCGAAGGCTTCGACCCCCGCTTCGGCCTGGCAGACCATGCCGTGCACCGCCGGCTGGCAGCACCGCCGGCCGATGTACTCAACGAGCAGGCACGCATCGAGCGCGCCGATGCCCTGGTGCTGGTCTATCCGATCTACTGGTGGTCGCTGCCGGCCTTGCTCAAGGGCTGGGTCGAGCGGGTATTCAGCAACGGCTGGGCGTTCGACTATGAAGGGGGCACCACGGTCAAGAAATTGCGCGGCATGAAGGTTCACCTGGTCGGCATTGCAGGTGCCGATACAGGCACCTTCGAGCGGCATGGCTATGGCGAGGCGATGCGCGTGCAGATCGAGCACGGCATCTTCGACTACTGCGGCGCAGAAGTACTCAGTTCCACATTACTGGATGACAGCGAAGGGGCTGACCAGCGTCCCCATTTGCACCACGCACACGCTTTGGGCAAAAAACTGTTTGCAGATTGCCAGGCCGCAGCCTGAACCGGCGCAGTGCCGCTACTCAAGTAGCGGCAGCCTCGGTTCTGCAAGCCACCCCATTGCAGGAAATCAGACGACCCGGCTACCATTGAGAACGATTCACACTCACAACCGGAAGCCAGGCGTTGGACAGCACATCGACCCGTAAACTGGGCTTTTTCTTCAGCGACCACCATCGCTGGTTGCTCCAGCACATCCAGAAACGCCTGCGCAACCACGCTGACGCCGAGGACACCGCCGCCGAAACGTTCTGCCAGGTGCTCGGCGCACGTGTCGACCCAGACAGCATTCAGCAGCCTCGCGCCTACCTCACCGTCATCGCCCGTCGGCTGATCTTCGACCGCCATCGCCGTCGCCAGCTCGAGCAGGCCTACCTGGAACACTTGGCACGGCTGCCTGAGGCCGTAGCGCCATCGGCCGAGGAGCAACTGCTGCTGATCGAGGCCCTGGTGAGCATCGATCAGGCACTGGACGGCTTGCCGGCAATCGTCAAAGCCACCTTCCTATACAGCCAGCTCGACGGCATGCACTACGCCGACATCGCGGCAAAGCTGCAGATCAGTGAACGCTCTGTCAGCCGCTACATGAAACAGGCGCTGCGCCAATGTTACCTGTGCGAGGTGCAGGCATGAGCAGGCCTGCACTGGACCGGGTCAGCGAGCAGGCCATCGACTGGATGGTCGAGCTCAGGGCCGCTACGCCTGACCCGGCGCTGCTGCAACGGGTCAGGCTATGGCTGCAGCAAGACCCCGCTCACCAACAGGCCTGGAACCGCCTGGAGCAACGCCTTGGCCATCCGTTCGCCGCGTTGCTCGCCCTGGATCAGCGGGCCCCTGGCCAAGCAGCAGAGGCACGCCGATTGCTGATGCAGCCTACTCGCTCACGGCGTGACGTATTGGGCGCCATGGCCAGTCTGGGGCTGTTAGGCGCGGCGCTGTGGGGTGGATGGCGCAGCGACACCACCCAAGGATGGCTGGCCGATTTGCACACGGGCCTTGGCGAGCGGCGCAGCTTTACCTTGGCAGACGGCAGCCGCCTGAGCCTGAACAGCGCCAGTGCGGTTGACGTGCAGTTCGATGCCGGACAGCGCCTTCTGGTGCTGCGTCACGGCGAGTTGCTGATCCAGGTTGCGCGCGATCCGTTGCGCCCCTTGCGCGTGCGCACCGCGCAAGGGCAAGTGCAGGCGCTGGGGACGCGGTTTCTGGTCAGCCAGGAGCAGGACGCCACACGTGTTGTGGTACTGCAGCACAGCGTCCGCACCAGTCTAGCCGATGGACAGTGGGCGGAGCTGCAGCAAGGGCAGGCTGCCCTGCTACGGAACAACACCATTGAGCGCCTGACAGGCGAGCAACAGCAACGTGCTGCATGGCTGGAGGGCCGCCTGGAGGTCCTCGACCAGCCTCTGCATGTGGTGGTCGACGCGCTGCGCCCCTACCAGCGCGGCTACATCCGGCTCGCCCCCGCGGCACGCGATCTGCGGGTGCAGGGCGTGTTTCCTCTGGACCAGCCACAGCAGGCGTTCAACGCGTTGGCCGAGGCCCTTCCAATCAGCGTGGAGCGCTATGGCCCGTGGCTGATGTTGATCGACCTGAAATCCACTTGATTAAAATCTTTATAAAAATCATTCGCAATCGTGGCAGGTTTCCTTTGCTCATCCCACATACCTCCTGACAGCCACTTCATTCGGGAGTAATCCGTGTACAACCCCTTGCCCCGCGCCCTGCCCCTGGTCGCTGCCCTGGCCAGCTTCAACGTGCTTGCCCAGTCGCAAACCCAAGTGTTCGACCTGCCACCCGCCAGCCTGGCTCACACGCTCAACCGCATCGCCAGCCAGAGCGGCCACATCATCGCGCTGGAGCCAGCACTGGTGCGCGGCAAGCAGGCACCTGCCGTGGTCGGCCAGATGAGTGCCGAGCAGGCCATGCAAGCTGCGCTGGCCGGTAGCGGCTTGCAGTTGCGGGTTTCCGCCGAGGGCCATTTCAGTGTGGCGCCCGGCAACCTGGGCAGCGACGTCATGGAGCTGGGCAGCACCAGCATCACCGACAACTATGTGGACGCAACCAGCGAAAGCACCGGGTCGTATGCCGCCCGCGCGGTGACCCTGGGCAAAGGCACGCACACACTCAAGGAGATTCCCCAGTCGGTCACCGTCATCACGCGCAAGCAACTGGATGATCAGGGCATCACCGACTTGCAGGACGCGCTTAACCACACCACGGGCATTGTCGGCGCGCAGGGCATTGGCCCTGGCGTGGTCGTGACCTCGCGTGGCTTTCAGATTGATGACTGGCAGTACGACGGTGTGCCGATTCCGCGAAACAACTATTCGCTGGGCAACTGGGCAACCCAGGACCTGGTGTTCTTTGACCGGGTGGAAGTGCTGCGCGGTGCTTCGGGCCTGTTGCAAGGCACCGGCAGCCCAGGTGGCGCAATCAACCTGGTGCGCAAGCGTGGCCAAACGGCGCCGGCCGTTACGCTGACAGGCAAGGCCGGCTCCTGGGACCACTATGGCCTGCAGCTGGATGCCGGCGGCCCGCTGACGACCGACGGCCGTGTGCGCGGGCGGCTTGTCGCTGACGAGGACCAAAGCGACAGCTTCATCGACTATGTCTGGAGCAAAAACCATTCGCTGTACGGTGCGCTGGACATCGACCTGACCGATGCGACGACAGTGGGCGGCGGCATAAGCTACAACCGTCAGCAGTCCCGGCCGATGCTGCGCGGCCTCCCACGCTACGCCAGTGGCAAACCGGTCGACCTGCCGCGTTCGACTTACACCGGCGCCCGCTGGAGCCGCGCAGAAACCGACGTCACCACGTACTACCTGGACCTTGAACACCGCTTCAACGATGACTGGACCTTCAAGGCCGCAGCCGTGCGCATGGATGAAACCAACACATCCACCCACCAGCGCGTGCAGAGCACCCGCCAGGGCGTTGCGCCTGACGGCAGCGGCATCACCTACGCCGACTGGCTCACCGATTTTCACTCGACCAAGCTGGGCCTGGACATGAACGTGGTGGGCCACTTCGACACCGGCCCCCTGGCCCACGAAATCACCGTGGGAGGCAACTATTCCAAACTGACGTCGGATGACGCCTATTGGCGCAACTTCGACGCCGGCGGCAACATCTTCGACATCGACCATGACCGCCCGGAGCCCAGCCGCGACAGCGTATTCGATGGCGACGCTGCACGCTCCAACAGGGCCAGCTACGACATCCGCCAGAAGGGCCTGTATGGCGCCTGGCGCATCAAGCCTACCCAGGATCTGACCTTGATCCTCGGCACGCGTGTCAGCTGGTTCGACTACAGCTGGGATTCGATCGACTTCGAGAGCCTGACCGACCCCGGTACCCGCTCCCCCACCAGCCGCATGACCGAAACGGGCCAAGTCACCCCTTATGCCGGCTTTGTCTATGACCTGACCCGCGAATGGGCCTGGTACGCTAGCTACACCGACGTGTTCGTACCGCAAACCGAACGCGCCGTGGGCAATGCGCCGCTCAAACCCGTGATCGGCAGCAACTACGAAACGGGTTTGAAGGGCGAACTGCTCGACGGCCGGGTCAACGCCTCGATCGCACTATTTCGCTACGACCAGGAAAACCGCGCTGTCACCGACGTAGCCTCGGGCTTCGCCTGCGATGACTGGTACTGCTCCACCGCAGCGGGCAAGGTGCGCAGCCAAGGCGTTGAAGCCGAAATCAGCGGCGAAGTGCTCAGTGGCCTGCAGCTGTTCGCAGGCTATACCTACAACACCACCAGGTTCCTCGATGACCCTGACGAGAAAGGCCGCACCTTCAGCCAGTGGACACCCAAGCACATGCTGCGTGCATGGGCCGATTACACCCTGCCACTGGACGGCCAGCGCTGGAGCACCGGCGTGGGCTTCACCACTCAGAGCCACACCCTCGGCTACGAGCGCACCTACACCGTGCCTGGCTATACCGTGTGGAGCGCACGCCTGGCGTACCAGCCAACCCCCGAAGTGAACCTTGCCGTCAACGCCAACAACCTGTTCGACAAGAAATACTGGGTTGCAGGCTTCAACCAGCTCAATGGCAGCAACAACTATGGCGATCCACGCAACTTCATGCTGACGGTGAAATACACCCCGCAACTCTGACCCGGGTCAGCCTGCCAGCGGCCACTGCGCCAATGGCCAGTAAGCCCCCTTGCGCGACTCGTAAAGCGTGAAGTGGCGCGCGGTGAGGTAAAACTCCGGCGCGCTGCTGGCCTCGGGCGGCTGCCCGCGGTAATCCCTGGACAGCGTCAGGTGCGGTCGATACTCACGCTTGGCCGCTTCCACCCCCAACGGCAGCAACGCCTGCTGCAGGCCATACACCAGTTGCAACAGGGCCGGCGGTGCCTGCTGCGCTTCCAGCACCAAGGCGCCGGCCCGTTGCCACACCTGCAAACGGTCGAGCAACAGCCGCGGCGCCGAGGTTGGCAGCGCCAGTTGGTCAACCGCCGCGCACATTGCAGGCACCTGCGCGGCGTCCACATCACCGAGGAACAGCAGCGTGACATGGAAGTTGGCTGCCGGCACCGGTTTGCCGCTGCGCAGGTTCAGCCCTCGCCGCCACTGGGCCAGGTCACGGCGCTGCGCGTCGCTGACCGGCAAGGCGAAGAACAGCCGCTTGAACGGGCTACCGCTGGGGCGTATATCCTGAACCATACAAACTCCCTGACATGAAACGTTTGCGCAAGACGGTAGGGCATTACACCAATGTCGCCCCACAGTTTCGTAACAATAAGTACAAACTACCCCCATGATTGTTTATGCTGGCGGGCTTATGCCTTGGCGCATGGCCTTTTTTCGACAAGTAAACGTCCATGAAAATTGCACTCGTACTTATCTTCGCCCTCTCGATCGCCTATGTTCACCTGCGCGGTCGGGTTCGCCACAAGCTGACTCGCCAGCTGGGCGACCACTCCAGCTTCCTGGCCCCGATCAACAGTTTCCTGTACCTGTTCTCCAAACACCCGGCCAAGCCCTACCTGCCGGTCGAGGCCTTTCCAGAGCTGAAACCGCTGCAGGACCACTGGCAGGAGATTCGTGAAGAAGGCCGCCAGTTGCTGCACGTAGGCGAAATCAAGAAATCCGACAACTACGATGACGTCGGTTTCAACTCGTTCTTCAAGACCGGCTGGAAACGTTTTTACCTGAAGTGGTATGGCGAAAGCCACCCGTCGGCAATGGCCCTTTGCCCACGCACGACCGAGCTGCTGCAAGGCATCGGCACCGTCAAGGCCGCCATGTTCGCTACCCTGCCACCGGGAGCCAAGCTGGTGCGCCACCGTGACCCATATGCCGGCTCGTACCGCTACCATTTGGGCCTGGATACCCCGAATGACGACGGCTGCTACATCGACGTGGACGGCGAGAAATACGCGTGGCGCGATGGTGAGGCGGTGATCTTCGATGAAACCTACATCCACTATGCAGCCAACACCACCGAGCACAACCGCATCATCCTGTTCTGCGATGTCGAACGCCCGCTCAAGTACCGCTGGGCAACCGCCTTCAACCGCTGGTTCAGCCGCACCGTGATGGCCGCTGCCGCTGCGCCCAACGATGCCAGCGACAAGACCGGCGGCATCAACCGCCTGTTCACCCGCATCTATAAGATCCGCGAGCGTGGCAAGGCGCTGAAAAAGCGCAACCGCATGCGCTACTACCTGGAAAAATGGGCAGTGGTCGCGACGCTGGTGCTGGTATTCATCTACATCTGAAGGCTCAACGCAGGCCCCTGTACGAGTGACCTGCGTTTACCCACCAAAGTACCGCCTCGCACGTGCCGCACTTCGACTAGCCTGAAAGCTCCACTCGCAACCACCCCAAGGTGAAGACGATGAGCATGATGGACTGGGACGCCTACCGTAAGCAGTTGATGGCCGGCATCGGCGATCTCAAGCAACTCTCCCCCGACACCGTAGCCGGCTACATGACCGCCAGCGGTGCAGGCGCCAAGACCAACCACCTGGATGCCAAGACCCGCGAGCTGATCTCCTTGGCCGTGGCTGTGACCACCCGCTGCGACGGCTGTATCGCCGTGCATTCGCAGCAGGCCGTCAAAGCAGGCGCCAGCCGCGAGGAAATTGCCGAGGCCCTCGGCGTGGCCGTTGCCATGAACGCCGGTGCCGCGCTGGTGTATTCGGCGCGTGCAATGGACGCGGTGGGCAAGGCCAACGGTTGAGCTCAAACGGCGTCGTCGCCCTTGCGCGACGGCGCCGCGCCACCCAGACTGGGCGGCTCACCCCGCGCAGGAACCCGCATGATCCACATTCGCCCCATGACGCCGGAAGATTTTGATCGTTTCTGGCCCACCTTCCAGGCCATTGTCCAGGCCCGTGAAACCTACGCTTTCGACCCGGCGCTGAGCTTCGAACAGGCCCGCCAGCTGTGGCTGGGGCTGCCCTTGCATACGCTGTTGGCCGAAGAAGATGGCGAGTTACTGGGTTCGTATTACCTCAAGCCCAATGCTGCCGGGCCTGGTGCGCATGTGGGCAATTGCGGCTACATGGTCTGCGAACAGGCGCGCGGCCGGGGGGTGGCGCGCTTGATGTGCGAGCACTCGCAAAAGCTGGCGCGCCAGGAAGGCTTTCTGGCATTGCAGTTCAACTCGGTGGTAGCCAGCAACGAAGTGGCCGTGGCGCTATGGCACAAGCTGGGCTTTGAAACAGTCGGCCGTTTGCCCAAGGCCTACCGCCATGCCCGCCTGGGGCTGGTGGACTGCCTGGTGATGTACAAGTGGCTGGCGGATGAGCCGGTGGTGGAGAAGCCGCCGCTGCTGATCGGTCGCAAGAACATCGAGGCACGGGTATCACGGCGCCGCGGGCGCTAGCTTTTCGGGCAAGCCTGCCTCCCGCGGGGGCCTGATGGTCGTACCCGATGGGGTCCAGGCGCCGAAAAAACGCACAACCTGTTGTTTTTTCTCAGCATTAACAGCACGCCAACATTTGACGCCCCCGCCTTTCAATGGTCAGATGCGCGCCAGTTTCAGGTGCCCTGCACCGCCGCGCGCAGGGTGAAACGGGAAACCGGTGCGTCGTGTTGCCCACGACAAGTCCGGTGCTGCCCCCGCAACGGTAAGCGAGCGAACCCTTCGAGATACCACTGTGCTCAAGCATGGGAAGGTGAAGGTTTCATGCCCCTCGCAAGCCCGGAGACCGGCCTGGAGCTTCACTTGGCAACCCGCGGTGGGCGGGCGCAGGCCGGAATCCGTGCGCGCGCCTGCCTGCATGGTTCGCCTTTGCGTGTTTTCCACCGGGATCCATTCATTCCTGCAGCAGTGGAACGACATGTCCCGTATCTTCAAGCTTCACCCCCTGGCGGCCTGCCTGGCCGTTACCCTGCCGGCGCTGGCAGATGACCGCGACCCGCAGCCTCTGGCCCTGCCCTCCATGGCTATAACCGACACCCTGAACAGCCACTCCGTCGACCTGGCCACGCCGACCCAGGCCGGCTCGCGCCTTGGCCTCAGCGCCTTGGAGACACCGGCCAGCACCAGCAGCATAAGCGAACGGCAGATTCAGCAGCGCAACAACATCACCGTGCAGGATGCAGTGACCCGCTCGCCAGGCATCACCTTCGTCGGCTCCCCGGGGGACGGCGGTACAGGCTTGTCTGCCCGCGGCTTTGCCGGCCACAGCTCGGTGATGACCCTGTTCGACGGCGCGCGCCTGTACACCGGTGCCGGCACCCAGACCTTCCCGGTCGACCCGTGGATGGTCGACCGCATTGAGGTGATTCGCGGCCCGGCCTCGGTGCTGCATGGCGAAGGCGCCACCGGCGCAGTGATCAACGTGGTCCCGAAAAAACCTGTTGCCGGCGAGGTGCGCAACCACCTGCGACTGGGTTACGGTTCGTGGGACCGCCAGCAGCTCGGCCTGGACAGCGGCGGCAGCCTCAGCGAGCGCCTGAGCTACCGCCTGACGCTGAGCCAACAGGCCGGCAATGGCTGGGTCGACCGCACTGCTTCACGTAGCCTGGCCCTGAGCGCCGCGCTGCGTTTCGATGCCAGCGATGACCTCAGCTTCACGCTGGCCCATGACCGCGGCGATGCACAACCTGCCAACTACTACGGTACCCCGCTGATCGACGGCCATTACCGCAGCAGCCTGCGCAACAAGAATTACAACGTGCAGAACGACGTGCAGCAGTACGTGGATGAATGGACTCGGCTCACGACCGACTGGGCGCTGAACGACCAGCTCAGCGCCAGCAACCAGCTGTACTACATCAAAAGCCGCCGCCACTGGCGCAACGCCGAGGACTACAGCTGGGACGCCGGGCGTCAGCAGCTGCTGCGCGGCAGCTACCTGGAAATCAAGCACAACCAGGAACAGTTCGGCGACCGTCAAACCTTCACCTTCGACCACACCCTGTTCGGCCTGGGCAGCAAGACCGTGCTCGGTGCCGAGTACAACAAGGTGCGATTCAACGTCGACAGCAATTCACCCTACAACGATGTCGGCGGCGACTACATCGACCCGTGGCAGCCACAGCCCGGCGGGTTTCATAGCGCCTCCCCGTTGCGGCCGCAAACGCTCTCGACCACCCATACCTTTGCCCTGTTTGCCGAGAACCGCCTGCAAGTGAGCGATCGCCTGTCGTTGGTTACCGGCGTGCGTCGCGACCAGAACCACATCGACAGCAACAACTTGACCAACGACAGCCGCAGTGATCGTAGCCTGCAAGGTGGCAACTGGCGCGTCGGGCTGGTGTACGCACTCAACGACGACCTGTCGTTGTACGGCCAGTACTCAACCAGCGAGGACGGGGTCAACAACCTCATCAGCCTCAGCCCCACGCAGATGAACTATGACCTGACCGAGGCGAAGCAGACCGAAGCAGGCCTCAAGCAGCGCTTTTGGGAGGGGCGTGGCGAATGGACGCTTGCCGCCTACCACATCGTCAAGAAAAAGCTGCTGGTGGACGACCCGATCACGCACGAGAAGCAACAGGCCGGGCAGCAGACCTCCGATGGCCTGGAAGCGACGCTGGAGCTGGCCCTGGCCCATCAGTGGCAGGTGTCGGCCAACGCATCGCTGGTGCGCGCCAAGTACGACAGGTTTGACGAAATGGTCGGCGGCCTGCCGCAGGACCGCGCAGGCAACCGCCCGGCCAACGTGCCACGGCGTACCGCCAACCTCTGGTTGAGCAAAGGCTTCGGCCAGCAGGTTGAGGCCGGCATTGGGGCGCGCTATGTGGATGAGCGTTATGCCGATACCGCCAATACCCAGAGCGCCCCCGGCTACACCGTGGTCGATGCCAACATCGCCTGGCAGGTATTGCCGGATGTGAAGTTGGGGTTGCAGTTGAACAACCTGTTCGATCGCCAGTATGTGCAGTCAGCGTTCAGCGGGCAGCAGTGGTTGATGGGGATACCGCGGTCGTACTTCGCGACGGTGGATTACAGCTTCTGATCTGGGTGGCTTGTGCCGCGAAGAGCCCGGCACAGGCCACACAAAAACCTCTATTCCCTTTCAGCATATTGTTATACGATAACGTTTCACATGAAATCCATTCCTATTAGACAGCCCATGACAAGTGCCAGCGCCACGCCCACGCTGATCACCCAGCGCCTGCAGAGCATCGATGCCCTGCGCGGCCTGGTGATCCTGTTCATGCTCCTGGACCACGTCCGCGAGACCTTCTTCCTGCACCACCAGGTCAGCGACCCCATGGCCATCGACACCACGGGACCGGCGCTTTTCTTCAGCCGCACCCTCGCCCACCTGTGTGCGCCTGTGTTCGTCCTGCTGACCGGCCTGTCGGCCTGGTTGTATGGCGAGAAGCATCAGGGCCGTGACGACGTCTCGGCGTTCCTGTTCAAACGCGGGCTGTTTCTGGTGGTGCTGGAGTTCACTCTGGTCAACTTCGCCTGGACCTTCCAGTTGCCTCCGAGCGTGATCTACCTGCAAGTGATCTGGGCCATCGGCGTCAGCATGATCGCCCTGTCGCTGCTGGTGTGGCTGCCGCGCGCCGCACTGCTCGCCCTGGGCGCCGTCATCGTCGCCGGCCACAACCTGCTCGACGGCCTGCACTTCGGGGTGGATTCAGCCCTGCATGTGCCGTGGGCGATCCTGCATGATCGCGGCTGGCTGGCGTTTTCCGACCACCTGCATCTGCGCACGTCTTACCCGGTGCTGCCGTGGATCGGCGTCATCGCCTTGGGTTATGGCCTGGGGCCCTGGTTCGCCCGCGGCAGCGATGCCGGGCAACGCCAACGAAACCTGCTGGCGGCTGGTTTGCTCGCGCTGCTTGGCTTTGTCCTGCTGCGCATGTTCAACGGTTACGGTGAGGCGCCGTGGAGCAGTTACCCAACCTTCACGCAAACCCTGATGAGCTTCTTCAACATCACCAAATACCCACCGTCGCTTCTGTTCCTGGCCCTGACCCTGGGCTGCGGCCTGCTGTTGCTGCGCGCCTTCGAGCGGGCCGGCCAGGCGCGCTGGATCACTGCCCTGGCGGTGTTCGGTGCGGCACCGATGTTCTTCTACCTGCTGCACCTGTATGTGCTGAAGCTGCTGTACCTGGCCTGCGTGGCGCTGTTCGGGCTCAACCATGGCGACTACTTCGGTTTCGACGGTGTTGCAGCGGTATGGCTGGGCGCGGTGCTGCTGGCGGTTTCGCTGTACCTGCCGGTGCGCGGGTTCGCCCGGCTGAAGCAGCGCCGCCGCGACATCAGCTGGCTGAAGTACTTCTGAAAAGCGTTTTCCCCGGCGCCGCGATGGTCTACCATGCGGGCCGCCGGTTTCCACCACGGAACTAACAGGGAATCCCAGGCCTGCCAATACGGGCCAAACGGAACTGCCCCCGCAACTGTAGGTGCCGAGCCTGCTCCATCAATGCCACTGGGCCTGCTGCCCGGGAAGGCTGGAGCCGGGCCGTGACGCACCAGTCAGGAGACCTGCCGGCCTACATTCACCAACCGGCGGGGTGTCCGGGATTGGCCATCTGTGTTGCCTCAGCTGGGGCTCGGCGATGCCTATCCGTGCGTTCCTCACCCGAACTGTCCGATAGGAGATCGCCCAGCATGCTGCCCCGTTTCGCCACCCTGCTCGCGGGCCTAGGCTTTACTGGCCTGGCACAGGCCGCTGCCACCCACTATCCGCTGACGGTCGACAATTGCGGCAAGCCGCAGATTTTCGCCCAGGCGCCGCAGCGCGCCGTCACCATCGGCCAGGCCGGTACCGAGCTGCTCTATGCCCTGGGGCTGGGTGACAAGCTGGCGGGCACTTCGCTGTGGTTCAACAACGTATTGCCTGAATACCAGGCGGTAAACGCCAAGGTGCCGCGCCTGGCCGACAACGAGCCCAGTTTCGAAGCGGTGGTCGGCAAGCGCCCACAGTTGGTCGCGGTGCAGTTCGAATGGATGGTCGGTGCCCAGGGCGCGGTCGCCACCCGTGAGCAGTTCGATGAGCTGAAAATCCCCACCTACGCGCTGCCATCGGACTGCGAGGGCAAGGACAACCTGGTCGGTGCAGACGGCACCCGCCTGCAAGCGTTCCAGGTAGACAGTATCTACAAGAGCGTCAGCCAGTTGGCCGAGATCTTCGACGTTCAGGACCGCGGCGCGGCCCTGAACGCCGACTTGCAAGGGCGCCTCGACAGCGCCAGGGCACAGCTGGCCGGTAAGGACCTGTCGGCAACTTCGGCGCTGTTCTGGTTCTCCAGCGCCGACCTTGACATCGACCCCTATGTGGCCGGCCGCCAGGGTGTCGCCGACTTCATGCTGCGCACCCTCGGTGTGCGCAACGTGGTCGAGTCCAGCGAAGAATGGCCGAGCGTAGGCTGGGAAACCCTGGCCAAGGCCAATCCGACCTGGCTGATCATCGCCCGCATGGACCGCCGCCGTTTCCCCGCCGACGACTACCAGAAAAAACTCGATTTCCTGCGCAGTGATCCCGTTACCCGCAACATGGATGCGGTGAAGCATGACCGCATCATTATCCTCGACGCCGACGCCATGCAGGCCGGCATCCGCCTGTTCCGCGGCGTGCAGACGCTGTCCACGGCCTTCGCCAGCGGTAAAGCAGCCCCGTGATGATGCGCCTGTTACCCTGCATCGCGGTTGCCCTGGCCGCCCTGTTGGCCGGCCTGCTGGCCGGTACCGCCATCGGCGAAGCCAACCTGTCGCCCAGCGTGGTCGGCCAGGTGCTGGCCAACCACCTGTGGCAAGCCGACTACCCGGTGGACCCGATCGACGCCGGTATCATCTGGAACTACCGCCTGACTCGCACCCTGGTCGCGGCCGCTTGCGGCGCCGGGCTGGCCACCTGCGGTGTCATCCTGCAGGCGATGTTGCGCAACCCACTGGCCGAGCCCTACCTGCTGGGGCTGTCTGCCGGCGCCTCGACCGGCGCGGTACTCGTCGGCCTGCTAGGCCTGGGTAGCCTGGCATTAAGCATGTCCGCAGGGGCGTTCATCGGTGCCGGGGCCGCATTCGCCCTGGTGCTGGTGCTGGCCCGCGCGGCCGGCCCCAGCAGCAACAATGCACAGGTGATCCTAGCCGGTATCGCCGGCTCGCAGTTGTTCAATGCACTGACCGCCTTCCTGATCACCAAGTCGGCCACCGCCGAACAGGCGCGCGGCATCCTGTTCTGGCTGCTGGGCAATCTCAGCGGCGTGCGCTGGCCCTCGGTGTGGCTGGCTGTGCCGGTGGCAATTTTCGGCTTGCTGGTGTGCCTGTGGCATCGCCGTGCGCTGGATGCCTTTACCTTCGGTGCCGATTCGGCTGCCTCGCTGGGCGTCCCGGTGCGGCGCACCCAGTTGCTGCTGATCAGTTGTGCAGCGCTGGTGACGGCTGTGATGGTGTCCATTGTCGGCGCCATCGGTTTTGTCGGGCTGGTTATACCCCATGCCCTGCGCCTTCTGCTCGGCCCCGGGCACAGCCGTCTGTTGCCCGCCAGCGCACTGGGCGGCGCGCTGTTCCTGATTGCGGCAGACATTCTTTCGCGCACGCTGATCACCGGCCAGGTGATCCCGGTGGGCGTGGTTACGGCGCTGATCGGTGCCCCCGTATTCGCACTGATCCTGGTCAGCCGACGGGGGCGCCCATGACAGCCATGGCAACGGTTCGCATCCCCCCGCTGGCTTGCCATGGGCTGGGGCTGCAACTGGGCGGCAATACCGTGCTCAGCGATGTCGACCTCAGCCTTTTCGCCGGTGAAACCCTGGGCATCGTCGGCCCCAACGGCTCGGGTAAATCCTCGCTACTGAAGTTGCTGGCAGGGCTGCACAAACCCGCCTGCGGCAGCGTGCAGCTTCTGGGTGAGCCACTGGCACAGATGCCGCGTCGCCGTGTTGCCCAAGCGCTGGCGCTGGTCGAGCAACAGGCCGACACCCTCGATGCAATCAGCGTGTTCGACGCGGTTGCCTTGGGCCGCACGCCGTGGCTCTCGGCCCTGGCACCGTTCTCCCGGCAGGACCGCGCCATCGTCGAGCAAGCCCTGGCCGACCTCGACGCCCTGCACCTGCGCACGCGCCTGTGGGGGTCGCTGTCCGGTGGCGAACGCCAGCGTGTGCACATCGCCCGCGCGCTGGCCCAACGGCCGCAGGTGCTGCTGCTGGACGAACCGACCAACCACCTGGACATTCAGCATCAGCTAAGCCTGCTGCAACAAGTGCAGGCGCTGCCGGTTACCACCCTGGTAGCGCTGCATGACCTCAACCAGGCGCTGACCTGCGACCGTGTCGCGGTTCTCGACAAGGGCCGCCTGGTCGCCCTCGGCAACCCCTTCGAAGTGCTTACCCCCAAGCGCCTGCTTGGCACCTTCGGCGTCCACGCCCACTACCTCACCGACCCTTTCGACGGCGCGCGCATCCTGCGCTTTCGCGCCCCTTGACCAGGGTTCTACCGCAGCGTGCCGCTCAAGGCAGATCACAGGGCTCGTCGTGGCAAGGCGGACATCGGTATAATCAGCAGTCTTCACTGCCCGACCAGGCCACGCCATGCCTCGCCTCCCGAAGTTGCTGTTCCCTCTGTTGCTGACTGCAGCACTCACCGCCTGCGACCAGAAACCCTCCCGTGAAGAACAGATCCTCGCCCAGCTGCCGCTGCAGGACGCCTACACGCACAACATCGAGCGCATGTCCGCGCTGCTGGGCCGCACTCACCCGCAGCTGTCACAAGCGACCATCCAGGACGTACTGCGCAAGCACCTCACCGTCGAGGACCAGCGCAGGGACCTGTTCCGCCTGTACAGCGAAAAGAACTTCAGCGACGCCGAATTCGCCACCATCGTCGCCGCCACCCAGGACCCCGCCAAAGCGCGCGCCCTGGAGGACACCGAAGCCGGCAAACGCTTGAGCGAAAAACTCACCGCCCTGATGCGCGAAACCGCCCGCGATGTGAACGTGCAGGCCTTGGTGGAGCAGCGCATGCAACAGGTGGAAAATGAGCTTGATGCGCTGGACAAGGCAGGTTCTTGAGCGCTGCCCGCCGAAGTAACGTCCGTTCAGCCGCCCTTTACGATCACCCGAGGTCAGGATTGCCACATACCAAGCATGGATTGCGCCTGGATCTACGTACACTCATTCTGGTGCTCTGCGCCCTTACCGCAGTGGTCATGCTGTGCGCCAGCTATTTCGCCAGCTACCGGGTGCAACGCCAGCTATTGATCGACAATGCCCTGGAAGCCAACCGGGTGTATGCGACAAAGCTGGCCAGCATCACCGAAACCTTCATTGGCAACGCCTTGCAGCAACTGATGTTCAGCGCCAGCGTACAAAGCCGGCAATTGCGCGATGCCGCTGCGCTGCAGGTTGAAAGCGACCGCGTACTGGGCCAGAGCATGGCCTTCAACTCCACCTTCGTGATCGATGCCAACGGTGTACTGCTGGCAGTATCCCCCGCCCCGCTGCGCCACCTGATCGGCACCCACGTGCAGTCACCCGGTGCTCTGGAAGCCCTGCACGAACGCCGTCCACTGGTGTCCACGCCCTACCTGTCGGCGGCCAACAACCTGGTGGTGGCGCTGTCGCAACCCATTTTCGACAGCAACGGCCGCTACCTGGGGTATGTGGGTGGCAGCCTGTACCTGCGTGAACGCAACATCCTCAACAGCCTGCTGGGCGAGCATTTCTACAAGGACGGATCGTATCTGTATGTGGTCGACCGCAACCGACGCCTGCTGTACCACCCCAATAGCGAGCGGGTAGGCACGGTGGTGGAGGGCAATGCGCTGGTCGACCAGTTGGCGACACTGCACAGCGGTACCCGGCAGCTGACCAATAGCCTGGGCGTGGAAATGCTCGCCGGCTTCGCCACCGTGCCCAGCGCGGGCTGGGGCGTGGTAGCGCAGCAACCCTTGGGGCAAACGGTGGCGCCGTTGCACCATCTGGTGCTGAACGTGGTCGCCAGTTCGGCGCCCTTGGCGCTGGTTGGCAGCCTGCTGCTGTGGTGGCTGGCCCGTACCATCGCCCGCCCGCTGTGGAAACTTGCCGCCGGTGCCCGCACGATGGACCGCTCCGGTACCGCCGAACACTTGCATCACGTGCGGGCTTGGTACTTCGAGGCGGCAGAGCTCAAGCGCGCGTTGCTGTTCAGCCTGAACTTGCTGCAAGAGCGTATCGGCCGGCTCAATCGGGACGCCCAGACCGATCCGCTGACCGGCCTGGGCAACCGCCGCAGCCTGGAGATCAGCCTGTCGTTACTGGAGGCTGAAAACCGGAAGTTTGCAGCCATTGCGCTGGATATCGACCATTTCAAGCGGATAAATGACAGCCATGGACACGAAGTGGGCGACCAGGTGCTGCGCCAACTGGCCGAGCTCATGCGCCGTTGTTGCCGAGCAGGCGACCTGTTGTGTCGCACCGGTGGCGAGGAGTTCCTGATATTGCTGCCTGGCGCCACCCTGAACGTGGCGGCCGCAGTGGCCGAACGGTTGCGTGTGACCGTACAGGATATGCCGGTGGAGCCGGTGGGCGCAGTGACGATTTCGCTGGGGGTGACGCACTGGGATGGCAAGACGCACGGCGAGCCCATGAACGCATTGGGCGAGGCTGACCGGGCGCTTTACCGGGCCAAGCAGGAGGGGCGCAACCGGGTAGCTTTCGCCTGAAGGTCTTAAGTTGTCTGCAGGGGGCGGGCTTGCCCGTGAAATGCCGTTACAGGCAACGATGAATCGGTGGCTTGTCACAATTACTGTCATAAAACTGCAGTGTTTCAGTCATAGGATTGACCCCGACCTGACATTTTCACTTCATGGATGAGCGTCTCATGCGTCGTGTGGTTTTCAATCAGAAAGGTGGCGTCGGCAAGTCCAGCATTGCCTGCAACCTCGCCGCAGCCAGTGCCGCCGAGGGCTACCGGACCTTGCTGGTCGACCTCGACCCGCAGGCCAATGCCACCTTCTACCTCACCGGGCTGGTCAACGACAGCATTCCTGCCGGCATCGCCGACTTCTTCCGCCAGACCTTGTCGCCGGTTACCGCCGCAGGCAAGAAGCACCGCGTGGCAATCACCGAAACCCGCTACCGCAACCTGCACCTGGTCACCGCCAGCCCGGACCTCAGCGACCTGCAAAGCAAGCTGCAGAGCAAGTTCAAGATCAACAAGCTGCGCAAGTTGCTGGTGACGCTGGGCGAGGACTATGAGCGGATCTACATCGACACCCCACCTGCGCTGAATTTCTACACCTTCAGCGCGCTGGTGGCGGCCGAGCGTCTGTTGATTCCGTTCGACTGCGACAGTTTCTCGCGCCAGGCCCTGCACAGTGTCATGGCCGAGGTCGAAGCACTGCGCCAGGACCACAACCCCGCGCTGCAGGTGGAAGGTGTGGTGGTCAATCAGTTCGCCGGGCGCACGGCGCTACACCAGACCTTGGTCGATCAACTGCGCAACGAAGGCATGCCAGTGCTGCCGGTGTACCTGAGCAGCTCGATCAAGATGCGTGAATCGCACCATACCTCAGTGCCATTGGTGCATTTGGCGCCGCGGCATAAACTGGCCCTGGAATTCATCGATTTGCTGGATGTGCTCGAGCGTGCGGCCTGACAGACCGTTGGGGGCACTCCGGCTGTAACTGCTGCACCGGTCGAATCAGGTATCCCGAGGTCGCCCTCGACAAAGCGTCTTGCAGCGCTCGGCTATCTACTGGCAAGCACAATAACGATGGCACGGCCCGACTGCGCCACTTTCATCATGGCTGCCAAAGGAAACCGGAGAGCACCCGCATGTCCGCACATCATGAGGTATCCCCCGCCACCCTGCGCAGGGTGATTGCCGCTTCGGCCATCGGCAATTTCGTCGAATGGTTCGACTTCGCCGTGTACGGCTTTCTCGCCACGCTGATCGCCAGCCAGTTCTTCGCCAGCGAAGACGCCAGCGTAGCCTTGCTTAAAACCTTCGCGGTGTTCGCCGTGGCCTTTGCGCTGCGCCCCTTGGGCGGCATCGTCTTCGGCGCCTTGGGCGACCGCCTGGGACGCAAGCGCATCCTGTCGCTGACCATCCTGCTGATGGCCGGCTCCACCACGTTGATCGGCCTGCTGCCGACCTACGCCAGCATCGGCCTGGCAGCCCCGGCGCTGCTGACCCTGGCCCGCTGCCTGCAGGGTTTTTCTGCCGGTGGCGAATATGCCGGGGCCTGCGCCTACCTGATGGAGCACGCGCCTGACAACAAGCGCGCCTTTTATGGCAGCTTCGTGCCTGTGTCGACCTTTTCCGCCTTTGCCTGTGCGGCGGTGATCGCTTATGGCCTGGAAGCTAACCTGTCGACCGAGGCGATGAATGCCTGGGGTTGGCGCATTCCATTCCTGATTGCCGCACCGCTGGGCCTGGTCGGCCTGTACCTGCGCTGGCGCATGGAAGAAACCCCGGCATTCCGCGAAGCCGTCGCCCAGGGCAAGGAGCACGAGCATTCACCGCTGAAGGAAACCCTGCGCCACCATGGCCGGGTCATTCGCAACCTGGGGGCCTTCATTTCGCTGACCGCGTTGTCGTTCTACATGTTCACCACCTACTTCGCCACCTACCTGCAACTGGTCGGCAACCTGACACGTGCGCAGTCACTGCTGGTGACCACCGTGGCCCTGCTGTTCGCTGCGGTCGGCTGCCCGCTGGCGGGGGCATTTTCGGACCGGGTGGGGCGGCGCAAAACCATCGGCTTTACCTGCCTGTGGGTGATGCTTTGCGTGTTCCCGGCGTACTGGCTGGCCAGCTCTGGCTCGATGTCGGGTGCGCTGCTAGGGGTGATCCTGCTAGCGGTGGGGGCGTTGTGCAGCGGCGTGGTTACCGCAGCATTGCTGTCGGAAAGCTTCCCTACCCGTACCCGCTACACCGCTTCGGCGATTACCTACAACGTGGCCTACACGCTGTTTGGCGGCACGGCGCCACTGGTGGCAACCTGGCTCATCGGACAGACCGGCAGCAGCCTGGCACCGGCGTTCTACCTGGTGGTGATTGCGCTGGTGGCGTTGGTGGGCGGGTTGGCGTTGCCGGAAACATCGCGGATTTCTTTGCATGAGGACATGGGCGTAGACGGTGCGCGGGCTGGAGCCCGAAGGACCGTTTGAGCGTTTTGGGGCTGCCTTGCAGCCCCAAATGCTCAGCCTTCGTGCTGCTCATCCCGCCGATACGCCCACTGATACAACGCCGGCAACACCAGCAACGTCAGCGCGGTAGAAGACAAGATCCCGCCAATCACCACCGTCGCCAGTGGCCGCTGCACCTCTGCCCCGGTCCCGGTGGCCAAAGCCATCGGTATGAACCCCAGCGAGGCCACCAGCGCCGTCATCAGTACTGGCCGCAACCGGGTCAGCGCACCCTCCTCGACCGCCGCCCGCAATGTGCGCCCTTCCTCGCGCAGCCCGCGGATAAAGGCAATCATCACCAGCCCGTTCAACACCGCCACTCCCGACAATGCAATGAATCCGACGCCGGCGGAAATAGACAGCGGAATATCCCGCGACCACAGCGCCAGCACCCCGCCGGTCAGGGCAAAGGGGATACCGGTGAACACCAGCAGGCCATCCCTGAGGTTGTTGAACATCATCAGCAACAGCGCCATGACCAGCAGCAAGGCCACCGGCACCACCACCTGCAAACGCTCGGCCGCCGACTGCAACTGCTCGAACTGCCCTCCCCAACGCGTCCAGTACCCCGGTGGTACCTGCACCTGGCTGATCAGGGTCTGCTCAGCCTCTTGCACAAACGAGCCCAGGTCGCGTCCACGCACGTTGGCACTGACCACCACCACGCGCTTGCCATCCTCGCGGCTCACCTGATTCGGGCCCAGTTGCAGGTTCAGCGTGGCGACCTGCGACAGCGGGATGAAACCGATTTGCCCGGCCCCCTCCGCAGCACTGGCCGGTACGGGAATCAGCAGGCTGGCCAGCCCGTCGACATCGGTACGCAAGGTCTCCGACAGGCGCACGACCATGTCGAAGCGGCGGTCGCCTTCATACAGCGTACCGGCGGTGCGGCCGCCCACGGCAATGGCGATGGCATCCTGCACATCGCCCACATTCAGGCCATGACGGGCGGCCTTGTCACGGTCGATGTCAATGGTCAGTACCGGTAGGCCCGTCGTCTGCTCCACCTTCACCTCGGACGCGCCCGACACCCCTTGCAGGCTGGCAGCGATCTGCGCGGCAGTGCGGTTGAGCACCTCCATGTCGTCACCGAACAGCTTCACCGCCACATCACTGCGCACCCCGGAGATCAGCTCGTTGAAGCGCAGCTGAATCGGCTGCGACAGCTCATGGTTGCTGCCCGGCACACTGGCAGCGGCGCGTTGCACCTGGGCAATCAGTTCATCCCGCGACTTGTCCGGGTCAACCCATTGTTCGCGCGGGCGCAGCATCACGTAGGCATCGGAAATGTTCGGCGGCATCGGGTCGGAGGCAATCTCGGAAGTGCCGGTGCGGGCAAACACCCGCTCCACCTCCGGCACCTGGGCGATGATCGCCTGCTCCAGGCGCTGTTGCATGTCCACCGACTGCGACAGGCTGGTGCCCGGCACGCGCAGGGCCTGCAGGGCGAAGTCACCCTCGCTGAGGCTGGGGATGAACTCGCTGCCCATGCGGCTGGCCATCACGCCCGACAACAGCACCAGGGCGGCGGCGGCGGCAAACGCCAGCTTGCGCCGGCCCAGCACCCAGGCCAGCACCGGGGCATAGCGCTGCCGTGCCGTGCGCATCACCAGACCTTCCTCTTCCTTGACCTTGCCGGTGACGAACAGGGCAATGGCTGCCGGTACGAATGTGACCGAAAGGATCATCGCGCCCAACAAGGCCATGACCACGGTAAAGGCCATGGGGTGGAACATCTTGCCCTCGACCCCGGTCAGGGCAAAGATCGGCAGGTACACCACCATGATGATCAATTGCCCATAGATCAGCGGCCGGCGTGCTTCGCGGGCAGCGGCAAACACCTCGTGGAACCGTTCGCCGCGGGTCAGCATGCGACCGTGGCGTTGCTGGGCGTGGGCCAGGCGACGGATGGCGTTTTCCACGATCACCACCGCGCCGTCGACGATGATGCCAAAGTCCAGCGCGCCCAGGCTCATCAGGTTGGCACTGACCTTGTTGCTGAACATGCCGGTAAAGGTGAACAACATCGACAGCGGGATGACCATGGCCGTGATCAGCGCAGCACGAATGTTACCGAGAAACAGGAACAGCACGGCAATCACCAGGATCGCACCTTCGATCAGGTTCTTCTTCACCGTGGCGATGGCTTTCTCCACCAGGTTGGTGCGGTCGTACACCGTCACTGCGACCACGCCCTTGGGCAGGTTGCGATTGATCTCGACCAATTTTGCAGCGACCGCCTGCGACACCGTACGGCTGTTCTCGCCAATCAGCATGAACACCGTGCCCAGCACGACCTCCCGACCGTTTTCGGTGGCTGCCCCCGAGCGCAGCTCTTCGCCAAGGCCAACCTGGGCCACATGGCTGACGCGGATCGGCGTGCCGTCGACGCTGGAGATAACGATATTGGCAATGTCTTCGGTCGAGGCCACCTGGCCCGGCGCGCGAACCAGCAACTGCTCACCATTGCGCTCGATATAGCCAGCGCCAATGTTGGCGTTATTGCGCTCCAGCGCTGCAATCAGGTCGTTGAGGGTGAGCTTGTAGGCCGCCAGGCGCTTGGGCTCTGGTGCAATCAGGTACTGTTTGGCGTGGCCGCCGATGCTGTTGACCTCGGCCACACCCGGCACATTGCGCAGCTGCGGCTTGATGATCCAGTCCTGAATCACCCGCAGGTCGGATGGGGTGTAAGGTGTACCGTCTTCCTTGAGCGCACCCTCCTGGGCTTCCACCGTCCACAGGAAAATTTCCCCCAGCCCGGTGGAGATCGGCCCCATGCCTGCCTCGATGCCCTCAGGCAATTGCTCGCGGGCCACCTGCAGGCGCTCGTTGACCAGTTGCCGGGCGAAGAAGATATCGGTGCCATCCTCGAAAATGACCGTGACTTGCGACAGGCCCGAGCGCGACAGCGAGCGGGTCTGCTTGAGCCCTGGCAGGCCGGCCATGGCGGTTTCGATGGCAAAGGTGATGCGCTGCTCGGTCTCCAGCGGCGAATAGCCGGGGGCGGCGGTGTTGATCTGCACCTGGACGTTAGTGATGTCCGGCACAGCATCGATCGGCAGTTTCTGGTAGCTGTGGATACCCACCGCGGCCATCAGGGCCACGGCCAGCATCACCACCAGGCGCTGCTCGATGGCAAATTGAATCAGGCGTTCGAACATGCAGGTGTCCCCGTGATCAGTGGCTGTGCTCGGCCGAGCCCTTGCCCAGTTCCGACTTGAGGACAAAGCTGCCGGCGGCCGCAACCTGAGTACCGGCGGCCAGGCCGCTGGTGATTTCCACCTGGCCAGCATCGCGACGGCCAGTCTTCACCGGGCGCGCCTCGAAGCCCTCCTCAGTGCGGGCGAACACCACGGTCTGGGCCTCCCAGGCCTGCAAGGCGCTTTCCGGTACTACCACGGCGGCATCGACGCGGTCGACGCTGACAGCCACATTGACGAACAGCCCGGGGCGCCAGGCGCCATTGGGGTTGGCCAGTGTGGCACGCACAGTGGCGGCACGGTTCTGCTCGCCGAGCAGGCTGCCGACGTAATTGACCTTGCCCTCGACCTGGGCACCCAGGTCCGGCGCACTGACCGTGACATCACGGCCGGTCACCACCTTGCCCAGGTCACGAGGGGCCACGGCGAAGGTGGCCCACACCCGGCTCAGGTCAGACAGGGTGAACGCGTTGCTGGTCTCGTCGACCACCTCGCCCACGGTCAGGTGCTTTTCCACGACGACCGCATCGAAGGGGGCACGCAGTTCATAGCGGTTGCCGGCACCGGCCGGCCCCACCGCTGCGAGCTTCTGCCGAGCATTGGCCAGGGCGATCTCGGCCTCCTGCAGCGCCTGACGTGCCTGCAGGTAATCCTGCTCGGCGCTGATGCGCGCCTGCCACAGCTGTTGTTCCCGTTGAAAGGTCAACCGCGCCAGTTCCAGGCGACGTTGAGCGGCCTGCTGCTCACTGCGCAGGTCGGAGATCTGCTGGCTGGCAATCACCGCCAGTACCTGGCCGCGCTTGACCGCCTGGCCCAGCTCGGCTTGCACCGCTTCGACCACACCCGGCACGCGGGGTACCACATGTGCAGTGCGGTCCTCGTCAAAACGGATCTCACCCGGGAAGCTGATGGCGGTGCCCAACGCACGAGGGCCCGCGGCAGCCAGTTGTATGCCAGCCGCTTCGATCTGCGCGATAGACAGGTGCAGTTGGCCTTCTTCTTCGCCGTGCCCCTTCTCTGCATGACCGTGGCTGTCTTCACCATGGTCGTCCTGGGGGGTTTGAGCCTTGGACGCCTGGCCGAGGTCGCCGGTCCAGGCCAGGCCCGCGAGGCCAAGCGCAGCAATGGCGGCAGCCACAAGGGCTAGCTTGCGTGGGTTAGTCATTGTTGCTCCTGCTATTGGGTTTGTTGCTCACGCCATCGAGATCGCCGTAGATCCGCTCCACTTGTGCACGCGCATCGGTCGCCGAGGCCAGCGCCTCGAGGTACAGCCCGCGAGCCTCGATCAGCGTGCGCTGGGCGTCGAGCACATCGAGAAAAGCGAACTTGCCCATTTCGAAACCGCGGGTGGCGGTGTCCACGGCCTGCTGCGCAGCAGGCAGGATGGTGCGGTCATAGGCGTCAACGTCCTGCATCGCCGTCTCCCACTGGCTGATGGCACTACGTGTTTCACTGCGCAGACGCAGCTCCACGGCATTGCGCAGGTCACGCGCCTGGTCGGCACGGCGCGCAGCTGCCAGAACATTGCCCTGGTTGCGGTCGAACAGCGGCAACGGCATGGACAGGCCAACCACGTTCACCCGCTCACGGTCTTCGCGGCTGTACTGGCTGCCAAGGCTGACGGTGAGGTTGGGGATACGCTGGGCCTTTTCCGCCCCTAGGGAGGCGTCACCACGCTCGACCTGGGCAGCGGCCAGGCGCCATTCGGCGGTCTGTTCGACCTGGTCAAGCAAGGTGTCGGCACCCGGCGCAATGCCTGGCGAAAGGTTGGCCGCCTGCAACCGGTCAAAGCTTGCCAGCGGGCTGCCCGTCAGCCGGGCCATGGCCTGGTAGGCCACGCCGCGCTGGGTTTTCGCGCGGCGCACTTGGGCTTGGGCCTGGGCCAGTTGCACCTGGGCACGAGTGGCCTCCACCGGTGATGACTGGCCTGCCGTAACACGCCCTTGCACCACCCGCAGACCCCGTTCAGTCAACGCCTGCGACTGCTGAGCCAACTCCAGCGCGGTCTGTGCACGCAAGGCAGCGTGGAAAGCCTGCACCACGTCGGCCCGCAGGGCGTTGCGCTGGCGCTCCAGGTCGAGCTGGGCAATGGCCTGGCCGGCACCCGCCACGGCGAGACGTGCGCCGCGCTTCCCGCCCAGTTCCAGCGGCTGGCTGAGGGTGACGGTGGTGGTGCTGGTGTCGCGGCGGGTGTCCTCGACCTCCCAGGCCAGCTCCGGGTTGGGGAGCAGCCCGGCCTGGCGACGTTCGCCATCGGCAATGCCCATTTCACGGGCGGCTGCAGCCAGCTCCGGGTTCTGGGCGAAAGCGGCGGCAAGCGCCTGGGGCAGGCTCAGCAGTTGGCTGGCCTGGGCGCCGGTGGCACTGGCCAGCAACAGACAGAGCAAGGCGATCTTGCGGGGGATGGGCACGAATCAGTCCTCTCGGTGAAGCATTGGCGAAGGACTGTAGAAAGGGCTGGTTATCGGGGCGGTGGCGGCAAGATTACAATTTTGTCATGACGCCCTGCGGTTCGCTGCATGGGCGGCTTTGTAGGGCTGGGTACAGGGCATTCGACGCCCAATAAGTTCGATAATCGCCCACTTTCCCGGTGCGACGAACTTGGCCAATTGACGGAACTAACCAGTCAGTACAAAACTACGTGCATTCAACAACAACAAAGCGATGCCCGTCATGAAGCCCATTATTCTCGTGCTCAACGGCCCCAACCTGAACATGTTGGGCACCCGCGAGCCTGCCCAGTACGGCCACGAAACCCTTGCTGACCTGGCTCAGGGATGTGCCGACACTGCCCACGCCCACGGCCTGGAAATCGAGTTTCGCCAGACCAACCACGAAGGCGAACTGATCGACTGGATCCACGCCGCCCGTGGCCGCTGCGCCGGCATCGTGATCAACCCTGGCGCCTGGACGCACACCTCGGTTGCCATACGCGATGCCCTGGTGGCCAGCGAAGTGCCAGTGATCGAGGTGCACCTGTCCAATGTGCACAAACGCGAGCCGTTCCGTCACCTGTCGTTCGTGTCGTCCATCGCCGTCGGTGTCATCTGCGGCCTGGGCAGCCACGGCTACCGCATGGCGCTAAGCCACTTCGCCGAACTGTTGCAGGAGCGTGCGGCATGAGCCAGCAAGCCATCCTTGCCGGCCTGATCGGTCGCGGCATCCAGCTGTCACGTACCCCGGCCCTGCACGAACATGAAGGCGACGCCCAGGCCCTGCGCTACCTGTACCGCCTGATCGACGCCGACCAACTGCAACTGGACGACAGCGCCCTGCCCGGCCTGCTCGAGGCCGCGCAACATACCGGTTTCACCGGGCTGAACATTACTTACCCGTTCAAGCAGGCGATCCTGCCGTTGCTCGACGAACTGTCCGACGAGGCCCGCGGTATCGGCGCGGTAAATACCGTGGTGCTCAAGGACGGCAAGCGCGTCGGCCACAACACCGATTGCCTGGGCTTTGCCGAAGGCTTGCGCCGTGGCCTGCCCGACGTTGCACGGCGCCAGGTGGTGCAGCTGGGTGCCGGTGGCGCTGGCTCTGCCGTGGCCCATGCCCTGCTGGGTGAAGGGGTAGAGCGGCTGGTGCTGTTCGAAGTGGATGCGACCCGTGCGCAGGCGCTGGTGGACAACCTGAACGCCCATTTCGGCGCGGAGCGCGCCGTGCTCGGCACCGACCTGGCCACAGCCCTAGCCGAAGCGGACGGGCTGGTCAACACCACGCCGGTGGGCATGGCCAAGCTACCGGGCACGCCACTGCCGGTGGCGTTGCTGCATCCGCGCCTGTGGGTGGCAGAGATCATCTACTTCCCGCTGGAGACCGAACTGCTACGCGCGGCCCGGGCACTGGGCTGCCGCACGCTGGATGGCAGCAACATGGCGGTGTTCCAGGCGGTAAAGGCATTCGAGCTGTTCAGCGGGCGGCAGGCGGATGCGGCACGGATGCAGGCGCACTTTGCCAGTTTTACCTGAGTAGTTCGCCGTTGGCTTCTTCGCGGGTTCACCCGAAGAAGCCAACACAGGCCAATCACCCTTTTTCATCCAGCAAAGCCTGTATCACCTGTTCCTGCCCGCCATAATCCCCCTCGCCAAAGTGCACATGGCGCACCTGCCCCTTGCGGTCGACAAAGTAATGCGCCGGCCAGAACTGGTTGCCCCAGGCATTCCACACCTTGTAGTCGTTATCTACCGCCACCGGATACCCGATACCCAACCGGGCTACCTTGTCCCGCAAAGTGCCCACATCATGCTCATAATCGTACTCGGGTGTGTGCACGCCCACCACCACCAGCCCTTGATCGGCATAGCGCCGCGCCCACTCATTCACATGCGGCAGGCTGCGCCGGCAGTTGATGCAGTCCCAGGTCCAGAAGTCCACCAGCACCACCTTGCCCTTGAGCCCCGGGGCATCCAGGGGCGGCGAATTCAACCACTGGCTGGCGCCCGACAGCGACGGCATGGCGCCGTAGCTGTCGCGTGCCTTCAGGTGCCCAGCCAATCCAAGCCCCGTCAGCGCCAGCGCAAAACCACCGGCCTTGAGCATCCTGCGCCGATCAATTGTCATGGCAACCGCCCGTGGCATAGGTGCGGTATTGCACGCTCTGCCGCTGGCCATGGGAGTCAAGGTAGTCCATTCGGGTATTCACCAGGCCGCAGGCGTTGCTCTGATCATCCTGCACCGACAGCACTTTCTTTACATCCAGAGGCTCACCGTAGCGGTACTGCATGACCCCGCCATCCTGCATCGGGGCAGCGGCGGCCTGGGCAGCGATGGCACCGAAGCTGAGCACGGCGAACAGGCTGGCGCTGGCGATAGTCTTGACGTTCATGGCATCTCTCTCCTGGGTAACACTTGAGGGGTGGGGAGTGTTGCTCCCCGGTCGAGAGCCATTTCACGTCAGCCAGGTATCGAGCATGTGTCGCCCAACGTTGTGATGTGCTTCCTGCTGTATCCCTACCCGCGCCAGATACACTGCAATACAAACTCCCGCAGGCAAGGGCGAACGCGCTCGGTACACTGCGCCCATCCCCCTTTGCACAGGAACCCAGCACATGGAACACGTCGATCACATCCTGATCGTCGACGACGACCGCGAGATCCGCGAACTGGTCGGCAATTACCTGAAGAAAAACGGCCTGCGCACCAGCATCGTTGCCGACGGCCGGCAGATGCGCGCCTTTCTCGAAGCCAACAGCGTCGACCTGATCGTGCTCGACATCATGATGCCTGGCGACGATGGCCTGCTGTTGTGCCGCGAGCTGCGCGCCGGCAAGCACCGCAACACGCCGGTGCTGATGCTGACCGCCCGCAATGACGAAACCGACCGCATCATCGGCCTGGAAATGGGCGCCGACGATTACCTGACCAAACCGTTCTCGGCCCGCGAACTGCTCGCCCGCATCAACGCCGTGCTGCGCCGCACACGCATGCTGCCGCCCAACCTGACCATCAGTGAAAGCAGCCGCCTGCTGGGTTTCGGCCAATGGCGGCTGGACACCACCGCGCGCCACCTGCTCGACAGCGAAGGAACACTGGTGGCCCTGAGCGGCGGCGAGTACCGCCTGCTACGGGTATTTCTCGACCACCCACAGCGGGTGCTCAGCCGCGAACAGCTGCTTAACCTGACCCAGGGCCGTGAAGCCGACATCTTCGACCGCTCCATCGACTTGCTGGTCAGCCGCCTGCGCCAGCGCCTGGGTGACGATGCCCGCGAGCCCAGCTGCATCAAGACTGTGCGCAGCGAGGGCTACGTGTTTTCGCTGCCGGTGCAATTGCTCGAGACCCCCTCATGAAATGGCCGCGCACCCTGGCCTCGCGTCTGGCAATGATCTTCTTCACCGGCCTGGTGTTGGCTTATGGTCTGTCGTTCGGCCTGCAGGCCTACGAGCGCTATATCAGCAGCCGCTCGATGATGCTCAGCAACCTTGAACAGGACGTGGCGACCTCGGTTGCCATCCTTGATCGCCTGCCTGCAGCCGAACGTGCTGCCTGGCTGCCACGCCTGGAACGGCGCACCTACCGCTATCGCCTCGACCAGGGTCTGGCAGGCGAAGCGATGCCCAGCAGTGACCCACCGATGGCCGCCGCGTCGATCGTCAAGGCCATTGGCAGCGACTACCGCCTGACCTTCCTGGAAATTCCGGGGCCCAATGCGCACTTCCAGGCGCACCTGAACCTGGCCGACGGCGCGCCCCTGACCATCGACGTGACACCCGCACCGGTCCCGGTAGCCCGTTGGTTGCCTGTGGTGCTGCTGATTCAGCTGGCGGTGCTGTTGCTGTGTACCTGGCTGGCGGTACGCCTGGCCATCGGCCCGCTAACCCGTCTGGCCCAGGCAGTGGACAACCTCGACCCGGACCAGCCGGGCGTGCAACTGGATGAAAGCGGCCCACGCGAGGTGCGTTACGCTGCCGTGGCCTTTAACGCCCTGCAGGCGCGCATTGCTGCCCACCTGAAGGAACGCATGCAGTTGCTGGCCGCCATTTCCCACGACCTGCAAACACCGATCACGCGCATGAAGTTGCGGGTCGAAGTGATGGATGAGGGGATCGAAAGGGACAAGTTCGGAAGCGACCTGGATGAAATGGAACACCTGGTCCGCGAAGGCGTGGCTTATGCCCGCAGCATGGACAGCAGCACCGAGGCGACATGCCGGGTCAACCTTGATGCCTTTCTCGACAGCCTGGTATTCGACTACCAGGACAGCGGCGCCCAGGTCGAACGCCACGGCAGCAGCGGTACCCTGCTGGAAACCCGCCCGCATGCGCTGCGCCGGGTACTGGTGAACCTGGTCGACAACGCCCTGAAGTTTGCAGGTGCTGCCGAACTGCAAGTGTCCCGCGAGGGCGGTTCCACCATCATCCGCGTGCTCGACAACGGACCAGGGATTCCCGGTGACGAACTGGATGAAGTACTCAAGCCGTTCTACCGGGTGGAAGGTTCACGCAATCGCAGCACGGGTGGCACCGGCTTGGGGTTGGCCATTGCCCACCAGCTGATCCAGGCCATGGGGGGCCGGCTGACCCTGAGCAATCGCGTACAGGGCGGATTGTGCGCGCAGATCGAACTCACCTGAAGTGCATCTGCGATCGTTGGCAGGAACGGCCTTGTTTCTCGACCGGGCCGTTCCTGTAACAAGCGAGGTCGCCTGTACAAACAGATACACAACTGCATCCCCCTGACACACTGCAGATACCCCGCCTCGAGACACTCCCGGTCACACAACCACACCCCGGGAGTCCCTGATGAAAGCCCTCACCTTGCCCTCTGGCTGGAAGCTGTTCGCCGCCCTCGCCGGCCTGACCTTGGCGATGACCGCCGTCGTTCTGGCCAGCCAACCTGATCCGGACGGCCTACGCAGTGCCATTCGCGCCACTGCACGCAGCTCGTTCGCACTGTTTCTGCTGGCGTTCCTGGCCTCGTCACTGGTGACCTTGCTGCCTGGCACAGCAAGCCGCCGCATCCTTCAGGAGCGACGCTACCTGGGGTTGGCATTCGCGTTCTCCCACACCGTGCACGGCGTACTGATTTATCGCTACGCCCAGCAATTCCCCGAGCTGTTCTGGGCCGGCCGCACGTTTACTTCCAGCCTGCCCGGCACAGTCGGCTACCTGTTCTTGCTGCTGCTCACCGCCACCTCGTTCAAGGCCCCCATGCGAATGTTGGGCGGCCGTGCCTGGCAAGCGCTGCACAGCAGCGGCATGTGGGTACTGGCTGCCGTGTTCTGCCTGTCGTTCTACAAACGCATCCCCATGGGGGGGTGGTACCCGCTGGCGTTTGCCCTGATGTTCAGTGCCATCGCCTTAAAGCTCACCGCCAAAGTGGCCCGTAAACAACGTCGCATCGCCCGCGCCCTTGCCTGAGAGAGAACCGCAGATGACAACCTTGACCCGTACCCTGACCACCGTTGATCGCCTCGGCAGCTGGAGCGCCGACTTGCCATTACGGGTATTTCTGGCCTGGGAGTTTTTCGAATCCGGCCTGGAGAAATTCAACGGCAGCAACTGGTTCGCCGACCTGCAGTCCAGCTTCCCGTTCCCCTTCAACCTGTTGCCCGCGGAGCTGAACTGGCAGCTGTCGATGTGGGCCGAGTTGGTACTGCCGTTGCTGCTGCTGTTGGGCCTGGGTACCCGGCTGGCATCATTGGGTTTGATGGTGGTGACCGTTGTGGCGATAGCGGCAGTGCACTGGCCGGCGCACTGGTCGGGCCTGGCTGAGCTGGCCCAAGGCTATACCATTACCGACCAGGGCTTCGGCAATTACAAGTTGCCGCTGATCTACCTGGTGGCGTTGCTACCCCTGCTGCTCAAGGGCGCCGGGCGCCTTAGCCTCGATCATTGGCTTGGCATGCGGTTCGGCAGATGAGGGTCGGGGGCTGCTGCGCAGCCCCCAATGCCTTCAAACGGTTCCGACAATGACGCCCTGCTCGCGCAAGGCCTCCAACAATGCCAACCCTTGCTGCACATCCCCGCCCAATGCCTGCAACCGCGCTCTTCCAGTCCCCTGCTCCACCAGCAACCGATACGCCATAGGTGCCAACCGGGCAAAGCGCACCTGGAACCGGGCATCGCGATAAACCAGCAGCAAGGTCGGCGAGGCTGGGGCAGCCGTTGGCTGGTAGTCCACGCCAATGCTCTCCACCGGCCAACGATAGGCCAGCACCCGCGCCACAGAAGACAACAACGGTTCTCCCGCCAGCAGGTCACCACCTGGGTCATGCGCCGGGTCCTCGGCATCGCTCAGGTACAGTTGCGCCTCGACCCACTCATAGTGCGCCAGCTCCAACTGCCAAGGGGTGTCCAGCGCCACACGTTGCAAGTAGTCGACGAACGTTTCGGCAATTTCGGTAAACAACGGCGTCTGGCAACGGTAACTGGCGTAGAAATCACGTACTCGGGCATGCCAGCGCTGCGCGCCCAACGCCTGGCGCATGACCGGGAAGCTGCCAGCCAGCAACCCTTCGATGGCACCATAGAACAATTCACGGTACACCTTCAGGCGCCGGGCCTCGACGCCGGGCGGCGGGGCATGGCGCTGCGGGTCGCGCAGGTGACGGGCCAGGGCATACTGCTGCGCTCGCAGGGTCTCATTCATCTGCTTGCCCTCCAGCAGCGCATTGCACAGCACGCATACGCGCCGTCTCGGCCAACAGTTCGGCCAAGGGCGGGTAGTTGAAATCACGTTCAAGCACCGTCGGCCTTACGCCAAAGCGCACGCAAGCGCTGGCGTACAGCGTCCAGACATCCTCCTTCACAGCGGCCCCGTGGGTATCCACTTTGAGGTCCGGCGCTTCATCGTAATGCCCGGCAACGTGCATCCCGGTGACTCGTGCCTGGGGCAAGCCTGCAAGAAATTGCTGGGCGTCGTAGCCATGGTTGCAGGCGTTGACGTAGACATTGTTGACGTCCAGCAGCAAGTCACAATCTGCTTCTTCGAGCACCGCCTGGATGAAGTCGAGTTCGCTCATTGCCTGATATGGCGCGGCGTAGTAGCTGATGTTCTCCACGGCAATGCGCCGCTCCAGCTGCTCCTGCGCCTGGCGTATGCGCGCGGCCACATGGCGTACGGCTTCATCGGTGAACGGGATGGGCATCAGGTCGTACAGATGCCCGTCATCACTGCAGTAGCTCAGGTGTTCGCTGTACAGTCGCACTTGGTATCGGTCGAGAAACTGCCGGGTCTGCTCAAGAAAGTGGCGGTCCAGCGGCGCACTGCCACCCAGCGACAAAGACAACCCATGACAGGTGATAGCAAAGCGCTCCGCCAACTGGGCCAAGCCCTTGCCGTAAGCGCCGCCCACGGCAATCCAGTTTTCCGGCGCACACTCCAGAAAATCCACTGCACCCGCCTCCATGGCCAACAGTTCCGGCAACAGGCCGCGACGCAAGCCTAGGCCGATGTTCAACATCGCAGGAAACATAAAAGTTCTCCAACAGGCACAACGCCCCACCTGGCCAGCAGGAGGAGCGTCGTGGCGTTTCATGGGGTAGAAAGTCAGGGCTTGCCGGTCAGGTGGCTGAACAAACCATCCGGCATGGCTTTGCCATTGGCCTGATATATCGCCTTGAGGTGATCCGCCGCTTCCTGCTCGGAGATGAAACCGTCATGGTTGCGGTCGATCGTGTCGAAATCACGGGCACGGTCCTTGGCCACCGCCAGAAACTCATCGCGCGAGACCTTGCCATCGTGATTGCTGTCGGTTTTGGCGAACGAGGCGTCACCACACTTGCCTTCACCACACTTGCCCTCAGCCCCGGCCTTGGCGCCGGCGCCGCATTTACCCTCACCGCACTTGCCTTCGCTTTGGGAAGCCTTGCCGCTCCCGCCGCACTTGCCTTCACCACATTTGCCCTCCCCGGCCACTTTGGCCGAGGCCAGTTGGTAACCTTGAGCCAGCGGCTCGACGGCGAACGCACTGCTGCTCAATGCCATGCTGCCGATCAGGGCGGCGCCGAGCAGGCCGAGGGTGTTTTTTGCTTGAGTCATGATGCAGCTCCACTGGGTTGGAAAGTGGAACCATTAGGCCGTTGCGGCTTGTCGTGGATGTATCGTGCCAGGCGCACTTTTGTATGGCAGTAGGTCTGTAGCACTGGCAGATACAGTGCGATACACACCACCCGGCAACGGGCCCCAAGGTGCCTTGGGGCCATGAGGCGTGATCAGTCTTCCAGCGGTTTGGGCGGGGCCGCTGGCTTGGCGGGCTTGGCCGGTTTGCTGTCCTTGTCCTTGGCTTGCGGGGCCGCCGCTACAGGCTCGGGCGCCGCCACCGCCTTTTCGCTGGCAGGCAGTTCATCGACCGCCTTGAGGATCACCTGTGGGTCGATGGCCGCGCCGGTGTCGTCATCCTTGAGCATGTGCCGCTCACCGTCCTTGCCCACCAGAATCACCTTGGTACCCTTGCTCGCACCCAGCTTCAGTTCGCGAATCAGGGCCATTGTGGTCTGCTGCTCGAGGTTCTTGTCCTCTCGCTTGCCCATCATGTTGGCGACGCTGTACATAACAAGGTTGCGCTCCTTGAACGCTGCCTGGGTGGCCGGGTCCTCGAGCGCCTTGTTCAGCCCTCGCAACGTCGGGTCGGCACTGCTGGGAGCAATAACCACCAATGGTCTGGCCTTGCCCAGTTCCTTGGCCAGAGGCGCATCACTGTCTGCGGCAAACAGGGGGCCGGCAACAGCAAGCAAGGTTGCGAGGGTCAGTGACCGGACGAGCATGCGTATCTCCTTATTGTCTCGATATACCAATGACTACAGATCACGGAGAAAAATCCGACAGGGAGCCTAAACCACTTCATTCCAGAACGGGGGGTGCAAAAGTAACTGTCGATGTCCGAGCCACCTGAAGCCAAGACTACGGCGCTGCTGCAAACCACTGTCAGCACGTTTGAGCATAGCCCAAAGCCGCTTTGGCAGGGCCAGGCAGCCCTTGACCTGAGCGCACGTCAACGCACATCGATAGAGGGCCCCTCGGGTCCGACTTCCATCGCGTGAATCGTCATATCCAGCATCAGCCCTCTGCGTGCAGCGCGCTGAGCATCACGAATGGCATCCGCCTGGTCGATCCTGGCCCCTTCGGTCAGCGCGTCGTCGTCAAGCACCGTTTCAAGCTGCCTTCTGAACGGCAGATCGACCGCAGCGAATCGCTCAGGGTGGGAACGCTCCAGGTGCGCCTGCCAGAATTCACGGTCGACCATGGAGCGGGCAATCTCTTCCGGCGTTTCTGCATCCCGCACCGCAGCCTCTGCTTCTGCAAGGTCCGCATCCAGGACGCCTGAGATCGCAAGAAAGCTCATTTCTCCCACCTGCAGTGGCAAGTCGAGACGCGTCCTCAGCCCGATCCTGAATGCCAACCCCACCTCGCTTCCTTCCAGCGTCCTGCCATGCTGGAGCGCCCATCGGGTAGCGAACATGTCGACTGCATCCTGGCGCCATAAACGTCTGCCCAGGTCCAGCAACGCGCGTTCGCTTTCTCCCTGCGCCGCGTGCTCAACCTGCCAAACCAGCAAATTCAGTTCAAGGTTGCTCAAGCACCAGGTTGCACCATCCTGGCAACCCCACTCATCATTGGCCACTGACAGCAAGTTCTGCCGCAGCTCTGGCGTAATGGCCATCGCTTGCAATACCGCCATTACCCGATTGCCCAGTGCACGCGCATTGACACGAAAGTCCTCGGACAGCAACAACTGGCGAAGCACACGGAAAAAACGCTCGGCGTCCTGCCCTTCATCCAGTGAGTCCCAGGCAGCCAACATCAAGCCGCGATGCTCCGGGGCCACGGCATCGCCCCATACTTCACGCGCGTGCTGCAGCCGCAGAAGCACTTGTTCCTCGTCGAGGGCAGGATCGTCGCTATTCAACGCAGCCTGCAAGCGTAACGTCTGGGGCTCGCCCAAGGGGTTCGCATTCAAGCGGAACCGCCGCCGATGCCACACAGGCAACTGGTAGAAACCCTCTGGAATGTGCCTGATCCGGTTATCCCGCAAGTCAACGGATACCAACTGAGGGTTGTCGAACACGCCCAGTGGAAACTGCGAGATCTGGGTGTCGCGCAAGTTCAGCCAACGCAATTCAGGCAAGCCGGCCAAAGTGAACCGGCTCCCCAGGGGGTTGTGGGACAGGTCGAGAGACTGCAGGCTCGTGCAACTGGCCAGTGTGGCGGTTTGTGTCATGTTCAGGACGATCCGGTTGTTGGTCAGGCTCAGATGCCGCAGCTGCGCTATTTGTAGCAACGGCAGCGGAAGGCGCGTCAACAGGTTCCCTCCCAGATCGAGGGTTTGCAGGTTAGGGAATGCCAGCAATAGGCGGCTGGGCACCTCCAGAAGGTCAAGGTGCAGCAGCGACAGGCTGGTCACACCTCTGAAGCTGACCTGTGGGGGTATGTCGGGCAAGCCGCTCGATCTGAAATTGCAGAACATGACGTGGAGGTTTTCCTGTGCATGGATTTGCAGCTCTCCCACGCCCACCGACCGCCGCCAGCAATTGAACAACGTCTGGCGTAAAGCCTCGCGATCTTCCCTGACATCGCCCTGCCCTCGTGCCACCCAGTTATTCAGTGTGATGCGAAGCACCGCGAACTCGTTGCGAAGGTCGGCCAATACTTCTTCTATCTGACGCCCTGAACGCCTGGCTTCATCGGCGAAGGTCTCGACCTGCTCATCACTCAACCACGGAAAGAGGTCGCGCAGCGTTGCCCTCAGCGCACTCCCCCTTGATGCAAAACCACCGACTCCGCTACCACCCAGTGGGTAGCCGATCCGTCCATCGGCCAAGCGCATGGGCCCTCGGACAGCACCTGGGCGTACCGCGCCAAGCAAACGACTGATCTCATCCCGATTGCGTGCCGCTTCGCGCGCCAGTATCACCCTGAGGTTGTGCGCGAATGGATCGCCGATACCCATCGCCTCCCTTTGTGCTTCGGTATAGGCCGGCGCCATGACGTCGAACAACTCACCTGCCTCACCCAGCGCCGTGCCCTGGCTGCCATACAGTTGAAAGGTACCGTTCACGTGCACCAGATCGAACGCCCGTTGCCCTTGCTCGGTCTTCGCCAGCACCGGCCCACCCAGGCAACCTTCGTACAGACGCCAGCACACACCTTGTTCGCCACCGGGTACATACCGCAGCAGGCCCAAGGCCACCCGCGCTAGGTCTGCATGCTGCGGCGTATCAAGGTAGAACGCTTCAAATACCCGAGCCTGGCGAGTAGCCAGCAAACTGCCCCTTGCCGCCTCGGCCAGCCCCAGTGCCACCCTTGCGCTGGACAGCAGCCGCATACGATCAACGCTGCTGGCGGCCTGTACCAATGTTTGCGCAGTGCGCACGCTCAGCCCCGGGAAGACCCGGCGCAGCGCCGCGCTGCCAGGGGTGTCGCTGGGCTGCAAGGCTTCGAACAGGTGCTGCAGCAGTGTTCGGCGCTGCGTCCACGCCAATGCGGCCAGCGCCTGATCTGTCAGGCCACTCGCGCCTGGCAAGCGCCGAGCGTGATCGAGCACGGTTGCATCTTCTACCGGCTCGCCGCTGCGCAAACGGCCAATCATGCTGCGGATGCGTTGATCAAGCCTGACCCGCTCCACACTGTCGAACATCCCGGGGCTCGGTGCCTGGGCGTGTACATGCAAGCCACGCAGGTCATCGCCATCTAGGCCATGGAACAGCAGAACCTGATCGATCTGTTCGTCATTCAGCCCATGGAAGGGTTCACCCAAACGCCGGAACATGCGGTATTTGTCGGTCCACCGAGCCGGTTGCTCGCTCCACAAACGCCAGGCACCTGCGCCATTGTGGCGCAGCAACGGCCCGTGGCCGTCGACCGGATGCAACTGCCATTGATCATCACCCGCCTCTGCCACACGATAGTGATGCCCGTCCATTTCGATCCAGGCCCGCCCGTCCTGACGCCGAATACCCAAGGCATCCCGGCTCGAGGCCGCAACGGGGGTCTGGCTTTGAAACAGGGTCAAGTCGTGTTGCCAGAGTTTCTCCGTGCCGTCCTCCAGCCGAGCCGGCACCATGGCATCGACCTTCGCAGAGCGTGCCCAAACCCGTCGAGCCACAGCCACCCCGGCGACCGTGGTCGCCAGCACGGCAAGGTCTGTCGCCACGTGGGTCAAATGGTCGAGCGCCTCCTGACGATCGCCTTCCTGCCAGGCCTCGACGCCATGGTAGACCTCACCCAGTAGTTCGCAGGCTGTCACGGCCAGCAGCGCCAGGCCAACTCCAGGCACAAAGAAACTGGCCAGGTTGAGCAGCGCCCATCCTTCGGCTTCAAGGCGCAGGTCATGCTGGCGCTGAACCTCACGATCCAGTCTGGCCACAGGGACCGCGATCATCGCCGCATCGTCCTTGATCTGGTGGATACGTGCCTGTGCCAGGCTCATGAACATAGGCTGCGGGTAAGCCTGCAAGCGCGGTTCGAGATCGCGAAAAGCCCAGATCGGCAGGCCATCGAAGCGCTCCGCGACCTGGGCGAAAAAAGCCTGGCTGTCACGCCGTAGCACGAAGCGGCTGAAAAACCGCTGGTAGGCCTTGTCTCGCAAGCGACGGCCCAGCTCACGGTTCAGTTTGTCGATGCTCTCGAACGCGCGCCAGGGCGAAAAAGGGTCTCCAGGCACGTAAAGAAACACCCGACGCGTCGAGTTGAACAGTACGCCCTGCTCAACCACCACGAACACGGTCACCTGCTCAATCTGACAACCCAGCAATTTCAGTTGCCTGGCCTGCACAAGGTCGCCCGCCAAGCGCGGCAGCTTCCCCTTCTCGCACACGGCCACCATCAAATTGAGTTCGCTGGCATCCAGCGTACCCTCCTGCCTGGCTTTGTAGGCGTCCACAAGCATGGTGTAGCGCATGGCATCTACAAGCTGTGACACCAGGCGCTCGGCACTGCCCGCAGGTGTGAGGATGGCATCCAGATGACGTTGATAGCGCTCACCCAGGTCCAGCTCACGACACAGTGCGGCAAACTCGATGCTCGTAGGGGGGGGGACCGTGCCGTGGCGTGGAAGCAGCAGGCGGTTACCGCGCGGCTGGCCACCTTCCTGCGCCTGCGCAGCCGTGAAGTTGCGCAGTGCCACTTCGAGCAGTGGCTTTTCTTCGTAGACCACGGCAGTCAGGTGCGCACCTACCGGCTGACTGTTGATCACCGCTTCCCGGCGGCCCTCCAGAAACCTGAGCGCGTACGGGTTACGGCCAAGCCCGTAACGCTCGTCGAGGGCCTTTCCCAGGGCTGATGCGACGAAACTGTCGAGGCCCTCGATACCTCGCAGCACCGCGTTCACTTGCTCACAGCAGCGAAGGCTGTTTGCCAATGCCTTGCCGATCTCAGGCAGTTGCTCAGCAGGTGCATCACGCAACCAGGGTGGCAGGCGCCTGCCGATGATGCCGTCCTGGAAAGCATCGATGGCGGCCTGCGCATCTGAAGGCACAGTGGTGTGCATGGCGGGGGACCTCTTTTTATGAAAAGAAGCCAGACTAAGGGGCCTGCTCCCTGCCAGGCGCTATATAGCTAATGCCTGCGGCCAGACAACCGCCCACCCGCTAGCTGAGCAGATGCTGTACCGTATTCCGGTCCAGCGCCTCCAGCGTCAACTGCAGCACCACCGCATGCTCGCGTTGCTGATTGCGGATCTGCAACCGTGCAATTTCCTCTTCCCGATTCCCCAGCTCCATCAGCCGTTCCAGTTCAGCGTGCATCGACTGCGGCACCTGCAAGCGAACCGCGGAGGTCTTGCGCAAGTAGTCCTGCCAGAACCACTGGCGTGACAGGTAATCAGCAATGCCCTCCCGAGTCTGTCGCGCCAGGATGTTTTCACGGGCCAGGAGAAGGTCCTGATTACTCAAGGCAGGGATCCCTGCATAAAGCATTTCATCGGGTTGGCCAGGCAAGTCCAGAGACTTGCGCAAGGCGATTCGATAGGCCAAGGCAAATTCGATCGATTCAGCGCCCGCCCCCGCCCGATGAGCATGCTCAGCGGCAATTTGTTCAAGCACTGCCAACCGCCACATCCGGGCACCGAGCTTGAGCAAGGTCCGTTCAGGCCGGGCAGCTTCGCTGTGCCTCGTGCGCCATATCATCACGCGCAGTTCCAGGTCGGCGAAACGCACAGTGGCGTTATCCTCGCAACCGGTCGCCGCTGCGTGCTCGAATAGTTCACGCCTGAGGGCTTCATGTTCAGACATCGCCTGGAGCATGTCGAACACACGGGCCGCGAGCGCGGATGCAGTCGATGAGAATTTGAAGGCGCCCGATTCTGTCAGCATCGACAGGGTATTGAAGAACTCTTCCGATTGTTCCTCGGACTCGACGTGGGCCCACAGTGCAGCCATTTCATCTCGACGTTCGCCTGGTAACGCATCCAGAATGCGCAAGCGGTAAGGCACGCGACTGGCCTCAAGCAAATGCCAGGTTGAAAACCCATCCTGCGCGGCCGCCAGCAGATTGCCGGAAAGCTCGACCCTGCCCGAGCGCCACAGCTGCGATTGATGAAACCCCTCGGGCAATTCAGAAATACGGTTATCGCTGAGGTTAAGGGTGTGCAGTTCTGGCGCGTCCATCAGCCCGTAGGGGCACTCGGGCAACTGGGTGTTCGACAGGTAGAGGGCATTAAGCTCGGTCATTGCCTGGACGGAAAATGCCCTGCGCAACGGGTTGTCCGAAAGGTTCAGGTACACCAGGGACCGGCAATCTGCCAGGACCAACGCCTGGCCTTGGTCGAGCGTGATCTGGTTACCAGACAAGTCGAGTACCTCCAGTTTCTGGGCAAGCATCATAGGCAATGGCAAACGCCTGAGGCGGCAATGGGTGATTTCCAGGTTGCGCAAGTTGGGAAACGCCCGCAGAAACTCGTCCGGAACGTGCTCCACACGCATGGCGCGCAAGACCAGGATCGAAACGTGGGGAAAGCCTACTTGCGCGGGCAGGGCCGGCAGTTGGCGCAAGCGGCTGGTGGTCTGGGCCAGCATGAAACGCCCGTCCTCCAGTGCTGCTTGCCCTTGCAGTTCCGGCACAAGACAGCGCCAGCAGTTGATCAGCCCCTTTCTGAACTCACGCCGGGCGGCCAGTTCTGGTGACAGCAAGGCACTGCGTGCCCACTGGGTCAAGTGCCTTTTGAGCACCCCATATTGCTGCTCCAGCATAGATAACCTGGCCTGCGCGTCACTTGAGGCCAACCAGCGCTCGATCTGTTCGTCGGTAAAGGCCGGATACAGGTCTCGCAACCGGGTCTGAAGCGCCCTTGGCCTGTTTCGCCCTGACGCCCCCCAGAGCCTGCCGCCCGCCATGGGGTAACCAATCCGGCCATCAGCCAGACGTTGCGGTGCGAGAAACGAGCCGCTCGGCTGTTCCAGCCTGAGTAGATTCATCACAGTCTGGTGTTGGTCGAAAGCCAGGTTGGTCAGCGCCTGGCGCAGCGCAGGCACAAAGGGCTGGCCTTGACCGATGGCCGCTTGCGAGGCGTCGTCATAGGCTGCGGCCAAGGTCTCGAACAACTCGCCCGTCTCACCGATATCCGTTTGCGTTCGGGCACGCAGGCGGAACAGCCCATGACGATGAAGCACGTCAAATGTCTCCCCCGATCCCTCGACCGTCAACAACGGCTCGCCAGCATCACCGTCGAACAACCGCCACCCGGGCCCGCCAGCCCCCGGCACATGCACCAGCATATTCAAGACCACACGCGCCAGGTCGAGGTTCTGCGGGGTATCAATGCACAGCGCCTCATACACCCGCGCCATTCGGATTCGCGCAACCTGCAACCTTGCTGCCTCGGCCACCAGCAACGGCACGCGCCCTGTCTCACGTAAAAGCTGCAGGTCATCCTCGCTGGCATCGCGCAACACCTCATCGGCGGCCAAGCGGTGCAGGCTGGCAAAATTCTGTCGTAAGAGGCGGCCAGTGTCCGTGTCGGGATTCTGCTCCTCGTACATCTCCTGTAGCAGTTCTCGTCGCCCGGCCCAAGCCACATCGGCCAACGCTGCTCCGTCCTTGCCGGCCGCCTGTGGAAGGCTCATGACCCGCTGCAGCAGTTGCGGGTCTGCGGGTACACCGCCCTCGCGCAACTGGTTGACCAACGTACCAACCCTGCCAGCGAGCCGCACGCGCGTGACGGTGTCGACCAACGCTGCCTCCGGCGGTCGGCCATACACATGCCAAGCTCGCAGATGCTGATCATCAAGGCCATGGATCGCCAGCGACCGGTCGATCTGCGCATCGTCAAGGTCGCTGAATGGCCCGCCCAGGCGGCGGAACAACTGGCGTGTGTCGCCCCACTCGGCGGGCTGTTCGGACCACAGCCGCCACGCACCAGCCCCATTGTTATGCAGCGGCGGCGCATAGCCCTGATAAGGGAGCAATTGCCACTGTTCATCGTGGTTGTGCCAGGTCACCTCATACCAGTGCCCGTCCATGCTGATCCAGCGGCGCTCGCCCAGGCGGTGCATGCCCTCCATGTCCGGCTCCGCCGTATCTGGCGGGCTTTCGCAGCGATAGGGGCTGAGGTCTGCATTCCACAGTTTTTCCTCACCGTTTTCCAGCTGCGCGGGTACCAGCTTGTCCACCACGCTCCAGGCGCGCCGGGCCGTGGCAACGACGGCAACGGTTGCCCCGACAGCCAGCAGCCCCTTGCCTACATTCAGCAGGTGCGCCAGTGCCGCATTGCGTTCGTTGTCCTGCCAGTCCCCTACAGCCTGGAACGTCTGCTCAAGCAGTTCCCAGGCCATCACCCCCAACAACACCGCGCCGACGCCCGGAACGAAGAACCCTGCAACACCCAACAGGGTCCAGCCTTCAGCACGCAAACGGCGGGCGTGTTCGGCCTGGACCTCGCGATCAAGCAAGGCCACGGGCGGGGCGATGACCGCAGCATCGTCCTTGATCCGCGCAATCCAGTCGTCAGCAAGGTGTTCGAACAATGGCAGGCGATAGGCAAAGGTATGCTCATCGAGGTCCCGGGTTGCCCAGCTGGGCACATCATCGAGCCGCTCACTGAGGGCCGAGAAGAAGCGTTGGCTATCGCGTCGGCGCACGAAGCGGTTGAAGAAACGCCGGTAGTCATCTTCGCGCAGCCGTTTGCCAAGCACTCGGCGGACATAATCTTCCAGGTCGCTGCGCACGCTCCAGGGGCCGTGCGGGTCACCCGGTACATAGACCAGCACGCGCTTGCTGGTGTTGAACAACAGGCCTTCGTCGATCACGTCCAGCACGACGATCTGCTGCAAGCGGCAACCGAACACCGCCAACTGGCGCACGCGAACCGGTGCGCCTTCGAGCTTGCCGAGCGTGTCCTTGACGCAGAGCGCCACCACCCAGCGCAATTGGTCTGCGCTCAATACGCCCTGCGCCCGGGCCTGCAGGGCATCCACCAGCATGCTGTAGCGTTGCCGTTGCGTCAGCAGTCCCCTGACGTCGGGCTGGAGGACCGAATCCAGGTGCGCCTGGTATTTCTGGCCAAGATCCAGCGTTCGACACAGCCTGGCGAAACCCGGTGCAGACAGTTCACTACACCTTGCGCCACGCGCATCGACCAGGCAATTGCCAGGTGGCTGGTCGCGCTGCTGTTCTGCGGTGAAATTGCTCAAAGCGGCTTCGAGCAGAGGGACATCGTAGTAATCGCTGCCGACAACCGGAAGCCGACTGGTTACATAATGGATCGTGGGCGAGGTAAAGGTGTACCACTGGCGAAAGTACAGGCGACCAACGTCGAGGTCGCCGTGGGCACCGAGCGCTTGCTGCAGCAAGGGCTGGGTAAATGCATTCAGGTTGCGTAGCCGCGCCAGTGCTGACGACAAGCCTGCGCGACAGGCCAGCAGTTCAGGCAGCGCCTCGCTCAACAGGGTGAAGTCGGCCACGCTCAGCCGCTTCATCCAGGCCGGCAGCCGCTGTGCGATGTATTGGTCCTGGCAGGCTTGTGCCATGGCAAGGGTATCGACCACAGCCGATGATTGATTGCTAGTGCTCTGCATCTCTGCCTCCGCAACGACATGGAGGACCGAGTCTGAAGACCGTAGCGTCAGGCTGACGTCTAGCTATCTACCACCCGTTCAAAACAGCAGTAACTGATGGTCGGTGAGACGCGCGAAATCATCGCCGACAAAGGGCAGGATGGCGTCGGCCACCGGCATTAGCTGACGGCTGATGTAGTGATCGTAGTCGATCGGTGCCTGCAGGTTTTCCAGCGGCTCAGGCCCGGCGGTGGTGATCACGTAGCTGATCCAGCCCCCTCGCTGGTACTGCAAAGGGCGCTGCAGACGCCGGTTGTAGTCGTCGGCAAGGCGTGCGGCACGCACATGCGGCGGCACGTTGCGCTGGTAATCGGCCAGCGGGCGACGCAAGCGCTTGCGATACACCAGCAGTTCGTCCTGCTCGCCCGCCAACGTTCGCCGCACGTACTCGCGGACATAATCACGGTAGGGCTCACCGCGGAACACACGGCCGTAGAGGTCCTGCTGGAACTGCCGGGCCAGCGGTGACCAGTCGGTGCGCACCGATTCCAGGCCTTTGTAAACCATGTCCTGCGAGCCGTCGGCCCGCTGCACCAGGCCGGCATAGCGCTTTTTGCTGCCTTCATCGGCACCGCGGATGGTAGGCATCAGGAAGCGCCGGTAATGCACCTCGAACTGTAGTTCGAGGGCGCTCTGCAGGTTCATGGTCTCGTGCAGATGGGCTTGCCACCATTGGTTGACCTTTGCCACCAGCTCGCGGCCGATGCGCGCCGCGTCTTCCTCGGCATGTGCGCCCTTGAGCCAGACAAAGGTGGAGTCGGTGTCACCGTAGATCACATCGTAGCCACACGCCTCGATCAGGGACCTGGTCTGGCGCATGATCTGGTGGCCGCGCATGGTGATCGACGACGCCAGGCGCGGGTCGAAGAAACGGCAACCGCTGGAGCCAAGCACTCCGTAGAAGGCATTCATGATGATTTTCAAGGCCTGTGACAGCGGCGCATTGCCCTCGCGCTTGGCCGCTTCCCTACCCTGCCACACCCGTTCGACGATGGCTGGCAGGCAGTGCTGCGTGCGTGAAAAACGCCCACCTCGAAAGCCCTCGACCGAATGTGCGTCGTCAGGCAGACGCAGGCCTTCGATCAGCCCGACCGGGTCGATGAGAAAGGTACGGATGATCGACGGGTACAGGCTTTTGTAGTCCAGCACAAGCACCGAGTCGTAAAGCCCTGGCCGCGAATCCATGACAAAACCGCCGGGGCTGGCTTCGTCCGGGCGGCTGCCAAGGCTGGGCGCGACAAAGCCAAGGCGGTGCATCTGTGGAATGTACAAGTGACAGAACGCGGCTACCGACCCACCGCTGCGGTCCACCGCCAGGCCCGTCACCGAGGCACGTTCGAGCAGGAAGTCAAGCAGCCGGGTATGGGCGAAAATGCGCGTGACCAGTTCGCAGTCCTTCAGGTTGTAGCGCGCCAGGGCCGGTTTGTCTTCGGCGAAGCGGCGATTGATTTCGTCCATGCGCTGGTACGGCGTGTCGATGGCCTTGCCTTCACCCAGCAGGGTCTGGGCCACGTTCTCCAGGCTGAACGAGGCAAAGCTCCAGGTGGCCGAACGCAACGCCTCGATGCCATCGATCAACAGCCGCCCCGGCGCATCGGCGAAGACATGGCCGCCACCGGCATGGCTGCGCAGGGTCATGACCGCACCGTTGCGCCCCAAGGTCAGTGGCACCTGCAACGCCTTGGCGTGCTCATGCAGCAGGCGCAGGTCGAACTGCACCAGGTTCCAGCCAATGATGGCATCGGGGTCATGCCTGGCCATCCACTGGTTGAGCCGGTTGATCAAGGCGGCGCGATCGGCGCAATACTCCAGGTCGAAGTCAAGCCCGGTGGCATCGCCGTTGGCCGGGCCGAGCATGTACACCTGGCGCTGGCCACAGCCCTCCAGCGCGATGCTGTACAGCTCGCCACGCTCGCTGGTCTCGATGTCCAGCGACACCAGGCGCAACGCCGGGCGATAGCCTGGCAGCGGCCTGAGCTGGGCGTCCCGGTAAACGCCCTGCGCATCCGGCTGGCCAGTGAACTGCACCGGCGCCGTGATGAAACGCTCCATGAGGTAACGCTCCGGCGGACGGATATCGGCCTCGAACACGTCAATACCGGCGGTGCGCAGACGCTGCTCCAGTTGCATCAACTGGCGATGCTGGCGGGTATAGAGGCCGAGCATCGGGCGATGCTCGAAGTCCTTCAGGCGCAGCGGCTTGAGCGTCGTCCCTGTTTCGTTGGCCAGCAGCACACGGGCGTGCTCGGCCTGCGCCTGAGGGATGAACGCCACCGACTCCTGCGCAGCCAGCCGCAACAGCCGCGGCCCAGCATCGGTGGCCAGCCAGAACTCCACACAGGTGCCCTCCGGCGTATCGTGCCAGTGCCGGGTCAGGACAAAACCCTGCTGCAACTCCACTGCGTCGACCTCTGGATTGTGGGTAGATGGCGTTATTCTACCTGTGTCGCGCCTGGCATGAGTGTTTTAGCGCCTACCCGCCACAAAACCGCTTCCACGCCCCGCCCAGGCCAGCAGCCAGGCCAAGGCGATCAACACCAGCACCACCACGCCAAACCACGCCACACCTGCCCCAGCCAGCAGTAATCCGCCAATGATCCCGCCCAGGGCAATGGCGCTGTTCCACACCGTCACCAACATCGACTGCGCCACATCCCCCCCCTCGCCTGCTGCGTCGGCGCACGCTGTCTGCAACAGGGTCGGGGCGCCGCCATAGGTCATTCCCCACAAGGCGATGCTCAAGTACACAAGCCACGACGATGCCTGCCCCAATGCGAGCGTGGCCAAGGCAAAACCGGCCAGACTCAGCAACACCAGCTTGCGCAGGTGCCGGTCGACCAGCAGCCCGACCAGGCCGATCCCGGCCAGCGCCGACAGACCAAACACCATCAGCACGGGGCCAATGTCCGCAGCCATGCCTGCCGCCGCCAGCAACGGCACGATATAGGTGTACAGAATGTTATGGCCAAGGATCCAGGTGAGGATCACCAGCAAGACGATCAACACCCCTGGCGTGCGCAATACCTGCATGGCCGCCGGGCGCTTGCCGGCAGCCTGCCCCGGGTAGTCCGGCACGGATCGCAACACCCACACCACCAGCAGCGACGCCACCAACGTGACGACCACGAACGTCGCGCGCCAGCCCAACCCCGCGCCCAGCCAGGTCGCAATCGGCAAGCCGAGCGACAGGGCAATCGGCTGCCCGAGCATGGCCAGCGCCATGGCCCGGCCCTGCAACGGTACCGGCACCATGCGCCGGGCATGGCCAGCGATCAGGCCCCATGCCAGGCCGGCCGCAGCCCCCGTGAAAAAGCGCAGCACCAGGGTCAGGCTGTTGGAGTCCGACATGGCCGTCAGGCCGTTGAACAGCACGAAGCCGATGATCGCCAGCAACAGCGCCCGGCGCCGATACCAGCCTTGGGTCAACGTCACCAACGGGATGGCAGTCAGCAACGAGCCCAAGGCATACGCCGTGACCCATTGCCCAGCCATGGCCTGGCTGATGTGCATGCCATCGGCGATCTGGTCGAGCAAACCCGCCGGCAGGGTTTCGCTGAGGATGGCGATGAAACCGGTCATGGCCAGCGCCAGCAGTCCGCCAACGGGCAGACGTTCGTTGCTGGCGGCCAGCAACGGTGCGGAAGATGTCTGGGACATTGCAAATGCCTTGAGTGGGAAACGAGGCGAACAGTCTGCAAGACAAGGCCATTGCGGAAAAAGACGGTTACAATACCGTTCACCCAGGACACCAATGTCCGCAATCAGGAATGAAACATGGACAGCCTCAGCGGCTTCGTGGTCTTCAATCGGGTAGCCGAAACCCGCAGCTTCGTCGCCGCCGGTCAGTCATTGGGGATCAGTGCCTCGGCAGTGGGCAAGCGAGTAGCGCGTCTGGAAAGCCGCCTGGGTGTGCGCCTGTTCCACCGCAGCACACGCAGCATCACCCTCACCGCCGAGGGCACGATGTTTCTCGAACGTAGCCGGCGCATCCTCGCTGAAATCGAGGCCACCGAGCAGGAGCTGTCACAAGCCAGCGAAACCCCGCGCGGGCGCCTGCGGGTGAGCATGCCGCAGGTCACCGGGCTGGTGATGCCGGCTCTGGCCGAGTTCATGGCGCTGTACCCACAAGTGGAACTGGACCTGGACTTCTCCGACCGCATGGTGGATATCGTCGGTGAAGGCTTCGATGTGGTGATGCGCGGCGGCCAGCCGGTGGATTCCCGGCTCAGCGCCAAATTCCTGGGGCACTTTCAGCACCGTCTGGTGGCCTCGCCCGAGTACCTGCGCGAACGCGGCACACCCTTGCACCCGCGCGACCTGGCGGCGCATACCTGCCTGCATTATCGCTTCCCCAGCAATGGCAAGCTGGAAACCTGGCCGCTGCGCCAGGAGCACCCCGAGCAAGCCTACGACATCCCCATCTCGATGGTCTGCAACCACGTCGAAACACGCGTCTGCTTTGCCTTGAACCACCGCGGCATTACCTGTCTGCCGGACTTCAACGTGGGTCGTGAACTGGGCAATGGCTCACTGGTCAGCGTACTCGACGACTTCATGGAGCGGCGCGGCAGCTTCTACCTGCTGTGGCCGTCCGGGCGGCAGATGCCGCCAAAGTTGCGGGTATTCATCGACTTCATGCTCGAGCGGGTATTCAACCGTACAGGTAGTTGATGTCCTTGTAGGCCAACGGCGGGACCTGGCCGAGCAGAAAGTCACGCAGCTTGTGCATTTGCCGCGCTTTCGGGCTGGCCTTGAGCCAGGTCATGTAGTAACCGTCGCCGGTCGCAACGGCATGCTTGAACGGTGTGACCAGGCGCCCGGCGGCCAGATCGGTGCTGGCCAGCACCAGATCGACCACTGAAATGCCCAGGCCTTGCTGGGCGGCCGATATGCCTTGGTCGAGGGTGTCGAACACCTGCCCCTGGTCGATGCTGATGTCCAGCGCATCCATTCGCGCCAGCCATCGCCGCCAGTCTCGCCGGTCGGGTGACGGGTGCAGGAACTCGCATCGGCTCAGGTCGGCCAGTTGCGGCTGTACCTGCGTCATGTAATCCGGATGACATACCGGGATCAGCCACTCATCGAACAGTTTGAAACTCTCGATATCGGCGGGAAAACGCCCGCTGGCCAAGAGAATGGCGCAGTCGTAGGGCTCGGAATAGAAGTCCACGCTGTCGATGTCCATCCAAACACTCGATAGCTGCACGCTGCAGTTGTCCTCAACCTTCTTGAACGCATCCAGCGCCCGCAGCAGCCAGCGCACCGTGAGCGTGGACGGCGCCTTCAGGCGCAGGCCGTAGCGATCCTGACGCAGCAGTGCGCAGGCATTTTCGATGATCTTGAAGCCGACCTTCAGCTCTTGGGCCAGCAGGCGGCCATGCTCGGTCAGGCTCAGTTTCGGCCCCCGCCGTTCGAACAGGTCGCAGCCGAACAGGGCTTCGAGGGTCTTGATGTGGTGGCTGACGGCGCCCTGGGTCAGGGCCAGCTCTTCAGCCGCACGGGTGAAAGAGCCATAGCGAGAGGCCACCTCGAAGGCACGCAGCGCGTGCAAGGCCTGAATCCGTTCCGACATGGCGGCGTCCCGAGCATGAGTAAGACTAATAGTAGGTCATAACTCCACGCGTTTTACAACGATAGGAGCGTCTCGGAAAATGCCGTAAATAACAAACATAACCAAGATCCTGCCTGCATGTGACTGGAACGTTCACTTAAATCAACGCCTGGGGAAATCATGTTTACGGGATATGGAAATTGCTATCGCCTGGATGCGCTGGAGCTCGCCGCTGACCATGGTCACACCATGCAACACTGGACGTTCAAAACCATAGAACACTTTCGCAGTATTCTCGCCAACCCCGAATTCCCCTGCCTGTTTGGCCGCAAGGCGGTAAACGGCGAAACCTGCCACATTCTCTTCGCTCGCGCCGAGCAACTGGCCGATGATATCGCACAGGGCCTGGCCAATTATGTGCGTACCGTCTCACCGATCGCACCCAAACAGCGCATTGGCAGCCCTTTGGTGGTGTTTCTCGAAACCGCCGCCGGCAGCAGCCTGGCCGAGCAGCAGGCCTTGGCCTGGAAGGTGCTGCGCGGCGTGCATGCGCGCGACCCGCACCCGTGGCCTCAGGGCATCCCGACCGATCCCGACGATAGCGGCTGGTCATTCTGCTATGCCGGCATGCCGCTGTTCATCAACATGAACTTCCCCGGCCATCAGCAGATGAAAAGCCGCAATCTGGGCCAGCACATCACCTTCGTCATCAACCCGCGGGAGAACTTCGACGAAGTGGCCAACGCCAGCACCGAGAGTGGCAGGCGAATCCGCGAGCGCATTCGCGAGCGCGTGCACCACTACAACGACGGCGTTGTGCCCAACACCCTTGGCTCTTTCGGCGATACCGACAACTACGAGTGGAAGCAGTATCAACTGCAGGAGACAGGCTCGCTCAACCCGTCACGCTGCCCCTTCCACGCCCATGCCGCGCACCAGTCGACACCCGACATACTGATCGAGAACTGACCGTGAATACCGCACTCACCGCCACCTATGCCCTCACCGTGCTGCTACTGATCGCCACTCCCGGCCCGGTGGTGGCACTGATCGTCAACACTGCGGCCGCCTCCGGCTCGCGCAAGGCCATGTTCACCGCCGTCGGCACCAACTGGGCATCACTGGTGCTGATCGGCGCGGCAGCGTGGATCATCCTCACCAGTGCCGCCATCGACAAGGCATGGCTCAGCACCATGAGCCTGCTGGGCTGCCTGTTCATCGGCTACATTGCCATCGGCACGCTGAGAGAAGCGCTGCAGGCACCCGCGTCCGACGCGGCGAGCGAGGCCCCCAAGGCTGGGCGCGGCGGGCTGATGCAAGGCTTCATGGTGGGCATTTCCAACCCGAAAGACATCATTTTCTTCATCGCCTTCTTCCCGCAGTTCATTCAGATCACCGAATCGTTCGGCAAGAGCATGGTGGTGCTGTCGCTACTGTGGGTGGCCATCGATTTCGCCGTGCTCAGCCTGTACATCTTCGCCATCGGCAAGATCGCCTCGCGGCGCAGCAACCGCATCATCAGCCTGGCGTCGGGCGTCGCCCTGCTGCTGATCGCCGCCGGCGGCCTGCTGTACAACCTCAAGGAACTGACAGCCTGAATCTGCTGCAAAGTACCCGGCATCAGCGAAGGAGAGACCATGACCACGACTGAAACGAGCCCGTCTCCTTCGCCGCTGCAGCAGGACTACCAGCGTTTTCTCCTGCTGGGCAGTCGCCGTGCCCCCTATACCCTGCATGTGCACGAAACCGGCTACCGCTCCGGCACCATCAACACCGATGCCCTTGGCCTGCGCTACAGCCATTGCGCCGGCAAGCGCTTTTCGGCGGCCGAGCACAGTGGTGCGTCGCGCATCAACCTGCTTGTCGGTGGTTCCACCGCCCTGGGCATCGGTGCCAGCTCCGACGAACACACGGTGGCCTCGCACCTGTCGATGCTCACGGGCGAAGTCTGGCTGAGCCTGGCCGGCTGCGGGCTCAACGCCACCCAGGAATTGATGATGTTCCTGACCCACCAGCACCGCCTTGGCCAGCTCGGCCATGTGGTGGTGCTCAGTGGCCTCAACAGCCTGGCTCACGAAGCCCTGTGTGAAATCCTCGCGGGTACCAACGACCCACAGCACGGCAAGGCCTACCAAGCCTTTCTCAACAGTTTCAGCGAAGGCGTGCAGCCCTGCGCACCACCCCGTCGGCAGTCGCTGTGGCGGCGCATCGGCCAGGCGCTGGCCCCTCCTGTGGTCGCAGCACCGGTCAGCTGGCCACTGTCGTCCCCGGAAAAACGGCTGACCCGTGCCGCCGACCACATTGGCCGCACCTTACGCCAATGGGACCGTCTGCTGGCAGACAGCCACGCCACGCTCACCTTCATCCTGCAACCACTGCTGCCCTGGTGCCGGGATATCCTCCCCGCCGGCGAGCAAGCCATGCTGACCGCGCTGCAGCAGCAACCGGCTAACTTCGACCGGCTGCTGGAGGGCGCATTCGACAGACAGTTGCATTCGGCATTTTTCCGCCGCATCAAAAGCCAGGCCGACCCGGTGCCCTGCTACGACATGAACTGCATGCTCGACAGCTCGCCCGTGTTCGGCGCCGACCTGTTCATCGACCGCCTGCACCTGAACGATCTGGGCAACAATGCCTTGGCCAAGGTGATCACCGCCAAGCTGGGGCTGGCCCAGGAAAAACATGCCCAGCGCAAGGTCACGCCGATCAAGCTCGTCTGACAGTTGCCGAGTGGTCTTTCGGCCACCCCCCTTGGGTGGCTAGAATACGTCGTCGTTACGACTTGCCCGAGGCGCACGCTTGACCGCCATGAACACCGAAGCCGTCCATCCGTACCTGGCCATCCATGGGGTTTGCCTGTGAGCCTTGTGCGACGCCTGCCCCCGCTGTTGGCTGCGCTGCTGCCACTGGCCGCGCAAGCGCTGGAGGTACGCATCGACCCGCATGCCGACCTGCTCTACCGTCAGGCCTTGCCGCTACTGGAGCAGGCCGATAACCAGGACGACGCTGCCAGCACGCTGCGCACCGCAGCGGGCGGCGACCCAGAGCTCAGCCGCCAGGGCCAGGCCATGGCCCACACGTTGCCGACAGCGGTTGCCCTGCTGAAGAAATCGGTTGCGCTTGGCCACCCGGTCGCACAGTACCGTCTGGCCCTGTATTACATGACGTACCTGCCCGCCGCGCAAATCCCGGAAGCCGCCTGCCCGTTGCTTGAAGCCAGCCTCCAGCAGGGGTTTGCCGCACCGGCGCCCGCCATCGCCACCTGGTGCCAGCCCTACAACGTCAGCAGCGAATACCGTACAGCGCTGGAGGCCATCCCCAGCATGGCCACCGTGTACGCCCCCTACTACCCGCAACCTGCCACGCGCCTGGCCTGCAACCGCAGTCGGCCACAAGGCCTGGAAATGCTGTGGGGGCGGCAGCGCGACTACCAGGCCGAGGTGTACCGCCTGCTTGGCGACCTCGACCCACAGCAGCGCACGAGCCTGCTGCAGAAAGCCGTAGACACCAATGGCTGCGCAACGGCGCACCAGCTCCTGACCAGCCACCCATAACCTCTGGTCATTCGGGGCCGCTTCGCGGCCCTGTTGTCAGTTGGCCACTGAGGTTGAGGCGAACACGCGTCGACCAGCAAGATCGTTCAAGCCATCCCCTGCCCCGTCTGTCATGCTGGCCTGCCACGTAGCCGTCATGCAGCCATCATGCCCCACATCGCCCGCCAAGCCTTTCTTCACGGCGCCATTGCCATTCTCCCGTTGTCCCTGGCCGTTGCCCCTTGGGGCCTGCTGGCCGGTTCCATGGCCATCGAGGCCAACCTCAGCGCCTGGCAGGGGCAGGGGCTGTCGGCCATCGTCTTCGCCGGCGCCGCACAACTGGTGGCCATTGGCATGCTCAAGGGGGGTGCCAACCTGGCGTCGATCCTGCTCACCACCCTGCTGCTGACCTCGCAGCACCTGCTGTATGGCCTGTCGATGCGCCCGGTACTGTCCAGCCAGCCGCTGCGCTGGCGGCTCGGCCTGGGCTTTCTGCTGACCGACGAATTCTTCGCCCTGACCAGCCAGTACGACCAGCAGCAATTCAACCGCTGGTATGCCTTGGGGGTGGGCCTGACCTTCTACATCGCCTGGAACCTGTTCACCCTGGCCGGCATACTGCTGGGCCAGAACATTCCTCACCTGGACCAGTTAGGCCTGGATTTCTCCATTGTCGCCACCTTTGTCGCCCTGATCGCGCCGCTGGTGCGCAACCTGGCCACCGTGGTGTGTGTAGCCGTGTCGCTGTTCTGTTCAGTGCTGTTCAGCTACTGGCACTGGGAAACCGCCCTGGTGGTCGCCGGCCTGTTGGGCATGAGCGCCGGGTTCATCTGCCAGAAATTAGCCGGAGCCCGCGCATGACCTGGATCCTGATTTTTGCCATGGGTGCCATCGTGTTCCTCAACCGCTACGCATTCCTGGAGCCGCGCCTGCCCTTGCGCCTGAGCTCGAATGCCCGGCAGTTTCTCGGCTTTGCCGTGCCGGGCATGCTCACCGCCATCTGCGGCCCGATCATCTTCATGGCTGACCACCAGCTCAACCTGAGCCTGTTCAACCCCTACCTGCTGGGCTCTCTTGTGGCCATCGCCCTGGTGTTGTTGACCCGCAGCGTCTTGCTGAGCATGCTGGTGAGCATGTTGATCTTCTTCCTTCTGCGCAGCTGGCTGGCATGAGCCCGCCCTTGCGCGAGCAGACACACCTCTGGCAGGCGCCAGCCCTGGGCGACGTCGAGATGCTGCACGCGCGCTACTTCCAGCAGCGCTTCGCCCCGCATGTGCATGAAGGCTATGTGTTCACGGTGATCGAATCCGGCGCCCAGCGCTTCTGGCACCGCGGCAGCGAGCACCTGGCGCCGGTCGGCAGCATGGTGCTGATCAACCCCGACGAACTGCATACCGGCGCTACGGCCCACGAAGCCGGCTGGCGTTATCGCGGCTTCTATCCCGAGCACGAGCGGGTCACCGGTGTGCTCGAGGAACTGGAACTGGGCCGCCACGGCATGCCCAGTTTCAAGGACAGCGTGATCCATGACCCGGCCCTGGCCATCGCCTTCAGCCAGCTGCATCAGTTGTCCGAAAACGGCGCCAGCGCCCTGCAGCAACAGACCGCCTGGCGCCAGGCGGTGCTGGCCCTGGTGCAACGCCACGGGCAATGCGCCGAACCCTCGGCCCCAGGCCGCGAACCACTGGCCGTGGCCCGCGCCCGCGAACTGCTGGAAAGCCAACTGGCCGACCCGCCCTCGCTCGAAGCGCTGGCGGCAGCAGTCAACCTGTCGCCCTTCCACTTCGCTCGAGTGTTCCGCCAAGCCACCGGACTGCCACCCCATGCCTGGCTGAAGCAACGCCGCCTGGCCCGCGCCCGGGAAATGCTGAAGAGCGGCCTGGCCGCTTCGGAGGTGGCGTTCGACCTTGGTTTTGCCGACCAGAGCCATTTGAGCCGGCAGTTCAAGCAGGCCTACGGAGTGACACCGGGGGCGTATCGGCAGGCTTGTGTTCATTCGGTCGTGCACGGCCAAGTGCTCATAGCGCCAACTCAAGTTGAAAAGGGTCCAAATGATCCCTTCGAACCCTGACGGCAATACCGACCAGTCGTACTGACCGCCCTTGCCGTTTGGTGTCCCAAAGCGCACGGCACAGGCCCTGCATCACCTGCGGTTCCAACGCCAGGGCAGGCGCCTCGGTGCTGGCGATGGAAAAATCCGAAAACTTGAGTTTGACCTGGTTCCTGACAATGCGGGGCTCGCTGCCAAGCGCGTCCAGGCGTGCTGCCAATGCAGCCAGTAGTTCATCCAGCTCTCTGGCACAGCAGGCGAAGTCATTACAGTCACTGGGCAACGTATATTCAACACCCAGCGACTGGAAACTCCCAGGCTTCCCTTCGTAGCTCTCCTGCCCCCGACATCGCTCCCATACATAGAAACCGTGCGTCCCAAGCTGGCGCAGCAGTGCCGGTATCATCTCATCAGTGACATCAGCACATGTGATGCAGCCCATGGCCTGCAGAACAGCCCAGGTCTTGGGCCCTACCCCGGGAATCTTGCGAACGTCCATGTTCGCGAGAAAAGACTGCACCTGATCCGGCTTAACAACAAACTGGCCATTGGGTTTGTTCACTTCCGAAGCCATTTTCGCCAGATACTTTAAAGGTGCGATGCCTGCGGAAGCCGTCAACTTCAGCTCCTGTTCAATTGCTTTACGGATCTGCAATGCCATGAGCGTCGCCGAACCGTTGCAATGTACCTGCCCTGTAACATCCAGCGTGGCCTCGTCCAGCGAGAGAAATTCAACATTCGGATCGTAGCGGCGAAAGATGCTGTCCAATCTGCGGGTCACCGCTTCATACCGCTCGAATCGCACAGGTAACAGCACCAACTCGGGGCATAACCGCTGCGCAGTGGCGGTTGCCATCCCGCTTCTGACACCAAACTGCCTGGCGATGTAGTTGGATGTGCTGATCACTCCGCGGTCGATCGCCCGGCCTCCCACGGCAACAGGCCGGTCGCGCAGCCACGGTGCATCCAGCAACTCGACGGCGACGAAGTAGGAATCCATGTCGACATGAATGAACTTGCTGTCAGGGGCCGATGGTGGTTGTACCTTTTCAGCCAAGCACGAATACCCCCAGCGACGTTGAGCCATCCGCATTACGAATGGCATGAACCCCTTGAATGTGCGGGGCGAACTCGGGGTACTGCGCCGACAACGTCTCGATCGCCAGCAGGTAGGCAACCAGAGCACTCGTCCAGCGTTCACCTGGTGCGATGCACATGATCCCCGGTGGGTAGGGGATAACACCCTCGGCTGCTACTCTGCCTGCCACCTGTCCGACCCTGACCAGGCTGGCCTCACCACGCACAAACTGCTGATTGGCCTGATAGGGTGAGCGATCTGCCTGTGCAACTTCGATGACACTGAAAATCTCGCTTTGCCGCTGCTCCAGCTGATGTGCATGGTAGAACTTGTTGATGTGTTCACCGAGCGTCGCGAGCGATATCCCGTGATAAGGCTCAGGAGCAGCACGCAATGAAGGGAGCACTTGCAGCGCCTCTGTACCCTGGAGCAAATGCGCCTCAAAAGCTTCAAGGGCATCTACCAGCCTCATCAGGACGGCACTGTCGCTAGAAGGCGTCATTAGAAGGGTGAAGGAGTAGAAGTCCGTTTTCTCCGGAGTAAAGTCGCAGTCTCGCAGGTACTGGGTAACCAGGCATGCCGGAATATCGAGCTGCCCCCGAGTGATGAAGATGACTTTGCACGGGTCGACATGGTGCAAGCCGGGCTCGATACTCAATGCACCCTGTGGCTGGTATTCGGTTGAAGCATCCGAAACAGACGGGGCTAGAGGCCGGATGAAGCGGCAGCGGCCTGCAACGTGATCACGCAGTGCCTGTGAACCCGACAAGGCCTGCTGCCAGTGGCGCTCGCCTTCACCATCGGCAAGCATGGCAGCATTCACTTCCAGGGACATGAACAGCGGATAAGACGGACTTGTTGAAGCGTGCTGCATGAATGCGGCGTTGAACACTGGCCACCTGCAATAACGGCGCAGGTGCCTTATATGCTTGTCCTTCTTGTGAATCTGCGAGGTCTGTGAGAGCCCGGACATCTGTTTGTGCACTGACTGGGTCACGACAATGCCGGGGGAGGTTTCGGTCAAATGCACCTTCAGCGGCGATAGCCCAGCCAGCGTAGGGACAAAAGGCTCATAGCCAGCCCAGGCACCGTCGAAGAGTACGTAATCACACAGATGTCCGATGCGTGCCAACAATGCTGCCGCATCCACCACTACTCCATCGCAGGTCGTCTGCTGGATCACGGCCAAACGAAAGGGCCTGGGCTCGTGCGCTCGGTGCTCGCATATTTGCCTCACCCGGCTGCGCAACCGGGCTTCATCCAGGGCGCCCAGCCGATAGCCGCCTAGCAACCCCCGCTCATCTCGCACGTTGTCCAGATACACCGGCAAGGCGCCGCACTGGACCAATGCACCAAGAAACACCGACTTGTGGTTATTGCGATCCATCAACACCAGATCACCGGCCGACAACAGCGCGCTGGCAACAACTTTGTTGGCTGTGGACGTGCCATTGAGCACAAACCACGTATCGTCGGCACCGAAAACCCTTGCAGCCAGTTGCTCGGCCTGCTGTACCGGGCCTTCATGACTTAACACATCACCCAGCTCCGGCGCTGCATGCGGCACATCCACATGGAAAACGCCAGGCCCCAGCAACTGCGAGAAACGGGCCCCGGCGGGATGCTGCCGCAAACACGCTCCCCCTTGATGGCCAGGACAGGCAAAAGTTGGCCGTCGTTTGCCCACAAACGATGCAACCGTACGCGTGAAAGGTGGCAGCACTTGATTATCAAAGGCGAGCGCGGCAGCCGTCAGCCTGGCCCTGTCGAACTCCGACAATGGTAAGACCAGGCACCCTTCATTGTCCGCTGGTACCGGGTCATCCACAGGGGTCAAGGCAATGAACAGTGGTATGCGCCAACGCGCTAACGCCTCGCGCACATTGGCTTGCCGCGCATCATCAGGCGTCAAGAGTAAAGCCGAAGCTAGCGCAAGATTTCCCGCCATATGCAAAGGTACAGTCTGCACCCCCTCCCATGCGTCTACATCAAACAGCACGCTATAAACGATTGTCGGTGTCATGAGCACTTCCTTTCAGGTTCCAGCGTACCGGCGCGATGAACAGCATGAACGTCATCCAGATGAAGGTGGCCGGCCCCGCAAGCACAAAGACCAAGCTGGCAACCAGACCTGAAACGGCATCACCAATGACGGCAGTGAAGTAGTAGAGGGAGAAATTTCTGCCAACCTCATGCTCGCTCGACAAGCACTGGATGTTCGTCACGATAGCGATATCGACAAATGCACCAATGAAGCCGACCAGGAACAAAATCAGCAGGAACAGCCAGCTGTTGAATTGCAGTGCCACTGCCGCGGCAAAAAAGAGTGCGCCGTAAAGCACCCAGTAACGCAGAACCAACCGTGGGGTTGTGCGCGGGTTGCAGCGTGTGTAGAGCACGCCGCCCAGTACGGTGCCTGCCGCAAGCAGTGAGAATACATAACCGACCGCCGCTTCAGAGGCGAAGTGTTCCAGCACCGACGCCGGAAGGATGAAGCGAATTACCGACGTGGCGAACATCGCGCAGAGCGTGGTGCAGCCAATAACAGCAAACAAAGGCGCATTGCTAACCCTGAGCTGACTCACACTGCGCGCCGAGTCCCGGACTATGGCCCGCCCATCGAAAGCCTGCCGGACGCCCTTTCTGGCAGGAGCCAAGGTGGCGATGGAAAAGGCCGACAGCACCAGGCTCGCCGCAAAAAACAAAAAGGTTGCTTCGCGAGAAAGCAGTAACACACATGCCGAGAAAACCAGCGGCCCGATAATCGAGGCAGCATCCTCGATCACCTGTATACCGCTATTGACCGAGGCCAGCTGATCCTTTTCGACAAGGTCGGGAAAGTACGCGCGAAACGTAGGTACATAAAGGCATTCGAGCGCTGTCATGACCATCGCAAGGCCCACCAGGACGGGCAATACCGGCGACGACAAACTGAACAAGGTAAAGAAAGCAAGTGCCAAAAGGCCCTTGGCTCCCTCTACTGCAAATAACGTTCGTTTCTTGTCGACGTTATCCGCCAGCCACCCCCCCAAAGGTGAAAACAGCATACTCGGCAGATAGCGGAAGAAGTACGCGATGCCAATCAAAAGCAGATCCGCCTCGGTCATGGACACGATGGCCACGGCAAATGCAGCTTCGAATGCGAACTCACCACATTTGGAAAAACAATAGCCCAATGCCAAAAAACGCGTACCGTGGTTAAGACTCAACGCCTGCATAGTCCGTGCTTCCCTCAGCCAGCGGCATAGATCAACTCATGTTCGGTAATGTCACGCCCAGGTACATCAAGCCGCTCGAAAACCAGCTTCCTGAGAATGTCTTGCTCACTTGCCGGCATCAGGTAGAACATGATGTTGCTGTACCAAAGCCAGCCAAGCCGCGTCAGCCGGTAACAGTGGTGGTCTTCCAGAACCAGTCCTGCATGGATCAGTGCATCAAGCCGCTGCATCAACGCCTCAGGCACACGGTCCAGCTCAACCAAACGCTTGTCGACGTAACCGTGATATGCCGAACGAAGCACAAGTGGCTTGACCACATCCAGCACCGGGTCATGCCCGCTCACCTGGCACAGGTGCTCTCCTGCCGTCATACGTTGGATGTATTTTTCGCGCAAGGAAACGTTGGTAATCACCTGCCCCGCCACCGACGAAATGGCACCTACCCCGAAGCCCAACAGGTCATGATCGGCATAGCCATAAACATGTTCGTGGTAGATAAAGGAGTAATCATTGGTGAAGAGCGCACCATCAGTTCCGGATCTATGCACATAACCATGTCCATTGTAGGGGACATAGCCATACTGTCGCAGATGCTCATCGAGCATGAATTTCATGTTGAGCTTACGCATGGCGGGCATCACATCATTAAAGCGAGCCCTGATCTGCTTGTGAAGTTTTACGGATGTAGCGGCATTGTTTATGGGATAGATATCGACATTGCTGACACCCATCGCGACAGCTTTGTCTATATCGGCGAGCGTTTGCTGCTCGCTGCTGCCATTCATGCCATACAGGATGTCACATAGCACATATCCGAAATGGGTACGTAACTGTTCAACGGCACGTTCGATCTTGCCAATATCAGGGTCGAGATTGAAAAGCTGACGCCATTCGCTATCTGTCGTTTGCAGACCAAAACGCGCATGGGTTACACCAATTTCAGCCAGAACACGAGCGCGCTCTTCGGTCACACTGGTCACGTTGAATTCTAATGAAAACTCCTCTACAGTGCTCATATCAAAATGATGATGCAACGCCTCACCAATGTCATGAATATTCCGCGGCGACAATAGTGAGGGTGTTCCTCCGCCAAAAAATATTGCCCTTACAGGAACCGCCCTCAAGTCGACAATCTGCGCTTTGTACTCTATTTCACGGATGAGTGCATGTGTGTATCGGTCAATAGCCTCGGAATTCTTGTACAACCCGCGTGTAAACGGGCAGAACGAGCAGATGGCTTCGCAAAAGGGAATATGAAAATACAACGCACGCGAGCGTGCCGCCTGATTGGCGCCGGCCATTATTTCGGAAAACTGACGTTTATCAGGCTCGTAGAGATTGTGCGTCTGAGCGGGGAAGAAAAAATTATAAAGTGGAAACTGGTAGTCAAATTTTACCAGCCCTTTATCGAGCAGTCGCATACGTCACCCCCGACAGGCCAGTCACCATACTCCCGCGTAACAGTGTCCTTCTGTTGACTTGAACGTCCGCGCCAAAAAACGCAGAGATACCGTCGTTGATCGAGTGATTATTTTTCCCACAGGTATAGACATCAATACTAATATATCCACGCTCCGGATAAGTATGGTACGAGAGGTGAGACTCAGACAGAAGAAAAATCCCCGTCACCCCCTCCCCACCCGAAGAAAACTTGTGGATCATATCGCTTATGACGGTGAACCCGGACGCCTGCAATGCAGTAAGAAAAAAACGGTGCAGAACTTTTTCATTGCTCAACAACCTAGCACTGGCGCCAGTAATATCCCAGATGGTGTGGTAGCCACGATCGTTCATAAACCATGCTCCTCTCAAGGGAAATAAAGGGGCGGCATGACGCCACCCCCGTGCTTACCACATGCAAACACCTTTAGTGGTTACGCCAGTTACATCGGTCTTGAACAGTTCGATTGCAGATTTCATATGAGAGCTCCTTTCAGATTATTGAAATCGCCCTTGCTTGGCTCGGGCAATATCAATCTAAGACTCACCCAGGATTGCGCACAACATGAAAACTGTAACAACAGAAACTCGCACTACATGCTCAGAACAGAACCTAGGAATAGTCCTACAGGCCAGATTTTTTGGATATAGACATTGCTACTGCTGCCAGGCAGCGCGACAGAGCGCTTTCACCCATTACTTTCAAGTGCCGCGCCTCATGCCTTACGCAACGCGCCAGCAGCAACAATAAACATGCCGTGTATAAGTAACGAGTTGTTACGGCGCTATCAGGGAAAGCCCTTGCCATGGGCTCAGCCGTTCTGGCCAAGGGAGTAGAGCCCCGCCAACCCTCTGCTACACTGACAAGGCTGAATGGAGGATCCTGCCATGTCCGAAAGAGAGCTCACCACCCTTCTGTCGCTGATGAACCAGCGCCAGGCCTGTCTGAGCAGTGCCTGCAAGGAGATTGCCGACTGGATCGACCGGCAGGGCGATGTGCCCGCCGCCGGCAAGATCCGCGCCAGCCTGAAGGCACTGGAGGCCGATGAGGCCCAGGTTCGAAAGACCCTGACCTCGCTGACGCTCGACAGGCCGCTGCCGCGCTTTCGTAGCTGAAAGACGCAGCTGAAGAAAGAAAAGGGCCGCTAAGCGCGGCCCTTTGGTCTGTCAGTGCTTCATGTGCATGTGGTCATGCCCACCGCCAGCCTCGGCGTTGAGCGGGCGCACTTCTGCCTGCACGTCCAGTGTTTCCTTGGCACCGTTTGCATCTTCGATGGTAAGGGTCAGCGGCACTTTATCGCCTTCCTTTACCTGATTGTGCAGGCCCATCAGCATCACATGCAGGCCATTCGGGTCCAGGGTTACTGCCTTGCCGGCTGGCAACTCGACCGCCTTGACCTCACGCATGCCCATCACGTCACCGTTCATGGTCATCTCGTGCACCTGCACGGTCTCGGCAACGGGCGAAGCCACGCCTACCAGCTTGCTGTCGCCGCTGGCGGTCAGGACCATGAACGCACCGGTGGACTGCTGATGCGGCACGCTGGCGCGCACCCAAGCATCACTCACGGTGGTCTGGGCCAAGGCCGGCAGGGTCAGCCCGATCAGTACCAGGGCAGCCAAACCGCGTTTGATCGGTTGCGTCGACATTCAGCAGATCTCCATCAGGGTGACCAGATCTTCGGCGCATTCCTTGGCATTCAGGGAATGGCCCAGGCTCAGGCGCAGGGTGCCACGTGTATCGTAAACGTAGCTGGTGGACGAATGAGAAATGGTATAGGTGTCTCCGGCCGGAACCTTCTCGTAGAACACCTTGAATTCCTTGGCCACGGCGGCAATTTCCTCGGGGGTGCCGGTCAGCGCGGTGAACGTCGGGTCGAAGGCCTTGACGTAGGCATCGAGCACCTCGGGTGTGTCGCGCTCCGGGTCCAGGGTGATGAACACCACCTGGAACAGGTCGCGGTCGCGACCCCTCAGCAGCTTGCGAATTTGCGCCGCCCGCGCCAGCGTGGTCGGGCAGACGGCCGGGCACTGGGTGAAGCCGAAGAAGATCATCGGCATGCTGCCGTAAAAGCTCGACAGGGTGCGCACGTTACCTTGCGGGTCTTTGAGGCTGAACTTGCGCCCGAGGATTTCGTTGCTCATGTTCTTGCCGTACTTGAACTCGAGCCCCCGGGCCGGGCTGCAGCCTGCCAACAGGCCAAGCCCGAGAACGCCCATGCCGGCGACAACTGCACGCCGGGTCAAAAGATCATTCATGAAACCATCCTTTACAGGGAAGGTGCCGGCCCTTGGGACGGGCCGGTCGAAAAACCGGGGCATTCTGGCATGACACCCAGAGGGGTTCTACCCGACCAAGGCGGGGATGGCCTGCAGCCCTTTGAATACGGGCTGCGGCCTGTTGTCGCAGGGGTTGAAACCGTAACACTTTGTTGCTAAGGGAGCCGCCTTCAACTTAGTAGTAGGCGTTTTCTTTCTGGCTGTGGTCAGTCACGTCACGCACGCCCTTCAGCTCCGGAATACGCTCGAGCAGGGTGCGCTCGATGCCTTCCTTCAGGGTGACATCGGCCTGGCCGCAACCCTGGCAGCCACCACCGAACTGCAGCACGGCAATGCCGTCGTCGACCACGTCCACCAGGCTCACCTGGCCGCCATGGCTGGCCAGGCCGGGGTTGATCTCGGTCTGCAGGTAGTAGTTGATACGCTCGTTGATCGGGCTGTCTTCGTTGACCATCGGCACCTTGGCGTTTGGCGCCTTGATGGTCAGCTGGCCGCCCATGCGGTCGGTGGCGTAGTCGACCAGTGCGTCTTCCAGGAACGGCACGCTGACGGCGTCCAGGTAAGCCGTGAAGCTTTTCAGACCCACGGCGGTGTCGTCAGGCTTCTCTTCGCCCGGCTTGCAGTAGGCGATGCACGTCTCGGCGTACTGGGTGCCCGGCTGGGTGATGAAAATGCGAATGCCGATGCCGGGCGTATTCTGCTTGGAGAGCAGATCGGCCAGGTAGTCATGGGCGGCGTCGGTAATGGTTATAGCGCTCATGTAGGTTCCTCACAGACTTGCGGCCAAGTGTACGCCAACCCAGCCCTCGAACAAAGTCCTAGCAATTGACTCGGGAAAGCGCATATTCAGGGGCCGGCCCCCGTTGCGCCGCCAGCCAGGCCTGCATGCGCCGGTACAGGCCGCGCTCCAGCCACTGGTAGCTGAACCACGACATTAGTCCAATGGACGGCACGCACAGGGCAAATACCAGGTACGGGTTCAGATGCAGGCGCTGGCTGGCGAACCAACCGGCATACAGCACCAGCACATGTATGAGGTACACCGAGTACGAACAGTCGCCAAGGGCCTTGAGCAGCCGATTGCCCTGGAACAGCGGCTCCATGGCCACGAAGGCCAGGACGATCATCGCACTCGGTACCCCCCAGTGCAGCAAGCGTTGGGAAGCGTCCAGACAGTAGATCGCCATGCCCGCTACGCCCAGCAACGCCAGCGGCAACCACCGGCCCTGCCGGATCAGCCCGCGGCGGTACAGTACGCCTACACCAATGCCCAGCAGAAACTCGTAGATGATGTCGTTGTTGTAGAAGCGGCTGACCACGCCCATGCGCCCCAGCACCTCACTGACCAGCAACAGAGCGGCAGCCACCAGCAGCAGGTGATACCGTTGGCGTACCAGGAAGGCCAGGCCGAACAGCAGGTAGAAGAACATCTCGAAGTTCAGCGTCCAGCCCACGTTCAGGGTCGGGTACAGGCCATAGCCACCTGGGTTTTCCGCCGGGATGAACAGCAGCGACAGGAACAGGTGCCGCCAGGCAAATGCCTGATGTGGCATCCATTGGCTGAATGCCAGCAGCAACATGGCCATCAGGGCTGTGTAGAACCAGTAGGCCGGAACGATGCGCAGCACCCGATTGAGCAGGAACTGGCGCGGTGCGATGGCTTTGTCGCGGGTTGACAGGTAGATGACCAGCCCGCTGATGACGAAGAAGATGTCGACGCCTACGGCGCCCCGGTCGGTAAGCAGTTGGCCGATGGGGCCGGTGGCGTGGAAGTCGAAGAAGATCTGCATGAAATGGTGGCAGACCACCACCCAGGCGGCGAACGCCCGCAGTGCCTGAAGCGAATACAGCATGGAATACCCTGCGCTTGGCGGTGCATTGAGGCCCGTATCGAGTGCAGAAGCCGGCGCCAGCCTTGATGGCAGCGCCGTACTTGTATAGCAGCGGGTTCACCCGCGAAGGGCTGCAACGCAGCCCCCAGCAATCGATCCAGACCACCTACCCTGTCCGACCGCAGGCAAATCGGAAAGGTCAGCCAACCCGATCAGAGGTTCTCGTAGCGGTTCATGTCCAGCACGCCCGCCTCGACCGGTTCGGTCTCCTTGATATAACTGTTCAGGTCGTGGAAGTAGCGCCAGAACGCTGGGTGACTGCGGCGCACACCCCAGCGCATGACAATGCGCTCGAACTTCGCCGCATCATCTTTGGCATACTCCATGTCCTCGACGAACTCCGGCACATCCTCGATCGGGATGTTGAAGATGAAGTTCGGGTAGCTGGAGAGCACCCCCGGGTACAGGGTCAGGGTATCGAGCCCCGGCTGGTAGCGGTACGCCTCACCCAGCAGAAACGCCACGTTGCTGTGCGCGCGGTTGCGCAGCAGGCTGTACACCTGACGCTGGCCGCCCTGCCCCTCGATACGCAGCATGGTCGCCTCGGGCAACTGGTTGATCACCTTGAGCCCGGCCGCCGGGCGCGACACCAGACGGCTGAGCGACTGCTCGGCATTGCGGAACGCTTCGCTCATCTGCGGCCGTGAGCAGAACGCGCCCTGGCAGCGGTTGATCGGGTCCGGTGCGGCATTCAGGCTGCCGGTGCGCTGCAGCAGCTTCAGGCCGAAGTCGCGTTTGGGGTTGTGCGGGTCGAGCGTGATGCCACTCGGGGTGTCAGTGTCGATGTCTTCATAATCCATCCACATCTTCACCTTGCCACTGTTCTGGTACCAGTCGCCAAGGATCGCCTTGCGCTGGTCGGCTGGCATCAGGCGCAGGAAGTTGACCTCGGCGCCGTTGCGGATCAGGTCGAAGTACAGGCGCGTCTGCAACTGGTGCGAAACGTTGCCATATACATCGAAGTTGACCGCCAACTGGTAATACGTGCGCTCGAACAACGGGTAGTCGAACAGCCACACGGTCAGCGGCACATCCCCCACCAGGCCCTTGGTCACCGAGGCGCTGTCGAAGTGGCGGAAGATGCTCAGCAGCGCATTGTCGTTACCGGCCCACAGCGTCGACCATCTCGGTGCAGGCATTTCGGCATAGGCTTCACGGCGCAGTTTCTCGTAGTCGTTGCGCTTGTCACGATAGGCGTGCCACAGGCTCAGCACACTGCCCACGTCATCGATCTGACCAGGCATGGCCAGCAGTGGGGTAGCCTCGCCCCGGTACTCGGCGTCGGTGACGTAGCGATCGAAGGCCGGCTCCTGGAACAGCGCCCAGAAGTTGTCGCGGATCACGTCAGTGGCAATCTGCCCGCGGCACACCGGGCCACGGATGAAGGTGCGCACGAAGTACTCGGCGTTATCCAGCATGAACTGGTAGCGCGCCACTGCCGGGATCGCCTCGAAGGTTTCGAACGGATTGGCCCGGTGGCGCGGGCCGTAGCCCGGCAGCGCGGCGGCATGCCAGTCGCCGGCATAAAACAGCTGCTTCACGCGCTTGAGCTTCTGCGGCCCCATTGGGTAGGTGATGTGCGTCTTGTGCACGATCACGCCCTGCACCGGGATCAACCGGTAGTAGAAGTCCGTGCCCGGCGGGTCATTGGGGCGGCGGGTGGCAATGATATCGACCGGCTTGCCGCTTGGCGTACGCGAGCGCACCCACTGGAAGAAGTGGCCCTGCTCGCCGCCAGCGAAGTAGATGTGCGCCAAAAACAGGTGCTCGTACAGCCAGCGGCCCACCAGCGCCTCAGTGGAACCCGGGCGGTTGAGCAGCTCTTCCCACGTTGCGATCTGCCCGGCTTCGGCCGCGCTAGGCTGGATCGGCTGGTACTCCACCGGCGCACCAGCGGCCAGCCAGCGGCGCATGGTGTCATATTCCTTGTCGGTCAGCCCGGTCACCGCCAGCGGCATGCCCTCCTTGGGGTGTGCGCCGGCATAGGCGTCGAACTCATGGGGCAACGGGCACATGTTGTTGCGGCTCAGGCCCAGGACGATCTCTTCGGGCAGCTTGGCGTTGGGCGTAAGCGGGGTCTTGTGGCCCAACTCCAGCATGCGCGCCATCAGCGCGGCCTGACCGCCCTGGTTGTCGAGCACCGAGTAAAAGCCCTTCTGGCGCCACTGCTCTTCGCTATGTGCGTCGTAGAACAGCCGCGTGGTGGGAACCGCCTTGCTCCGCTCGCCCTGGTACACCGGGACCTTGCTGGCCCCGCGTACAGCGCCTTCAGGGCTTTCCAGCTTCAGCTGGCAGGCGGCGTCGTTGCAGGCATGACAGGCTACGCACTTCTCGGTAAAAATCGGTTGAATGTCCCGGGTGTAGGAAATAGCCGGGCTCGACTGGAGGACCTGCCCGAACACCGCGCCGCTGACGAGCAGGGCAAAGGTGCCGGCAAGGATACGATGCACCATGTGCGGATAGTCCTGGTTCTTGAAGCCATCACGATTTATTGCCTGGTCGTCCTGGGTGCTTTGCGCTGACAGCGGCCGCCCAACATGAGCAGTTTTCATGCAAATGGGCGACATGCGTAAAAACCGCGCAGCTTTGTTATGATTCGGCACCTTCTGTTATTCGCCCGACCAGGTAGTTCCTATGTCCGACCGCAGCGCTCGTCTCCAAGCACTCCAGAACGCACTCAAAGAGCGCATCCTGATCCTCGACGGCGGCATGGGTACTATGATCCAAAGCTACCGTCTGGAGGAACACGACTATCGTGGCACGCGTTTTGCCGATTGGCCAAGCGATGTAAAGGGTAACAACGATTTGTTGCTGCTTAGCCGCCCGGACGTGATCGCCGCCATCGAGAAGGCCTACCTGGATGCTGGTGCCGATATTCTCGAAACCAACACCTTCAACGCCACGCAGATTTCCCAGGCCGACTACGGCATGGAGTCGCTGGTGTACGAACTGAACGTCGAAGGCGCGCGCATCGCCCGCCAGGTTGCCGATGCCAAGACCCTGGAAACGCCGGACAAGCCGCGCTTCGTCGCCGGCGTGCTCGGCCCTACCAGCCGAACCTGCTCGATTTCCCCGGACGTCAACGACCCAGGGTTTCGCAACGTCACCTTCGACGAGTTGGTAGAAAACTACATCGAGGCCACCCGCGGCCTGATCGAAGGCGGCGCCGACCTGATCCTGATCGAAACCATCTTCGACACCCTCAACGCCAAGGCGGCGATCTTCGCCGTGCAGCAAGTGTTCGAGGACGACAAGGTCGAACTGCCGATCATGATCTCCGGCACCATCACCGACGCCTCCGGCCGCACCCTGTCGGGGCAGACCACCGAAGCGTTCTGGAACTCGGTGCGTCATGCCAAGCCGATTTCCGTGGGCCTGAACTGCGCCCTGGGCGCCAAGGACCTTCGCCCGTATCTGGAAGAGCTGGCCACCAAGGCCGACACCCACGTATCCGCCCACCCCAATGCCGGCCTGCCGAACGCCTTCGGTGAATACGACGAAACCCCGGCCGAGATGGCCGCGGTGGTCGAGGAGTTCGCCGCCAGCGGTTTCCTCAATATCATCGGCGGTTGCTGCGGCACCACCCCAGGCCACATCCAGGCCATTGCCGAAGCCGTGGCCAAGTACAAGCCGCGCGTGATCCCGCAAATCGCCAAGGCCTGCCGCCTGTCGGGCCTGGAACCGTTCACCATCGACCGCCAGTCGCTGTTCGTCAACGTCGGTGAGCGCACCAACATCACCGGTTCCGCCAAATTCGCCCGGCTGATCCGCGAAGAGAACTATACCGAAGCCCTGGAAGTCGCCCTGCAGCAGGTCGAGGCCGGCGCCCAGGTAATCGACATCAACATGGACGAAGGGATGCTCGACTCCCAGGCGGCCATGGTCCGGTTCCTCAACCTGATCGCGGGTGAGCCGGACATCTCGCGTGTACCGATCATGATCGACTCGTCCAAGTGGGAAGTGATCGAAGCCGGCCTCAAGTGCATCCAGGGCAAGGGCATCGTCAACTCCATTTCCATGAAGGAAGGCGTCGAGCAGTTCAAGCACCACGCCCGCCTGTGCAAGCGCTATGGCGCTGCCGTGGTGGTCATGGCCTTCGACGAAGTCGGCCAGGCCGACACGGCCGCGCGCAAGAAGGAAATCTGCCAGCGCAGCTATGACATCCTGGTCAACGAAGTGGGCTTCCCGCCAGAAGACATCATCTTCGACCCGAACATCTTCGCTGTCGCCACCGGTATCGAAGAACACAACAACTACGCCGTCGACTTCATCGAGGCCTGTGCCTATATCCGCGATCACCTGCCCCACGCCCTGAGCTCGGGCGGTGTGTCCAACGTGTCGTTCTCGTTCCGTGGCAACAACCCGGTGCGTGAGGCGATCCACTCGGTGTTCCTGTATCACGCGATCCAGAACGGCCTGACCATGGGTATCGTCAACGCCGGCCAACTGGAAATCTACGACGAGATCCCGGCCCAGCTGCGTGAAAAGGTCGAGGATGTGGTGCTCAACCGCACCCCCCATGGCACCGATGCACTGCTGGCCATCGCCGACGACTACAAGGGCGGCGGCGCAACCAAGGAAGTGGAAAACGAAGAGTGGCGCTCGCTGCCGGTGGAAAAACGCCTGGAGCATGCGCTGGTCAAGGGCATCACCGCGTTCATCGTCGAAGACACCGAAGAATGCCGCCAGCAGTGCGCGCGCCCCATCGAAGTGATCGAAGGCCCGCTGATGAACGGCATGAACGTGGTCGGTGACCTGTTCGGCGCGGGCAAGATGTTCCTGCCGCAGGTGGTCAAGTCGGCCCGCGTCATGAAACAGGCCGTTGCGCACCTGATCCCGTTCATCGAGGCCGAAAAAGGCGACAAGCCGGAAGCCAAGGGCAAGATCCTGATGGCCACGGTCAAGGGCGACGTGCACGACATCGGCAAGAACATTGTCGGCGTGGTGCTGGGCTGTAACGGATACGACATCGTCGACCTTGGCGTGATGGTGCCGGCGGAAAAGATCCTGCAAACGGCCCGCGAGCAGAAGTGCGACATCATTGGCCTGTCCGGCCTGATTACCCCATCGCTGGACGAAATGGTCCACGTTGCCCGCGAAATGCAGCGCCAAGGCTTCGAACTGCCGCTGATGATCGGTGGCGCCACCACCTCCAAGGCGCACACTGCGGTCAAGATCGAACCCAAGTACAGCAACGACGCGGTCATCTACGTCACCGACGCCTCGCGCGCGGTCGGCGTGGCCACCCAGTTGCTGTCCAAAGAGCTCAAACCAGGCTTCGTCGAGAAGACCCGCCTGGAATACGTGGACGTGCGCGAGCGCACCGCCAACCGCAGCGCCCGCACCGAGCGCCTCAGCTACGCCCAGGCGATCGCCGCCAAGCCGCAGTACGACTGGGCCGGCTACCAGCCAGCGGTGCCCTCCTTCACCGGCGTCAAGGTGCTGGAAGACATCGATTTGCGCACCCTGGCCGAGTACATCGACTGGACTCCGTTCTTCATCTCCTGGGACCTGGCCGGCAAGTTCCCGCGCATCCTCACCGACGAGGTGGTTGGCGAGGCTGCTACGGCGCTGTACAAGGATGCCCGCGAGATGCTCGACAAGCTGATCGACGAGAAGCTGATCAGCGCCCGTGCGGTATTCGGTTTCTGGCCGGCCAACCAGGTGGCCGATGACGACATCGAAGTCTACGGCGAAGATGGCCAGGCACTGGCCACCCTGCACCACCTGCGCCAGCAGACCATCAAGCCGGACGGCAAGCCCAACTGGTCGCTGGCCGACTTCGTCGCACCGAAAGACAGCGGCATTACCGACTACGTAGGTGGTTTCATCACCACCGCCGGCATCGGTGCCGAGGAAGTGGCCAAGGCTTACCAGGACAAGGGCGACGACTACAGCTCGATCATGGTCAAGGCCCTGGCCGACCGCCTGGCCGAAGCCTGTGCCGAATGGCTGCACGAGCAGGTGCGTAAAGAGCACTGGGGCTATGCCCGCGACGAACACCTGGACAACGAGGCGCTGATCAAGGAACAGTACAGCGGTATCCGCCCTGCGCCGGGCTACCCGGCCTGCCCCGACCACACCGAAAAGGAAACCCTGTTCCGCCTGCTCGATGGCACTGCCATCGGTGAAACCGGGCCAAGCGGGGTGTACCTCACCGAGCACTTTGCGATGTTCCCGGCGGCGGCGGTCAGCGGCTGGTACTTTGCCCACCCGCAGGCGAAGTATTTTGCCGTCGGCAAGGTCGACAAGGACCAGATTGAACGTTACAGCGCGCGTAAAGGCCAGGATATCAGCGTAAGCGAGCGCTGGCTGGCGCCTAACCTGGGGTATGACAGCTAAACGACTGCGCTGGCTTCTTCGCGGGCTCGTCCCCACAGGTATGGAACAGGCCGCAAGGGCCGTGATTTACCTGTAGGTGCGCGTTTACCCGCGAAGAAGCCGGCACGGGCAACCTCACAGCCATTGCCTACACTGTCCTTGATTGCCTCTGATTTCCCCAGGAGCCACCATGGACGATTCCAGCAAGGGCAAACCCCCGACCTTCTGGCAAATGCTGCACAGCATCCTCGCCGCCGCGTTCGGCGTGCAAAGCGGCAAAAACCGCGCACGCGATTTCACCCACGGCAAGGCCAGCCATTTCATTGCGCTAGGGGCGCTGTTCACCCTGGTGTTCATTGCGATATTGATCGGCCTGGTGCAATTGGCCCTGCACCTGACCCGCTAACCTGTGCCGGCCTCTTCGCGGGTGAACCCGCTCCTACAGCGGCCTGTGCCCAACCCCCGACCTGTGTCCACCACCGATCCGGTGTAGGAGCGGGTTTACCCGCGAATACGGCAGCGGCGGCAACGGTGAACGGCAGGTGGAAATTGGCCAGCAGGCCCGGCCCTTCGCGGGTGAACCCGCTCCTACATGCGGCCTGTGTCCAACCCCCGACCTGTGTGCACCACCAATCTGTTGTAGGAGCGGGTTTACCCGCGAATACGGTGGCGGCGGCAACGGTGAACGAAAGGTGGAGATTGGCCAGCAGGGCCGGCCCTTTCGCGGGTGAACCCGCTCCTACGACGGGACTACGCCATTCTCGAGGCAGATGTTCTCACAGCAAAGAGACGGGCACAGGCAATAATAAAGCGCCTGCGAGATTCCCTCCCGCAGGCGCCCTGCTACATCACGGTCTTGAGTTTCAAGTCACTGGTGGCTGACCCAATACACGGCAGTGACCACCACCAGAACGATCAGGCACAGGATCGCCCAGGCATCGACGCTGCTGTCAGCTTTGCGGACCTTGGTTGAGTTTCCCATTGCATTGCCTCTTGTAGTGGTTATGGGAATGCACTTCACCATCAGCAGTTAAGACGAGCAATGCCCTTCCCTCAAGCAGGGTCATTCAATATTCGACCGGTGACGCCAGAAACGGGTAACGGTAACCGGGCGGCCGCCCTTCGGCACTGTAACGCCGAAAATCGACGCCGTAATCGTCCCTATCCAACAGCTCCAGCCAACGCCTGGCCTTGGCCTGATCGATTTCCTGCAATACCGGAACACGGTGCTCGAGCAGGCCGTCGCGGTTCAACGCCAGCCCGTGGGCGTCATCGTGGAGCATCACCATGGCCCAACCACCAAGGGTGAAATGCCCACCCATCAGCACGCTCAAGCGCCCATCGATACGCGCGCGCAAGGCTTCGGGCGAGCTGTTGACGGCACCGAACAGCACGTCACGGCCCGGCGTGTAGCCGGCCTCCTCGAACGCTTGCATGGCACCAAAGGCCATCTGGTCATTGGCCGACCACACCAGGCGGGTGGCCGGGTAACGCTCCAGCAACTGCTGCGCTTGCTCGTAGGCGCGCTGACGGTTCCAGCCGCCGTATACCACTTGCCGCAAGCGCACCTGAGGGAAATCGGCCAAGGCGCGGCGCATGCCCTCAACGCGCAACTGCGAGGCCGGGGTGGTCTTGACCCCGGCAAAAGCCACCAGGTCCACCGGCCCGGCGTCGCGTGGCAGCTGTGCGAGCATCAGGTGCAACATCTGGAAGCCTGCCTGCTCGTCGTTGCTCATCAAGGTACCCAGGGGCTCGGCATACTTGTCGGGCTGGGCCTCGATGCTCAGGCGCTGGCTATCGGTCAGGCCATTGTTGACCAGCAGCAACTTCACCCCGGTGCCGCGCGACAGCCGCAGGATTTCCGGTGCCACGTACTGCTCGTTGACCAGCACCAGGTAATCCGGCCGCTGCGGCGCGCTCAGGATAGCCCGGGCCTGGGTCAGTGCCAGGTCGGCTCGGCGCTCGCTGTATTGCACCTGCAGGGTCATGCCCAGCTCGTCTGCGGCGGCCTGCATGAAGCGGGTGTAGCTGGTCCAGAATGTCTCGGTGGACAGCCCCGGGTTGAGGAACACCACCGAAGCCGGTTGCGCATTTGCCACCAGTGGCAAGGCAAGGCACAAGTTTTGGCACAGGGCCTTGAGCATGGGGTCACATCTCTGCGAAGCAAACACCGGATTATAAACGCCTGGCGATGCTCAGCGCACAAATGGCAGTCAATCTCACATAGTCCATTTGGTTCTTTTCATATGCAAAAACATCACTTTAGCGCATAAACGCAACCTGCTATCGTTCCCCGGCTCCGTACCGGAGTGCGCGGCCGTGCGCGCGAATAGCTGCATGCCTGAGACAGGACTTTTATGTACGTATACGACGAGTACGATCAGCGGATCATCGAGGACCGCGTCAAGCAGTTCCGTGATCAGACCCGCCGCTACCTGGCCGGTGAGCTGAGCGAAGAAGAATTCCGCCCTCTGCGCCTGCAGAACGGCCTATACATCCAACGTTTCGCGCCGATGCTGCGTGTAGCGGTGCCGTACGGCCAGCTGAACGCCAACCAGGTCCGCACCCTGGCCAAGATCGCGCGCGACTATGACAAGGGCTATGCCCACATTTCCACCCGCCAGAACGTGCAGTTCAACTGGCCGGCGCTGGAAGACATCCCTGATATCCTCGCCGAGCTGGCCACCGTGCAGATGCACGCGATCCAGACCAGCGGCAACTGCCTGCGCAACACCACCACCGACCAGTTCGCCGGTGTGGCCGCAGACGAAGTCATCGACCCGCGCCCGTGGTGTGAAATCGTCCGTCAGTGGACTACCTTCCACCCGGAATTCGCCTACCTGCCACGCAAGTTCAAGATCGCCATCAACGGCTCGCAGGAAGACCGCGCCGCCATCGAAGTGCACGACATTGGCCTGGAGCCGGTGCGCAACGCTGCCGGTGAACTGGGCTTCCGTGTGCTGGTCGGTGGCGGCCTTGGCCGTACCCCGGTGGTGGGCTCGTTCATCAACGAGTTCCTGCCATGGCAGGACCTGATCAGCTACCTCGACGCCATCCTGCGCGTGTACAACCGTTACGGTCGCCGTGACAACAAGTACAAGGCGCGGATCAAGATTCTGGTCAAGGCCCTTACCCCGGAAGTGTTCGCCGAAAAGGTCGAGGCCGAAATGGTCCACCTGCGTGGCGGCAGCACCACCCTGACCGAGGCTGAAGTACAGCGCGTCTCGCGCCACTTCGTCGACCCGGAGTATCTCGCACTCGACAACGTCGACTACACCGCCGTTGATGCCGAGTACCCAGGGTTCGCCCGCTGGCGCTCGCGCAACACCCGCGCCCACAAGCGCCCGGGCTACGTGGCTGTTACCCTGTCACTCAAGCCTACCGGTGTTGCCCCGGGCGACGTGACCGACAAGCAGCTGGACGCCGTGGCCGACCTGGCCGAACGCTACAGCTTCGGCTTCCTGCGCACCTCGCACGAGCAGAACATCATCCTCGCCGACGTCGAGCAGCGCCAGCTGCACGCGCTGTGGCTGGAACTGCGCGAAGGCGGCTTCGCCACCCCGAACATCGGCCTGCTGACCGACATCATCTGCTGCCCGGGTGGCGACTACTGCTCGCTGGCCAACGCCAAGTCGATCCCGATTGCCGAGTCCATCCAGCGCCGCTTCGACGACCTGGACTACCTGTTCGACATCGGCGAAATCGACCTGAACATCTCTGGCTGCATGAACGCCTGCGGCCACCACCACGTGGGCCACATCGGCATCCTCGGCGTGGACAAGAAGGGTGAGGAGTTCTACCAGGTGTCGCTGGGCGGTAACGCCGCACGCGGCGCAAGCCTGGGCAAGATCCTTGGCCCGTCCTTCGCGCAGGATGACATGGCCGATGTGATCGAGAAGCTGATCGCCGTGTACGTGGAACAACGTACCGAGGAAGAGCGTTTCATCGACACCTACCAGCGTATCGGCATCGACCCCTTCAAGGAACGCGTCTATGCAGCGAATCATTAAGAACAACCAGATCGTCGACGAAACCTGGCACCTGCTGCCCAAGGAAACCTCGTTCGACGAGCTGACCAACTGCGACGACTACATCGTGCCGCTGCAAATGTGGCGCGACCATGCCCACGTGCTCAAGGCCCGCGATGGCGGCCTGGGTGTATGGCTGGACAGCGACCAGGAAGCCGAGGAAATCGGTGAAGACGTGCACCACTTCCAGGTCATCGCCCTGAACTTCCCGGCATTCACCGACGGCCGCAGCTACTCCAATGCGCGCCTGCTGCGTGACCGCTACAAGTTCAAAGGCGAACTGCGCGCCATCGGCGATGTGCTGCGCGACCAGCTGTTCTTCATGGCCCGCTGCGGCTTCGACGCATTCGCCATCCGTGCCGACAAGGACCCGGAAGACGCGCTGCAAAGCCTGAAGGACTTCTCGGTGACCTACCAGGCCGCCACCGACGAGCCGCTGCCGCTGTTCCGCCGCCGCTGATCGTCCTGCCCCAGCGAACAGCCCGCCGCTCGGCGGGCTGTTTCGTTCACAGGCCGTGGCGCTGAATTGCCTCACGGCTCAATTCAAGCAGAAGCTGGCGTTTCGCGACCTCACGCCTGACGCGATAGGTCAGGTAATCCTCAACGGGATCGTTAGAAAAGTAATCAGCAATATGCCGCGCCGCAATCGCGTTGACTTTGTCCAGACGGAACAATGAACGCCCCAGCCTGACCAGCGCTCGCTCCTTCTGCAACCCAGTACCAGCCGTTCCGGTACCCTCCAGGGGGGTTATGGCCCCCAACCAGGCGTCGACCTGGCCCTGCGCGCGCTGTTGGCGCAAAGCAGCGGCGCCCAGCCCTGTCAGCTCTTGGGCAGACGCGCGCTTGAGCCAGCCTGGCAACTGACGGGCAATCAGCGCATCGATGGAATCGGCAGGTATTACGGAAGGGGTCATGGGCAGCCTCAACGCTTGTTAAAAAAGCGCTAGCTGAACAAGGTTCCAGTCCCCTCGGGCCCTATTTATGTAGTGAATGCACAGCTTGAAAATGCATTTGTGCCTACAGGTCAAATGACTTTGGCGCCGCAGCGGATTATTCGCTGCCGTTCAAACCTGCACACTGGGCACCACATGATCCTCCCCCCTATTCAGGAGCAACCCCCCATGAGCGTTCCTTCCTTCGGCCTCGGCACCTTCCGCCTCACCGGCCAAACCGTCATCGACTCGGTCAAGTCTGCCCTGGCAGTCGGCTACCGCGCCATCGATACCGCCCAGATCTACAAGAACGAAGCCGAAGTGGGCCAGGCCATTGCCGAAAGCGGCGTGCCGCGCAGCGAGCTGTTCATCACCACCAAGATCTGGGTCGACAACTATGCCGCCGACAAGTTGATCCCCAGCCTGCGTGACAGCTTGCAGAAACTGCGCACCGACTATGTCGACCTGCTGCTGATCCACTGGCCGGCGCCGGGCAACGGCGTAGAGCTGCCCGAGTACATGAAGGCCCTGGCCGATGCCAAGCAGCACGGCCTGGCTCGCCAGATCGGCGTTTCCAACTTCAACATCGAGCTGACCAGGCAAGCCATTGCCGTGGTCGGTAAAGGGGAAATAGCCACCAACCAGATCGAGCTCAGCCCCTACCTGCAGAACAGCAAGCTGACCGCGTTCCTCAAGGAACAAGGGATCACCGTCACCTCGTACATGACCCTGGCCTACGGCAAAGTGCTGAAAGACCCGGTGCTGGCCCAGATCGCCGCCAAGCACAAGGCTACCGTCGCCCAGGTTGCCCTGGCCTGGGCCTTGCAACTGGGCTATGCCGTGATCCCGTCGTCGACCAAGCGTGAAAACCTGGCCAGCAACCTGCTTGCCCGTGGCCTGAAGCTGGACACCGACGATATGGCACGCATCGCCGAGCTGGAGCGCAATGGCCGCGAGGTCAGCCCTGACGGCCTGGCGCCAACCTGGGACTGACACCGATGACTGCTCAAGCAATGAGACCCGGCCGCGTGCTCTTCGCGCTGGCCATTGGCGCCTTTGGCATCGGTACTACCGAGTTCACCCCAATGGGGCTACTGCCGGTCATCGCCCAGGGCGTACAGGTGAGCATCCCCAGCGCCGGCATGCTGATCACCGCCTATGCCATTGGTGTGATGGTCGGCGCGCCGATCATGACCTTGCTGTTCAGCCGCTTCGGGAAGCGCGCTGCACTGATGGCGCTGATGGCCATCTTCACCCTTGGCAACCTGCTGTCGTCACTGTCGCCGGACTACTACACCCTGCTCGCTTCGCGACTGGTCACCAGCCTCAACCATGGGGCGTTCTTTGGCCTGGGAGCCGTGGTGGCAGCCAGCGTGGTGCCCAGAGAGAAACAGGCCAGCGCCGTGGCCACCATGTTCATGGGCCTGACCATCGCGAACATCGGCGGCGTGCCGGCCGCCACCTGGATTGGCCAGCAGATCGGCTGGCGCATGGCATTTGCCGGTACCGCCGTACTTGGCCTGCTGGCCATGGCCGCGCTGTGGTGCGCCCTGCCCAAGGGTGAACGCGGCAGCGTGCCGCACGTGCGCAAGGAACTGGCGGTCATTGCCCGCCCCAGCGTGCTGCTGGCCATGGCCACCACCGTGCTCGGTGCCGGTGCCATGTTCACCTTGTACACCTACGTGGCGCCGGTGCTGGCCGAACTGACCGGTGCCTCGGACAGCTTCGTAACCTTGGGGCTGGTACTCATCGGGGTTGGCTTCACCCTTGGCAACAGCCTGGGCGGCCGGCTGGCCGACTGGTCGCTGGATGGCGCGGCAAAAATCTTCCTCGCCGTGCTGGCGCTGATCATGCTGCTGATGCCCCTGGTACTGGGTAGTCACATCGGCGCTGCCATCGCCCTGCTGGTCTGGGGCATGTTCACCTTCGCCGTGGTACCGCCGCTGCAAATGCGCGTCATGACTGCCGCCATCGAAGCGCCAGGCCTGGCATCGTCGATCAACGTGGGTGCGTTCAACCTGGGTAACGCCGTGGGCGCGGCGCTGGGTGGTGCGGTTATCAGCCTGAACCTGGGCTACGCCGCCGTGCCAATGGCCGGAGGTGTGCTGGCGGCGGCGGGTCTGTTGCTGGTATGGCTGGGCGGGCGCAACAAGGTCGCCGGCAAGACCGCAGCCGATATGGCCTGAAGGCAATCACCTGCAGGAACGCCTCCGTTCTCCTGTCAGGCGGTGGGCACGGATGCCCGAATCGCGACATTGGCTGCCTGTTCGGCGTGAGACAGGCACCCTCGGCACTGGATAACCTGCTGCGGCAATGCCTTGCTCCCTTGCCATAGAAGAACCTTGCCCATGACAACTTCCGCCGCCTCCGTAGCCGCCGCCACGCCTGCCGACCAGCCTCAGGGCTTTGTCGTGCGCATCGTCGGCGCTGCCGCATTCGCCCACCTGCTCAATGACCTGATTCAAGCCGTACTGCCGTCGATCTACCCCATGCTGAAAAGCGATTTCGCGCTGAGCTTCGCCCAGATCGGCTGGATCGCCTTGGTGTATCAGGTGACCGCTTCCCTGCTGCAACCTTGGATCGGCCTGTTCACCGACAAACACCCGCAACCCTACCTGCTGCCTGCCGGCATGTTGGTGACGCTGTTGGGCATCGCCCTGCTCGCCTTTGCCGGCAGCTATGAAATGCTGCTGGTGGCCGCCGCCGTGGTCGGCGTGGGTTCGGCCACCTTTCACCCAGAGGCCTCGCGGGTCGCCAGGATGGCCTCCGGCGGGCGCTTCGGGACCGCGCAATCAACCTTCCAGGTCGGCGGAAATACCGGCTCGGCCCTCGGCCCACTGCTCACCGCTGCCATCATCATTCCGCACGGCCAACCGGCCATTGCCTGGTTCATGCTGGCCGCTGCGCTGGCTGTTCTGGTGCTGCTGCGGGTGACGGGCTGGAGCGTGCGCCACGGCCAGGCCCGGCTCAAGCGCTTCGCGGGCCAACAGGCCCCCGGCCTGTCGCGGGGTGCCATGTGGCGCGCTGTGGTGGTGATCGCCGTGCTGATGTTCGCCAAGTTTGTCTACATCGCTTCGTTCACCAACTTCTTCACCTTCTACCTGATCGAGCATTTCGGCCTGAGTGTGCAGCACAGCCAGCTGTACCTGTTCGTGTTCCTCGCAGCCGTTGCGCTGGGCACCTTTGCCGGTGGCCCGGTGGGTGATCGCATCGGGCGCAAGGCCGTGATCTGGGTCTCGTTCCTCGGTGTGGCGCCCTTCGCCCTGGCCCTGCCCCATGCCAACCTCGCCTGGACAGCCGTGCTGGCGGTGGCCATCGGCCTGGTGATGTCCTCAGCATTCGCTGCCCTGGTGGTGTATGCCCAGGAGGCGGTGCCGGGCCGGGTCGGCATGGTGTCGGGGGTGATGTTCGGGCTGATGTTCGGCATCAGCGGCATAGGTGCTGCGGGCCTGGGCGCACTGGCCGACCGGCATGGCATCGAATGGGTGTACCAGGCCATTGCGTTTCTGCCGCTGCTCGGGTTGGCCACGGCCTTGCTACCGGCCACCCGCTCACGGGCCCGCCCTGGCCGTTGCTGCTAAAGTGGCGCTGCCAGGCTGCATCTAGTAAGAGGTCACGATGGTAAAACCGCAGCGTGAATTGCTGGTGGAGGTCGATGAGTGGACCTGGGAAGTGGGTAGCCGTGCGACAGACTACCCAAGCGACTGGTTCATCGAGCCCCATCGCCATACCAAGCATCAACTGATCTATGCCATCAAGGGCCTGATGATCGTCGAGTCCGGAAGCGAATGCTGGACGGTGCCACCCAGCCGCGGTGTGTGGATGCCTTGCGGCCAGGTGCATGCCATTCGCTGTGTCGGTGACGTGAAGATGCGCAGTGTGTTCGTGCGCGTCGACGCGGCAACGGGCTTGCCCCTGCAGAGCAAGGCCATCAGCATCTCGCCCTTGCTCAGCGAACTGATCAAGGCCTCGGTAGGCTTCACCGCACCGTTTGCCGAGGACTCGCGCGAAGCCCGGGTCATGCGCCTGATCCTCGACGAAATCTGCGTACTGCCGACCTTGCCGCTGAAGCTGTCGCAACCCAGCGACCAGCGCCTGCGGGTGATCTGCACGGCACTGCATGAGCGGCCCGACGATAACGCCACCGTTGCCAACTGGGGTGTGCAACTGGGGGTGGACGAAAAGACCATCCAGCGGTTGTTCCGCAAGGAAACCGGCATGACCTTCGGCCAGTGGCGCCAGCAGGCGCGGCTGATGCAGGCACTGGAGCGCATTGCCCTGGGCGAGCGAATCATCGATGTGGCGGGCGCGTTGGGCTATGACAGCCCAAGTGCCTTCGCCAGCATGTTCAAGCGCCAGTTCGGTACTACGCCCAGTCAGTTCTTCAAATAACCTGAAGGTCCCACATTTACCGGCCGCAGGCTCGCGGCATAGCGGCTGCCCGCCAACGGCTCGCCCTGCCCGTTCTTGCACAGCATCCCTGCCAAGCCGTATACAGTACCCCTACAACAATGCCCGCAAAGGAGCCCGGCACATGACCGTGACGCTGTCCCCCCTGCAGATCGACTGCGATTTCGACTCCGGCAACATACAGGTACTGGATGCCAGCAACCCGGCCCAGGTACACCTGGCCATTCGCCCGGACACCCACAGCGGCCACTACCAGTGGTTCCACTTCAAGGTCAGCGGGCTCACGCCGGGGCAGGTCCATCGCTTCAGCCTGGACAACGCTTCTGGCTCCTCGTACAAGAACGCGTGGAGCGGCTACAACGCTGTGGCCAGCTACGACCAGCAGCGCTGGTTCCGCGTGCCCAGCCAGTTCGACGGTACGGCGCTATCGTTCGAGGTCAAGGCTGAACAGGACCAGATCTGGTTCGCCTACTTCGAACCCTACCCGCGTGCCCGCCACAACCAGCTGATCGAACGTGCCCGCCAACTCCCGGGGGTCGAGTTGCTGGCCAGCGGCCGCAGTATCCAGGGCCGCGATATCCCGCTGCTGCGGGCAGGCGACGGTGCCGAAGGCAAGCGCAAGCTGTGGCTGATTGCCCAGCAGCACCCGGGCGAGCACATGGCCGAATGGTTCATGGAAGGCGTGATCGACCGCCTGCAGGCCAACGACGCAGTGATCCAGCAATTGCTGGCCAAGGCCGACCTTTACCTGATCCCCAACATGAACCCCGACGGCGCCTTCCTCGGCCACCTGCGCACCAATTTCAAGGGCAAGGACCTCAACCGTGCCTGGCAGGACGCCAGCGTCGAATTCAGCCCGGAAGTGTTCTTTGCACAGGCGCAGATGAAGCAGTACGGTGTGGATGCCTTCATCGACGTGCACGGTGACGAAGAGATCCCGCACGTGTTCACGGCCGCATGCGAGGGCAACCCGGGTTACACCCCTCGGCTGGCCAAGCTCGAAGAGCAGTTTCGCAGCACCTTGTGCAGCCTGACCCGCGACTTCCAGACGGTGCATGGCTATACCCGTGACGAACCCGGGCAGGCGAACACGACGCTGGCCTGCAATGCGGTGGGCATGGCACATGACTGCCTGTCACTGACGCTGGAGATGCCGTTCAAGGACCATGACGACGCGCCCGATGCAGTCACTGGGTGGTCGGGGGCGCGCTCGAAGGCACTGGCCGGGGCGGTGCTGGAGACCCTGGCAAGCATGGTCGGCGATTTGCGCTGAACCTCGTCTTGCGCAGCCCCTGCAGGAGCAGCCCGTCGCGACACGCGGCGGCTCCTTCGGGGGTATCAACCGCCGGAAGGACGACAGGTTCAGAATTGCACATCCAGTATCACACTGTCGGTATAGGTCGCAGCCGGCGGTGTCGCCTGATCGGTATAGACCTTGGCGTTGTAATTGAACACCTGGCTACCCGTGCCGGTACCCACGCCGGGGTTGATGTCGGCATCGGTGCTCGAACGCCTGGCAGCCCCTGACGGCCCCCAGCGCACGGTGCCGGCACTTTTGAAAATGTCATAGGCCAGGTAGTTGTTGGCCGAAGACTTCATCCGCCGCCGCCCACCAGACACGTTCTGCCCGTCACCCAGCCCTACCGTGTAGCTGCTGCCCTTGGTGCATGACACGTTTATGCCCTGGCTTACCGTGCCGAACCCCGCCACCACCGGCGCACTGGCGAAACTGATGTCAGGGGTGGTGATCTGGCAATCGTTGGTTACCGTCAGGCTCACGTTCAAGGTCTGGCTACCCGAGTTAATGTCGCGCCCAAGGCACACTCCTAACGCGCCAATGCCCGAGCAATAATCCCAGCTCCAGGCCACGGTCAGAGCCTCTTGATACAACCCGGCCGCGACATTGCTGCCCACCTGGGTGCGCATGTAGATCGGCACCGCCTTGGGCGTGGTACCCCCGAGCAGCCCCAGCACGTCGAGGATACCGTTGCGGGCGAAGTCGTAGGCCACACCCCGGGTAATCGGGTAGCGGGTGGTGTTGTCGGCATAGAGTGTGTAGGGAATGACATCGCCTGTCGGGCCGACCAGCCCGCCCGAAGCGGGCGTGATCGTGGCGTAGAAATGGTCACCGCTGCTGAGCACGGTCAGTAGCGAACCGGTGCACTGCAACCCTGAGTTGAGGCTGGAAGCCGTCTGTACCGTGGTGCGAACCTGCGTCGAATTAAGGCTGCCAAACGCTGCCGGCAACGTGGCCACCGACGAGCAAAGCGCCCAGGCCGTGCCGCTCGGCAACAGCAGCACGCTCGCCACTAGGCCCCGCCGCCAGGCATTCATCGGCACACCAACGGACCAATCAAAGGGACCGAGCCTTGCGCTTCGGGCAGGTCGAACGCCACTTCGCAATGCCCACCGCCTTCAAGCGCCACTTGAAGGCGGTTATGCGACGACAGGTTCTCCAGGTACACCAACCCGTCCCACCCCACCACCGCCTGGGTGCCACTCTCTGCGTGGGTCACACGGCTACCGAGCTTGAGCACCTGCTGGTTGCCATCCACCAATTCGACACTGGCCGCCATGACGCGCTTGAGGGGGAATTCCAGCAAGTAGCCACTGCCCCGTCGTACCGCCACACGTTGCTCAACGTCCGGCGCGAGCACATCCGGTGGCAGGTTCATGGGGTCGATCTCGTATTTGCCCCGGTAGTAACCGCTGCTGTAAGGCACCAGCAAGTGCCCCTTGGCATCGGTACGGCCGATCTCCTGGTTTTCGTAACGCACCGGCACATCGGCGTAATCTGCGGTGCTGACCACCACGAAGGCATCATCGATACGATTGGCGGCGAACACGCCGGCATCCATCCACACCAGAGAACCACTGGCATCTGCCCAGCGGGTCATCTCGCCGCTGCTGCCATACACACCGGCCTGCAATTGCACCGACTGCAGGCGCCAGGTGACGTCGGCCTGGCGATAGGCATCACGGTCGCTGCCTGCGGCATAGCCCAGGTTGTAACCAACACCCACACCCGCTGGCACTGCACGGCTGTAGTTGACCCGTTGCAGGGTCTCGCCTTCACTGCTGCGTTCCATGCTCAGCGCCAGGGTGCCGTGCAGGTCGAACGGGATCACCAGTTGCGCCTGCACCGCCCACTGGTTGTCACCCACTTCCCGGTTGGCCGACAGGTACACACTGCTGCTGCCCCACAGTGGCTTGCTGTAGCTCAGGTTGATCAACCGGGTACGCGTACCGTCACCGGCACGCACGTCGAAGTAGCCAGCGCCAATGCTGCCGTACTGGCTCAGGTTGAAACTGACGGTAACCTGTTCGCTGCTTCTGCTCAGTTGCATGTCCGGGGAGCCCACCCGGCTCAGGTCGGCATAATCGCCATGGCGTTGCAGGCGCTGGTAACCAAAGCCGATGCGCTGGCTGTTGTACTGGTAGCCAAGGGCGACCTGGTGGCCCTTTTCGCTGTCGAACCGGCTTTGCGCCAAGGCGGCATTGAGCACGCCGAAATTGCCCACGCGCATGTTGCCACCCAGCCCCCCCAGCATCAGCGACTCAGCCGTTTCGACGTGGGTTTCCAGGGTGAATATGTCACTCAGCCCATAGCGCAGGCTGCCCGAGGCAATACCCGGCCCATAGCTGAAATCACGTACGCCGTAATCACGGCGCAGGCTGCCGGCGGCCACCGAATAGTCCGACAGGCCCTTCTGCAGCAGGCTGCTGGTGACATAGAACGGCAAGGTGGTCGACACCTGCCGGCCAAGGGCATCAGTGGTGACCACCACCGCCTCCCCGGCACCGTTGATGAACGGCACGTTGGTCAGGGTGTACGGGCCTGGCTGCAGTTCGGTGGTACTGGACTTGAAACCGTTGATGAACAGGTCGAGCGACGTTGGCACCGCCGCTTCGCCGGCGAACGCAGGCAACGGGTAAGTGACAAGATCCGGACGTGCAGCGAAGTCGCGTGACAACTGCACCCCGCCCACTCGCACCGAACTGCTCCAGGGCAACGCGCCCGTCACGAAGTCACCGGCTTCGTAGGTCAGCAGGTGCTGCTCGTCGGTGAAGCGCCAGGTGGTGTCGTAACGCATGAAGCCCCGGCGCGTATCGTCCGCCTGTGCGCCATTGAAAGACTGGCGCCACTGCCCGGTACTGGAAAAGGTACCCCAGCTGTCAAACAGGCGCAGCTCGTTCCAGGCGGCCAGGTAGGTGCCGCCTTCATCGGTGTCGTTGAGATACAGGTCGTAGTTGAACAAGGCACCGAAACTGCTGCGCGCATCGCTGGCCGGGTAGAGGTTGCGATCACCCACTTGCTGGTCTGGCAACCAGGCCGGCGGCACCTGCAGCAGCAGGCGCTGGTTTTGACTGTCGTAGTCGGTGTGCAGCCCCGCGATGCTTTCCAGGGCCACCTCACCCTGGGGGTTGCCCGGCAGCGAGACGCCGGCTGCTCGCAATATGTCACTGTCCAGGTACAGCTGCCCGGCCCGCTGCTGCACCGGTATCAATTCAACCCTGGGCATCTGGTTCACCACCAGGTCGAGGTAAAGGGTGGCCTCGGCGATGGCGGACATCTCCGTGGGCGGCGGGGGCAAGTCGTCGGCCAGCGCGAGCGCGGGGCTGACCATGACCAGCCCCAGGCACCAGCAGCAGGTCGTCGCCGGGCGCCTTTTCACACACGGTTTCCAACCATTGCCGGGGCCTCCTTGGTCCCTGCACTTCATGCGGCCGTTGGCTCATTGGCCTTGGCGGATGGCGTCCGCCGAGCCTTGACCATTGACCCTGCCCTTCAGCACGCTGCCGTTGCCGGATACCACGGGAGCCGGCCAGCGCATGCTTGCCCCCGGCAGCACATAGCCCAGCAGGCCTTCAGCCAGTGGCTTGCTCTGGGGGCCTTGCTGCACGACCACATCGGTCAGCCGCGCATGGACTGGGCCCGTGTTACGCAGTTCGATGTAGGGCTTGCCCTGCACCGTCACCGGGCGCCAACTGAGCTGCGGCTTGCCCACGCCCTCGACATTGCGTTTGCCGTCAGGGTCAGCCTTGCCCCATAGCCCTTCGCCATAGACGAACAGCGGCACCGAATAGCGCATCTGCAAACGAATGGCCGCCGTGGCACCGGGCTCGGCCTTGTCGACCGGGATGGCGGACGGAATCTCGTCGATGATGATGCGGTAGGCCTGTTCCTGCCCGGCGGGTGAAGGGCCAGTACGGATCAGGCGGATCAGCTGCTTCTGCCCGGGTGCAATGTTGGCAACCGGCGGGCTGCCGATTATCTCGCGCTGCGCCTGAAACTGCTCCTGGTAATCGTCCTGGCGCCAGGCGAATACCCGCACCTGCAGGTTTGCCGGCGCAGTGCCACGGTTTTCCAGCCACAACGCACCTGCCTTCTGGTCGGCCTCCAGCACCGGGTCGATCGGCCAGATCAGCACCGAAGTGGCCGCCCAGGCCGGCAGGCTTGCCAGCGACAACAATCCAGTCAATCCACGCGTCCACTTCGCGCCTGCCCGCATGCAACTCTCCTTAGACACTCATCATGGGTGGCGCTGGCCGTTCGTTACCAGGTCACCGTCACTTGCACCACATCGGTATAGGTCCCTGCCGGCAGCGTGCCGGTCAGCTGGACCCGCCCGTACACCGGTAGCTTGATCGCCGTCGGGTCGGAATAGCTCACCGCCACGCTCTGGCCGATTGCCAAGGCCTGGCTATAGGCGGCGTCCCGGTACAACTGGTAGGCCAGCACTTGCGTGCCGCTCGTGCGCTTCAGGTTGCGTGTGCCACTGGCGCTGTTTTGCCCGCCGTCCAGGCTCATGCTCATGGCCACGCCCGGCGTGCACTGGAACGTCACGGTAGAACCACCCAGCGATGTGCTGAGCAGCCCCGTGGACAGCGCCGACTGCGAGCCATAATCGAGCGTGCCGTAGCTGGTGACACCCCCCACCACCAGGCACCCGGCGACCACCTGCGCCGTTACCGTGAAGGTACTGGTGGTCACTGCCCCCAAGGGGGCGGCCAACAGCATGCTGACGCCAGTCAGGCTACCTGCCAGCCAGCGGCGCATGGGTCAGAACGACAACTCGACCGAGATTGTGTCGCTGTAGACCCCTGCGGGCAGGCCAGCCTTGCCGACGGCCTTGCCGTAAAGGTTGACGGTCTGGGCGGCGCCGGTACTGGTCGGCAGGGTGATAGTGCCGTCGACAGCCAGCAGCGCCGTTCGCCCAGAGTCGGTATAGAGGTCATACGGTACATAGTTGCCAGAACCATCGGCGAGCGCACGGGTGCCGCCGCTCGACTGGCCGTCATGCAGGCCGGCACGCACTTTGATCACGGGCACCGTACCCGCCGAGCACAGGATGCTCATGGCGCCACCTCCGCCCCCCAGCACCTGGGCGTTGGCGGTGACGAACAAGGCGTCCTGGGTACCGAAGTTCAAGGCACCGAAGTTAAGCCCCGACGTGCCCGACGTGCCATTGACCTGGCACGCTGAGATCAGCGTTAGGGTCGAGCTGATATTTCCCGTTACCGTGGCCGCCTGGGCCTGGGAAGCCAACGCCAGGCCCAAGCCTGCGAGGAAGCAGCATGAAAGGTTCGTTCGCATCGGAGTCTCCTTGCGTGGTTACCAGTCCAGGGTCACTCTGAGGGTGTCGCGGTAAAACCCGGCTGGCAGCGCACGCGGTTGCGCCACTACCACACCGTAGATGGGAATCGGTATTTTCTGGTTGCTGCCAATGATGAAAGCCCGCGCCTGGCCGACCCCGTAGCGGCTGTTACCGCCTGGGTCGACCGCCAGCTGATAAGGAATCAGTTCACGGCCGTTGCTCAGGCGGCGAATGCCATCCTCGCCATTGAGGCCGCCATTGATACGCACGTTGAAGGCCCGGACTTCAGGCGTGCAACTGATCTGCAGGCTGCCCTGACCGGCCACTTCCTCCACCTGGCTGCGCAACGGCTGGTCCCAGTTCGGACCGCGCTCGCCAAAGTCCAGCACGCCTGGGTCACCCAGCACGGCCGGTTGCGTCTCGTTGCTACTGATCTGGCAAGACGCGCTGATCACCAACCGCGCCTGGATGAAACCGGTGGTGCTGCCATGCACCGCACCACCAGGGATCAGCAGTGGGCCAAGGGTGAGCAACAGGATTGACGTGCGGTTCATGGCATGGCGTCCTTGTGCATGGTGGCGTCCCTACCAGGTGACGGTGACTTTGAGCAGGTCGGCATAAACCCCTGCGGCCGGCACCCAGGCCAGTTTGTCGATACGTGCGTACAACGGTAATTCAACCGAACCACTGCCCGGCACACGCGCCGACTGGGCTACCCCCACCGCCAGAGGCTCACGCCAGGCGGCGTCACGGTACAAGCGATAAGGTATGGGCCGCGCCAAGCGGTCATGACTAGCCAGGTAGCGCAGTTCGCCGACGCCACCATGCTGGCCCCCATCGACACGCACCTGATAGGGCGTATCCGGGTTGCACTCCAGGCGCGGCGGGCGCTGACTCAGCAGCACACCGCTCAAGGGCGCGCCAGGGCCATCCAGGCGCGCCGTGGCTCCCAGGTCGATACGTCCCAGGGCCTGGGCTCCCGCATCGCGGGTCTGGTTGACCAGCATGCAGCCACGCTGCACCAGTACCCGCACTTCCACGAGAAAATCCGCAGCCACGGTACTGCCGCTGAACAACAGGCCGAACAGCACGGCCAGCATGCGCTCCGTCACCTTGTTATCCCTATCGAAACGTCTTGAACTGAGCGTAGCAGTGAGGCGGCACAGTCGATGTGGCACAAAGCCATTTTTTTGTATTAGCGACAAAGCGATACCGTGGCATCAAAAAAAGCCTGTACCGCACAGAACCCGTGGCCAACCCGTGCCTCCAATGGCCAGGAGCCGATAAATGTACCGGGATTCTGGTAGGGTGAATCGTACTCGTCCTGCGCCCGACACCTGCGCCGTAAACGGATGGACATGACAGGAGCTTTTTCAATCATGACTGCAGACAACTCGCTGGCAGAAGCCATGGAGCGCTGTGCCCAGGAGCCGATCCAGGTTCCGGGCAGCATCCAGCCTCACGGCTTTCTGCTGGTGCTGGATGCCACCGACCTGTGCGTGCTGCAGGCCAGTGAAAATGTCGAGCACTGGTTGGGCTTGCCAGCCCGTGAACTGATCGGTTGCCACTTCGCCGACCTGGTTCATGAGGGCTTTGACCTGCACGCGCACCTCTCACGGCTTCCCGAAGATGAAGTCTTCCCGTTCCACATTGGCGACGTGCGCTTGCGCCAGGGCGCACACATCAGTGCCCCGCTGCACGTGCTGGTCCATTGCTACGATCAGGTACTGATTGCCGAGTTCGAACCGCCCCGCCTGCCAACAGACCTGGTCGAACAAGGTGACTATTACCCATTGGTGCGCAGCTTTGTCGCCAGTCTGCAGATGGCCAGTAGTATCGAAGACCTGCTGCAGCAAACGGTGTTGCAGCTCAAGCGCATCACCGGCTTTGGGCGGGTCAAGGCGTACCGTTTCGATGCCGAAGGCAACGGCCAGGTGCTGGCCGAGGTGGCCGACCCGGGCTACCCCAGCTACGCGGGCCTGTGCTTTCCGGCTGCAGACATCCCGCGCCAGGCGCGCGAGCTGTACCGGGTCAACCGTATCCGCGTGATCGAAGATGCCAACTATCAGCCCTCGCCCCTGCTGCCCGCTACCAACCCGCGCACCGGCAAGCCGCTGGACTTGAGTTTCGCTGTGCTGCGCAGCGTGTCACCCGTGCACCTGCAGTACATGCGCAACATGGGCACGCTGGCCTCGATGTCGCTGTCGATCGTGGTCGACGGCCAGTTGTGGGGGCTGATTTCCTGCCACCATCAGCAGCCACGCCCGGTGGACCTGCGCACCCGCACGGCCTGCGAGCTGTTGGCCAGCGTACTGTCGTTGCAGATAGAGTCCCGCGAGGCCCATGCCAGCACGCGCAAGCTGTTGGCGCTGCGCCAACACATCGTACGCATGATCTCGTCCATGGCCGACCACGACAGCGTCAGTGACGGCTTGCGCAACCTGCCTGGCGTGCTGCTGGCCTTTGCCGACGCCCAGGGTGCGGCAGTGATCTCGGCCGAGCGCTGTGACCTGATCGGCCAGACCCCGCCTGAGGCTCAGGTGACGGCGCTGGTGCACTGGCTGGGCCAACGGGACGAAGACAGCGTGTTCCATAGCGACAACCTGCGCCGCGACATCACTGAGCTACCCGAGCTGGCAAACCATGCTGGCGGGGTGCTGGCAGTGGCCATCTCGCAGATTCATTCGCACTACCTGCTGTGGTTCCGCCCCGAGCAGATACGCACGGTCAACTGGGCCGGCCAGCCGACCAAGCAGGTCGGGCCACAGGGCAACCTCGACCCGCGGCACAGTTTTGAACGCTGGCAGGAAGAACAGCGCGACTATTGTCAGGCGTGGGACCCGCTGGTGATCGAGGGCGTGATGGAGCTGCGCACCGCGGTACTGGGCATTGTCCTGCGCAAGGCCGAAGAGCTGGCACAACTGGCTGGCGAATTGCGCCGTTCCAACAAGGAGCTCGAAGCGTTTTCCTACAGTGTTTCCCACGACCTGCGCGCACCGCTGCGGCACATCGCCGGCTATACCGAACTGCTTGGCGAAATCGAAGGCCAGGGCCTGAGCGAACGCGGCAAGCGCTTCCTGCAGCATATCGGTGAAGCAGCGCACTTTGCCGGCAGCCTGGTCGACAACCTGCTCAACTTCTCGCAGATGGGCCGCTCGGCCTTGCGCCTGTCCGACGTCGACCTCAACGCCCTGGTCGAGGCCATTCGCAGCGAGCTGGCCCCCGATTACGAAGGCCGCGCAATCGTTTGGGACATCGCCCCGCTGCCCAAGGTGATCGGCGACCCGGCATTCATCAACATGGCCTTGCACAACCTGATAGCCAATGCCATCAAGTACACTCGCGGCCGTACCCCTGCTCGCATCGAGATCAGTGCCGTACAGCACCCTGACGAAACCGAGGTCTGCATCCGCGACAATGGCGTGGGCTTCGACATGGCCTACGCCAACAAGCTGTTCGGCGTCTTTCAGCGCCTGCACCGCATGGAGGATTTCGAAGGCACCGGCATTGGCCTGGCAAGCGTACGCCGCATCATCGAGCGCCATGACGGTCGAGTCTGGGCCACTGGCCAGATCGACCAGGGCGCCAGCTTCCACTTCACCCTACCCCGTAACACTGTTACCTGAGGCACCGCCACCATCATGCTCAAGCCCATTCTACTGGTCGAAGACAATCCCCGAGACCTGGAGCTGACCCTACTGGCCCTGGAACGCAGCCAGTTGGCCAACGAGGTCATCGTGCTGCGTGACGGCGCCGATGCGCTCGACTACTTGCTGCGCCGCAACGCCTATGCCAAACGCGATGACGGCAACCCTGCCGTGCTGTTGCTCGACCTGAAACTGCCCAAGGTCGACGGCCTGGAAGTGCTCAAGGAAGTGCGCGCCACTGCCGAACTGCGCAGCATCCCCACCGTGATGCTGACCTCTTCGCGCGAAGAGCCCGACCTGTTGCGTGCCTACGAGCTGGGGGTAAACGCCTATGTGGTCAAACCCGTGGAGTTCAAGGAATTCGTCACCGCCATCTCTGACCTCGGGGTATTCTGGGCAGTGCTCAACGAACCACCACCCGGCTCACTGCGACTGAACCGTCGCGGTAGCAACTGAGGCCGCCGCGACGATGCAGCAAACGCCGTTGAAAATACTGATGGTCGAAGACAGCTCGATGGACGCCGAGCTCACCCTGATGCGCCTGGAGCGCAGCGGGCTGCATGTTGAGGCACAGCTGGTGTTTGACCATGCGGGTGTCGAACATGCCCTGCGCGAGGCCCGCTACGACCTGATCTTGTGTGACTGCGTGCTACCAGGCTCGTCCGGCACCGAAGTGCTGGCCATCGCCCAACGCCTGGCACCCGACACCCCGTTCATATTCCTGTCCGGCATTTATGGCGAAGAGCACGCGGTGGAAATGATCCGCCTGGGCGCGACCGACTATGTGCTGAAGAAGAACCTGCCCCTGCTGCCCAAAGCCGTGCGCCGAGCCCTGAGCGAAGTGCAGGAACGTCAGCGCCGTCGCCGCGCCGAAGAGGCCTTGGCGGACGTCGAAGCACGTGCTCGCATTGCCATCGACGCCGCCGGCATGGGCACCTGGGACCTGCGTCCGCAAGAGGGCCTGTTGCTGTGGGATGACCGCTGCAAGACCTTGTTCGGCGTGCCCACCAGCACCGAAATGAACCTTGAAGTGTTTTACGCCGGCATCTACCCCGATGACCTGCCACTGGTGCGCCAGGCAGTGGAACATGCCATGCGCCCGGAAAGCGGCGGTCATTACCGCGTGGAATTTCGGATTGCGCAACCCAATGGCCTGGAGCCCCGCTGGTTGCTGAGCAGCGGCCAGAGCCAGTTCGTCGGTGATCAGTGCGTTCGCTTCTCAGGTGTACTGCAGGACATTCACGCGCAACGCCAGGCCACCCAGGCGCTGCGTCAGCTGAACGAGATGCTCGGCGAGCGGGTCGAGCGACGTACCCGCGAACGCGATCGTGCCTGGGAGCTGTCGCAAGATTTGCTGGCAGTGCTGAACAAAGACCTGACCCCGGTCGCACTGAACCCTGCCTGGGAAGCCAGCCTGGGCTTCTCACGCGAACGCCTGAGCCAGTCCTCCTTGCTGCACCTGCTGCCTGAGCACGATCAGGAACAGTTACTCACCGAACTGGCCGCCCTCTCCCACGGCCGCACCAGCGTACGCTTCGTCGGTCGCATCCTGCATGCCGGCGGCCAACAGCGCTGGCTGTCGTGGGTGGTGGTGCCGGAGGACACCCTGCTGTACGTGGTGGCACGCGACATCACCAGCGAGCGCGAAGCCGCCCTGGGGCTGGCAGATGCCAACGCCCGGCTGCGTGAACAGATCAACGAGCGTGAGCGCATCGAAGCCGCTCTGCAGCAGATGCAGCGGCTGGAAGCGGTTGGGCAACTGACGGCTGGCGTGGCGCATGACTTCAATAACCTGCTGACGGTGATACTCACCGGTGCCAGCTTTCTGGAGCGCGATCTGGCCAAGGCCGACCTGGACAAGGCCCGCACTCGCCTCACCCATATCCGCGAAGCGGGCGAGCGTGGTGCCAAGCTGACCTCGCAGTTGCTGGCCTTCTCCCGCCGCCAGCGTCTGGAGCCGGTGCCGCTGAACCTCAACCGTACCCTGGCCGGCCTGGAAGAGCTGCTGCGCCGCACGCTGGGTGGCAATGTCTCGGTGCGCCTGGACCTGGACCTGGCCCTGTGGCAGGCACTGACCGATCCCACCCAGACCGAGATGATCATCCTCAACCTGGCGATCAATGCCCGCGATGCCATGCCCGACGGCGGCCAGCTGACCCTGACAACGCGCAACACCCATATCGATACGCGCCCGCAACGTCCGGAAGACCCGGACCCGGGCGAGTACGTGATGCTGAGCATCCGCGATACCGGTTGCGGCATGAGCGAAGACGTGCTGGCCAAGGTATTCGAGCCTTTCTTTACCACCAAGGACATCGGCAAAGGTTCGGGCCTGGGCCTGGCCCAGGTGTTCGGCTTTGCCAAGCAGTCCGGTGGCGGCGTGCGCATCGACACCACACTCGGTCGCGGTACCGAGGTGGCGGTATACCTGCCGGCGGTAAAAGAGGAGATGGTGAACGAGCCCGCAGCAGCTGTGCTCAGTCAGCCGATCAGCGAAAGCGGCCATAACCGCACGGTGCTGCTGGTGGACGACGACCATCTGGTGCGCGACATGCTTGGCGATGTGTTACGCCAATACGGCTACCAGGTGCGCCAGGCGCACAGCGGCGAGCAGGCATTGGCATTGCTGGATGACGATATTGACCTGCTGCTGACCGATTTCGCCATGCCCGAGTTCAATGGTGCACAACTGGCGCTGGCTGCCCGTGAACGCTACCCCCGCGTGCCGGTGGTGTTTCTTACCGGTTATGCGGAGTTGCAGGGGCTGGAACTGCCAGGCAGCCTGGTGATCCAGAAGCCGGTGCAGGCTGATGAACTGGCCAGGGCGCTGAATGAAATGCTGGGGATGTCCGGATAACCCGGTACGGCACGACCCGCGCTCAGGCGCGGAGGCGCGCCAAAGCACACAAACGCGAAAACCCAGTGCTCGTCTTTACTGGCACCGAGTGAAATACGTTTTAATCTGGAAAATGGCAGGGGCGGCTGGATTCGAACCAACGCATGGCAGGATCAAAACCTGCTGCCTTACCGCTTGGCGACGCCCCTGTATCGGATGCAGCGTTTGCTGCTCTGACAATTCCAACTGAGTGACAACTGGGTTGTTGTCTTGGAATGCGCGGCACTTTAACAACAAACTTTCGGTCTGTGAACCCCCCTGATAAAAAAAATTACCGAAAAACAGCGGGTTAGTCATTTCGGCGCTGGCGCATCGACCGTCCGTCGGTTTCCGCCCGCCTCGCTTCAACACAATCGCATTCCGCACTTCCAATCAGATAAGCCCATCGCATTGACCAAGGAGGACTCCATGCCTGTCTCTCACGACCTCTATCAGGACCTGCACTACCCGCGCGAAATCGTCCAGCAGCGCCGCCAGCAGGACAAGGCGCTGGACCGCCTGCTGGACGAGTACATGGACATCGACAACCAGGTGCTGGCTGCCGAATCGATTTCGGCCGGGAACTTCGTCGACGAAGACCTGCGCCACCTCAAGGAACGTCGCCTGGCGGTGAAGTACATGATCGAGCGCCAGCTGGAGCGAAAGGCGTAACCCGTGATCGCGCAACAGGCGGCAAGACCTATCGCAAGAAGTGATGATTGTTCGGCACTTTCTCTATTAGTCAAAATGGCCGCTCTCGGGCAAGCTGCAGGCTACCCCCGCCATCGCCCAAGGAGCGTCGCTTTTGTCTGCCTGGATCCCTACCCCGCTGCGCCAGCTTGGCCAACGCTGGCGCGGCGCCGCCAATCAACAGAGCGAGCTGCTCGGCTGGTTCGAGGACAAGGCGCAAAGCCGCGGTTATCAGCTGAGTGACGGCCAGCGGCGGGTCATCCACTGCATGGCCGAACAACTGACGCAGCTTGAACAAGGTCAACCGCGCAGTCTTTACCTGTACGGCTCGGTCGGCCGTGGTAAAAGCTGGCTGCTCGATGGCTTTTTCCAGGCCGTGCCAATAGCCGCCAAGCTGCGCCTGCATTTTCATGATTTCTTTGCACGCCTGCACCAGGGTATGCACCGCCACCGGGCGCTTGACGACGCGCTGGGCGCAACGCTGGACGAGCTGGTGGGGGGGTGCCGGGTACTGTGCTTCGACGAATTCCACGTGCATGACATAGGCGATGCCATGCTGCTCACCCGGCTGTTCAACGCCTTGTTCGCCCGTGGCGTGTACCTGTTGGTGACCTCTAACTATGCGCCCGAAGGGCTGTTGCCCAACCCGCTGTATCACGAGCGCTTTTTGCCGGTCATTCGTCTGATCAACAGCTCGATGCAAGTGCTCGAAGTCGGTGGTGACACTGATTTTCGCAGCTTGCCGGCCAACCGCGAGCATCAGCGATTTACCCAGGGTCATTATGTCTGGCCGGGTAATGCGGCGCAGCGCCAGGCGCTGAATGTGCCGAACGAACAACCGGTGATACTGGACGTGAACAAGCGCCCGCTACGGGCGCTGGCGATCGATGGCCGTCGGGTGGTGCTTGGCTTTGACGATCTGTGCGAGAAGGCCACCGCAGTCATCGACTACCTGGTGCTGGCCAGGGAGTATGACGAGTGGGTCATCGATGGGCTGGATGACCTTTCCGCGTGTTCGCTGGCGGCTCAGCAGCGCTTCGTCAACCTGGTGGATGTGCTGTATGACCAGGATCGGCGGGTGGTTGTCATAGGCAAACGTCCGCTGGAAGAGAGCCTGGGCGGCCCGCTGGCCGACCTGATGCGTACCCGCAGCCGGTTGAGGCAACTGCACCAGATTGCTCCCTAAGAGTGCAGTGCCTGAGCCGGCCCCTTCGCGGAAACCCGCTCCTACGAACCACCGGCCTGTGTAGGAACGGGTTTACCTGCGAATACGGTAGCGCAGCAACGGTGATCGGCGGGTGGAAATTGGCCAGCAGGGCCGGCCCATTCGCGGGTTAACCCGCTCCTACGAACCACCGATGCCTGTGTAGGAACGGGTTTACCCGCGAATACGGTAGCGCAGCAACGGTGATCGGCGGGTGGAAATTGGCCAGCAGGGCCGGCCCATTCGCGGGTTAACCCGCTCCTGCGAACCACCGATGCCTGTGTAGGAGCGGGTTTACCCGCGAATACTGTAGCGCAGCAACGGTGATCGGCGGGTGGAAATTGGCCAGCAGGGCCGGCCCTTCCCCAGGTGAACCACCGACGCGCGTCCGGCGTAGGCGCTTCGCCCGCGAAGGGGCCATCGAGGTCAAACCGTCAACCCGCCCTGGGCAAATCCGCCAGCACCGCTTCGATCTCTCCCAGCACTGCCGGGTCATCCAGGGTCGAAGGCGGCACATAATCCTGCCCATCGGCAATCTTGCGCAGCACCGCCCGCAGAATCTTGCCGGAACGGGTCTTGGGCAAGCGCTTCACCAGCCGTACCCGGTTGAAACAGGCCAGCGGGCCAATTTCCTCGCGCACACTGCCCACCAGTTCCACCAGCAACTGCGCCTCGGCAATGCCCTCGCCATCCTTGAGTACTACCAGCGCCAACGGTACCTGGCCCTTGATCTCGTCATGCACGCCGATCACGGCACATTCCGCTACCGCCGGGTGGCGGGCGACCAGGTCTTCCATTTCGCCGGTAGACAAACGATGACCGGAAACGTTGATCACATCATCGGTGCGCCCCATGATGTAGACGAAACCATCATCGTCCAGATAGCCGCCATCGCCCGTGTGGTAGTACCCCGGATACGTGCGCAGGTAGGCCTGCAGGTAGCGCTCGTGATCCCCCCACAGCGTCTGGCTGCAGCCGGGGGGCAGTGGCAGGGCAATCACGATCGAACCCTGATGGTTGGCCCCGAGCAAGTGGCCTTCGTCATCCAGTACACGAACGTTGTAGCCCGGCACCGCGCGGTTGCTCGAACCTGGCTTCGCCGCGCTGCCCTCCAGCCCGACGCAAGGCGCGGTGACCGGCCAGCCGGTCTCGGTCTGCCACCAGTGGTCGTGCACCGGCTTGCCACTCACTCGCTCCAGCCATTCATGGGTGCTGGAATCCAGCTTTTCACCCGCCAGGAACAGCTGACGCAGCGAGCGGAGGTCATGCTTGCGAATCAGTTCGCCCTCCGGGTCTTCCTTACGGATGGCGCGCATGGCCGTAGGTGCACAGAACAGCGCGTTGACCTGGTATTGCTCCACCACCCGCCAATAGGCCGAAGCATCCGGGGTGCGGATCGGCTTGCCTTCGTAGAACACCGTGGTACAACCGCTCATCAACGGCCCATAGACGATCAGTGAATGGCCAACCACCCAACCGACGTCGGAAATGCCCCACCACACATCGCCGGCCTGCATGCCATAGATATGGCGCATGGCGTAACACAGCGCGACGGCATTGCCGCCGTTTTCCCGGACGATACCCTTGGGTTTACCGGTGGTGCCTGAGGTATACATGATGTACAGCGGGTCGCCGGCATCCAGCTCGACGGGCGCCACCGGCTCGGCACCGGCCAAGGCCGCCCGCCAGTCCAGGTCGCGGCCTGGCAGCAGTTCTGCGTGCGCCTGCGGCCGCTGCAGCACCAGCACATTGCGCGGCTGGTGCCGGGCCAGTTGCAGGGCACGATCAACCAGCGGTTTGTAAGCAATGACCCGGTCGAACTCCAGCCCGCACGAGGCCGTCAGCAACAAGGTGGGCCGGGCGTCATCGATGCGCAGGGCCAACTCGTTGGCGGCAAAGCCACCGAACACGACCGAATGCACCGCGCCGATCCGCGCGCAGGCCAGCATCGCCATGGCCGCTTGCGGCACCATGGGCATGTAGATGATCACGCCATCGCCCTTGCTCACACCCAACTGACGCAGCAAACCGGCCAGGCGTGCTACTTCATCGCGCAACTGGTTGTAGGTGTAGGTCTGCTGCACACCGGTCACTGGCGAATCGTAGATCAGCGCCAACTGCTCGCCCCGGCCCTGCTCGATCTGGTGATCGAGGGCCAGGTAACAGCTGTTGAGGCGGCCATCAGCGAACCAGCGGTGGGTGCCGTCGGCGTTATCTTGCAGGGTCAAGGCAGGCTTGCGGTGCCAGGCCAGGTGTGCGGCCTGTTCCGCCCAGAAAGCGGCAGGGTCGGAAATGGAATGGGCGTAGCTGTGCTGGTAGCTCATGTCGTAAGAAACCCGGTACTTGTTGTTATTGAAGGGCGAAACTTGAGTATGGACCGCTATGCCCACGCCGCCATGGGACTAAAGTCACAACCGACCTGCAAATTTGCAGACAACGCAATAACGCCTCATAACGGTGCAAAGCCTCTAGAATAGGCCACCCCTTCAACCACCGAGCAGCCCATGGACATCGAGCAGGCCCGTACCTTCCTGGAAATTGTGCGTAGCGGCAGCCTGGTCGCCGCCGCCGAACGCCTGTTCGTGTCACAAACCGCGATCACCGCGCGCGTACAGCGCCTGGAACAGCAACTGGGTTGCCAGCTGTTCGTGCGCAGCCGCAGCGGCGCCAGCCTGACCAGCGATGGCGAAGCGTTCGTCAGCTATGCCAACCAGTTGGTGCAAACCTGGGAAGCCGCGCGCCGCGACCTGCCGTTGCCTGAAGGTTGCCAGCAGGTGCTGCATGTGGGCGGTGAGGTGAGCCTGGGCAACCCGATGATGCTCGACTGGGTAAGTGCCTTGCACCGCGAACTGCCCAGCCATGCCATCCGCAGCGAGGTCAGCGATGGCGAGTCGCTGCTGCGCAAGGTCGAGATGGGCTTGCTGGACGCCGCGCTGGTCTACCAGCCGACCTACGGCCCAGGCTTGCAGGTGGAGCAGTTGATGGAGGAGAAGCTGATTCGCGTGCGCCGGGTGGATCGGCCCGAGCCCTACATCTACATCGACTGGGGCGAGGCCTTCCGACGCCAGCATGATGCGGCCCTGCCCGACTGCGCGCGCCCGGCGCTAAGCTTCAACCTTGGCCCGCTAGCCCTGCAGTTCATACTCGACCAAGGTGGCAGCGGCTACTTCCGTACGCGGGTGGTGCAGGCCTATCTGGACAGCGGCGTGTTCGAGCGGGTACCGCAGGCACCGGAGTTCACCTATCCGACCTTTCTGGTGTACCCGCGTAAACGTGACAGCGAAGCCCTGCAACAGGCCTTCGCGGTCCTGCGCCGGCTGGTCGCTGCCGGTGCCAGCGACTGGTCACAACGCTGGGACCCGCTTATCTGAAGCCTCAGTCTTGCTGAGCAAGTGACGCTTGAGGCCGGCGATCAGGTCGGTCTGGGTGATCACCCCCACCAGCTTGTCGGCATCAAGCACCGGCAAGCAGTGCAGGCCTTGTTCGCACAACAATGGCAGCAGGCGTTCCAACGGGTGCTGGCTGCTGACACTGACAACCCGCCTGCTCATCACTTGCGCCATGCGCACCGCCTGGCGGCCGAACAGGTTGCGCCAGCTGAAACGGCCACGCTGCATGGCCGGGCCAACCAGGTCGCTGAGGCTGACGATGCCTACAAGCTTGCCGTGCTGCAGTACAGGCAGGGTTTTCAGGTGATGGCTGGCGAGCATTTTCCAGGCCTGCTCCAGCGTGGTATCAGGCGTGACGAACTGCACATCGCGGGACATCACCGAGGCCGCGGTGATACCGCCAAGGCTGCGCTGCAGGGCGTGCTGCTCGGTGGCGAGGATGATGCGCTCCAGCTCGTCACGAGTGACGTCGACGAACTCGCCCAGCTCTTCCAGGGCCTGGTCCAGGTCTTCACTGCGGATGCCGACCCGCTCGCCGGGCAGCGGGTCATGGGTGTGGTGCAGGTCTTTACGCGGCACCGCGCCTTTCGGGTAGCGCACCCCCGTCAAACGGTTGTAGGCGATTGCCACTGTCACCAGGATCAGCGCATTGAGCAGCACCGGCTCCAGCAGGTGATCGCCCATGGCGGTCAACCCCGGGTCGGCCAGCACCGCGCTCACTGCCACACCGCCACCCGGCGGGTGCAGGCAGCGCAACAGGCACATGACCAGGATCGAGAGGCCGAGCGCCGCAGCAGCCACCCACAGCTCGGGACCGAAGCCTTCGCGCATGGCCAGCCCCACTGCACCCGCCAGGGCGTAGCTACCCAACACCGGCCAAGGCTGGGCCAAGGGACCGGAATGCACCGCAAACACCAGCACCGCTGAAGCAGCCAGCGGGCCGAGCAAGTGCAGGGCGATGCTGGGGCCAAAGGCCATGCTGGTCAGCCAGCCCGCGAGGAAAAGGCCCAGCAGCGCACCGATACCGGCACGCAACCATTCTTTTGGGGTGATGTTCAGGGGGGCCGGCAACAGCCGCTGCAGACGACTTTCGAAACGCGAGGCAGACATTTGGGCAATCGGAATCTTTGGTTTTTCTGTTTAAAAAGAAAGCCCAGCCGAGTTGGCCTGGGCCTCGTATTGCGCATGCAATATCACAAGGGGCTCCGTCCGTGGAGAGATGGAAACCGCAGGGTTTCGTGGGGGAATTTTGCCGGGTGGGGGCAATTTGGGCTAATTCAAAAAACTGCGGCTGTACTGCAATTTTTTTGCAGTACTGATAGAGCCAAAGGGGATTGCATACACCTGTCGGAGCGGCCTTGTGTCGCGATGGGCCGCACAGCGGCCCCGGCATTATGAGGCCTTGCGCGGCAGGTCGATGCTCACCCGCAGGCCGCCCAGCGGGCTCTCCAGCAAGGCCAGGTGCCCTCCCCAGGCATCAACGATATCGCGCACGATGCCCAACCCCAGCCCATGCCCGTCCATCTGCTCGTCCAGCCGCGAACCACGCTCCAGCACCTGTTGCCGCTGCCCTTGCGGAATACCTGGGCCATCGTCATCGACCCACAGCCGGTAGCCCTCGGCGTTCGCCACGATACCCAGGCGCACCTCGCTGTCTGCCCACTTGCAGGCGTTGTCCAGCAGATTACCCAACAGTTCCAGAACGTCCTCGCGGTCCCATGGCAACAACAGCCCGGGCGACACATCACTTGCCAGCAGCAGGCCCTCGCCATGAATCATGCCCAAGGTCCCGAGCAACCCTGGCAGTTCGGCATCACAATCGAACTGCGCGCCCGGCAGCGCATCCCCTGCCAGGCGCGCACGGTTCAGCTCGCGTGCCAGGCGCTCCTGAATCTGCTGCAACTGCTCACGCATTTGCGCGCGGACTTCCGGCAGACCCTGCAGGCGTTCACTGGAAGCCAGGCTCAGCAGCACCGCCAGCGGCGTCTTCAGCGCATGGCCGAGGTTACCGAGGGCATTGCGCGAGCGGCGCAGGCTGTCTTCGGTATGGTTAAGCAAGTGGTTGATCTGCCCCACCAGCGGTGCCAACTCGCTGGGCACCTCGGCATCCAGCTGCGAGCGCTGCCCCTGCTGCAGCTGGGCGATCTGCTGGCGGGCCCGCTCCAGCGGCCGCAGCGAGCGGGTAACCGTGATGCGCTGCAGCACCAGAATCAGGATCAGCGCCACCAGGCCCATGCCCAGGCCGATCTGCTGCAAGCGCCGGAAACCTTCGCGCACCGGTGAATAATCCTGGGCCACACTGATCGAAATGTCCTGGCCCAGGCGCCGGTAGTCGGCACGAAGGGCCAGCAGTTGCTGCCCTTCCGGGCCGAGTTCATGGCTATCGGAAAGCCCGGGCGCTGTGGGCTTGGGCATGTCCAGGTCCCACAGCGAGCGAGACCTCCAGGTACCCTGGTCGAGATCGATGCGGAAGTAGTAACCGGAAAATGGCCGCTGATAGGCAGCCGAAATGCGCCGCTCATCCAGCTGCAGGCCGGAAGGCCCACGCACCAATGCCACCAGCAGGTTCTCGCTTTCCTTGCGCAGGCCGTTTTCCAGATAACGTTGCAGGCCGGCTTCGAACAGCCACAAGGTCAGTTGCGCCAGCACCACGCCGACCACCACCAGTACCGCCACCAGGCCCAGGCTCAGGCGTGCCTGGATCGACTTCACTCGCCGCTCCCGGCATAGATGTAGCCTTGCCCGCGACGGGTTTCGATAACACTGCGGCCCAGCTTGCGGCGCAAATGGTTGACGTGGACCTCCAGCACGTTCGAGTCGCGCTCGGTTTCACCGTCGTAGAGGTGCTCGGCCAGGTGGCTTTTGGACAGGATCTGCTGCGGGTGCAGCATGAAGTAGCGCAGCAGGCGGAACTCGGCGGCAGTCAGTTGCACGTCCACACCATCGCGGCTCACGCACTGACGGCTTTCGTCAAGGTGCAGGCCGGCCGCTTCCAGCTTCGGCTGGTTGGCCAGGCCACGGGCGCGGCGCAGCAACGCCTGGATGCGCAGTTGCAGCTCTTCGGGGTGGAAGGGCTTGCTCAGGTAATCGTCAGCCCCGGCCTTCAGCCCTTCGATGCGCTCGGCCCAGGAACCGCGGGCGGTGAGGATCAATACCGGTGTGGCAAGACCAGCGGCGCGCCACTGGGCCAGCACGTCCAGGCCAGGCAAGCCGGGCAGGCCGAGGTCCAGGATGATCAGGTCATAAGGCTCGCTTTGCCCCTGGTAAACCGCGTCACGGCCATCAGCAAGCCAGTCCACCGCATAGCCCTGGCGCTGCAGGCCGGTGGTCAGTTCATCGGCCAGCGGTACGTTGTCCTCGACAAGCAACAGGCGCATTCAGTCATCTTCCTCGTCTTTGAGCAGGGCGCCGGTGCTGGCATCGAGCTTGATCTCGCGCACAACACCTTCAGTCGTCAGCAACTCGACTTCATATTCGAAGCGATCATCGTCTTCTTCCAGCTCGGCTTCCAGCAGACGCGCCCCGGGGTGACGCCCCAGGGCGGTCTCGAGCAGTTGTTCGAGCGGCAGGATGATGCCCTTCTGACGGAGCATCAAGGCTTCATCCTGGTCCAGGTCGCGGGCAACAGCCAGGGAGCAGACGGCCAGCAGCGAGAGCGTCAGGTAACGTGCCGTCCGGGATACAGGGATCATCAGTTGTCTCGTGCGTCCTTGAGTACCTCACCGGTCTTGGCATCCATGTCGACGTCCCATTCGACATTCTGCGCATCACGCAGCTCGACCTTGTAGATGTAGCGGCCGTACTCGTCTTCAAGTTCCGAGTCAGTGACGGTGGCGCCTGGGTGCTTGGCCACGGCAGCGGCCTTGAGCTCGTCCAGCGACTTGATGGTCTTGGCGTTGACCAGTTTCACCACTTCGTCAGGCTGAACATCCTTGGCGAAGGCGACATTGGCGCCCAGGGCGAGGGCAGCGGCGGTGATCAGGGCAGTCATGGTTTTCATCGTTTTTCTCTCCTGAGAACAGTGCAAGTTGTCTACGGGGTTAAGATTAACCAGCGGTCCTTAATTCAACCTGAAAACAGCTGGCGGCATGATAGCGCAGTTACGACGCCAACCCGACTCGGCCCCGTGCAAGGTGCGGCCTTGCGCTGCGAAAGGGCCAATACAGGCACCTACAGGTGTGTTATCTGTAACGGCCCCTTCGCAGCACAAGGCTGCTCCTATGCCCAAGAGACCCGCCATGAGCGCGATCCACATCAAATACCCCGCCCTCACCTTCAAGGCCGGCCAGCGTGCCTTGCGACACATCCGCGAGCGCGGCCTGCAGGCGGCTGATGTCGGGGTATTGCCGGGCGCGGCGGGTGGGCCGAAGCCGCTGGGCATCCAGGGCCTTGACCTGGCGCTGTTCGGCGAGTGGCTACCCGCAGCACCCCGTCAGCGTGCCCTGATCGGTGCTTCGATCGGGGCCTGGCGCTTCGCCAGCGCCTGCCTCGACGACCCGATCGCCGGCATCCGTCGCCTGGGCGAGCTATACACCGAGCAGGATTTCGCCAAGGGCGTCACCCCGGCCGAAATCAGCCGCAGCTGCCAACGCATGCTCGATGACCTGCTGGAGGGCCGCGACTGCCAGTTGCTGGCGAACCCGCATTACCACCTGAACATTCTGGTGGTAAAAACCCATGGCCAGCTCGCTCACGACCATCGCGGCCGCCTGGGCCTGGGGCTGGGCTCGGTGGTTGCCAGTAACCTCCTGGGCCGTTCGCGCCTGGCCCGCCACTTCGAGCGCATCATTCTGCACGATAGGCGCGCCGTTCCCCCGCTCGACACGCTGACCGACTTCCCCTCACGCTACCTGCCGCTGGACGTGACCAACCTGCGCCATGCCCTGCTCGCTTCCGGGTCGATACCGATGGTCATGCAGGGCGTGAAGGACATCCCCGGTGCCGGAGCCGGCACCTACCGCGACGGCGGCCTGCTCGACTATCACCTCGACCTGCCCTACCGCGGCGACGACCTGGTGCTGTACCCGCACTTCACCGACAAGGTCATACCCGGCTGGTTCGACAAGGCCCTGCCCTGGCGCAAGGGCGATGCCACCCGCCTGCAAAACGTGCTGCTGATGACGCCTTCGCCGCAATACCTGGCCGCCCTGCCCTACGGCAAGCTGCCCGACCGCAACGACTTCAAGCGTTTCATGGGCGATGCGCCAGGGCGCAAGCGCTATTGGTACAAGGCCATTGCCGAAAGCCAGCGCCTGGGTGATGAACTTCTGGAACTGACCGCCACCGGGCGGCTGCATGAACGCCTGCAAGCCTTGTAGCGGCCATGCTGGTAGACTGCGCGCATTATTGATTCACACAGAGTTATGACAGCGTGGAAATCTTCAAGGAATTCACTTTCGAATCGGCCCACCGCCTGCCCCACGTCCCTGAAGGGCACAAATGCGGCCGCTTGCATGGCCACTCGTTCAAGGTCGGCCTGCACCTGACCGGCCCGCTCGACCCGCACACGGGCTGGATCCGCGACTTCGCCGAGGTCAAGGCGATCTTCAAGCCGATCTATGATCAGCTGGACCACAACTACCTGAACGACATCCCCGGCCTGGAAAACCCCACCAGCGAAGTGATCGCCAAGTGGATCTGGGACCAGGTCAAGCCGCTGATGCCGGAGCTGTCCAAGGTTCGCATCCACGAAACCTGCACCAGCGGTTGCGAATACACCGGCGACTGATTCGCCGGCTCACTGGCCCTGCGCGCTGCTCATGGCATCGCGCAGGAAGCTGGGGGCGATGTAGCGCTGGTAGTGCGCCTCTGAAAGCAGGAAGAACTCGCGGTCGATCGCATCGCGCAATTGTGGCAGTTCCCAGTCACGAAACTCCGGCAGCAACGCCATGCCATAGGCCTCCAGGTCACGGATCATCCGCGCCCCGCGGGCAATCAGCTGGTAAGCCCAGCAATACGCCGACTGCTGCTCGACAAAGCGGATGGAGCGCTGCTCCAGTTGCTGGCGCAGCAGGCCTTTGTCGAACACCTCAAGCTTGGCCATCATCACCTGCACCAGCAGCTGCTCAAGGCGCAACCACACGGCGCGCTTCTGCGTGTCGTCGTAGCCGTTCCAGTTGATCACTTCGTGGTGAAAACGCTTGCAGCCACGGCACACCGTGTCTCCGTACACCGTGGAGCACAGGCCGACGCAAGGGGTTTTTATGGACTTGTTGGACATGAAAAACAACAGCTTGGCGATGGAACACAGGCCCATGTTAGCCCTTTGTCTAACCAGGGTCACTCGTTAAAGTCATGAACACCGCCTTACCTTCAGGCTTTTTTTGCCGTAGAATCATCCGGCCTTTTCAAAGGCAACAATGTCCGTTGGAAGCTGTTTTCAAAGCGTCACGAGCACAGTTGATCCGGTAGAACGGCGTTGGCCCGGGCCATGCATCCCTCGCATGCCCGCGCCAGCCCTCATCAGTCCCCGTTCTGCAGGCGTAAAACTTTGAAAGCAGCTTCTGTAAGGATTCCTTGCGACCCTGGTTGGGCGGCCCACAAAGCCGCGGCAGCGCATGGGTGCATGGAATGCTGGATAAGCGTCCCGGACCCCCTTTAGGGACCACTGATGAGGGAAATAACTGTGCTTGAAGCCTACCGCAAACACATCGAAGAGCGCGCCGCCCTGGGTATCGTGCCCCAGCCGCTGAACGCCGAACAAACTGCAGGCCTGGTCGAGCTGCTGAAAAACCCGCCGGCCGGCGAAGAAGCCTTCCTCGTAGACCTGATCACCAACCGCGTACCGCCAGGGGTCGACGAAGCTGCCTACGTCAAGGCCGCTTTCCTCTCCGCCGTCGCCAAGGGCGAAGCCAAGTCGCCGCTGATCGACCGCAAGCACGCCACCGAACTGCTGGGCACCATGCAGGGCGGCTACAACATCGAAACGCTGGTCGCACTGCTGGATGACGCCGAACTGGGCGCCGTCGCGGCCGAACAGCTCAAGCACACCCTGCTGATGTTCGATGCCTTCCACGACGTGGCCGAAAAAGCCAAGGCCGGCAACACTCACGCCAAGGCCGTACTGGAATCCTGGGCTGCCGGCGAGTGGTTCACCTCGCGCCCGGCCATCGCCGACAAGTACACCCTGACCGTGTTCAAGGTGCCTGGCGAAACCAACACCGACGACTTGTCTCCTGCCCCGGACGCCTGGTCGCGCCCTGACATTCCGCTGCACGCCCTGGCCATGCTGAAAATGGCCCGCGACGGCATCGAGCCGCAGCAGCCAGGTTCGGTCGGCCCACTGGCCCAGATCGAGGCCGTCAAGGCCAAGGGTTTCCCGGTTGCCTATGTCGGCGACGTGGTCGGTACCGGTTCCTCGCGTAAATCCGCTACCAACTCGGTACTGTGGTTCTTCGGCGACGACATCCCGTACGTGCCGAACAAGCGCGCCGGTGGCTTCTGCTTCGGCACCAAGATCGCCCCGATCTTCTACAACACCATGGAAGACGCCGGCGCCCTGCCGATCGAATTCGACTGCACCAACCTGAGCATGGGCGACGTCATCGACGTTTACCCATACAAAGGTGAAGTACGCCGTCACGACAGCAACGAACTGGTCACCACCTTCGAACTGAAAACCGAAGTGCTGCTGGATGAAGTCCGCGCCGGCGGCCGTATCCCGCTGATCGTCGGCCGCGGCCTGACCGAAAAAGCCCGCGCCGAGCTGGGCCTGGGTGCTTCCGACCTGTTCAAGAAACCAGAGCAGCCTGCCGATTCCGGCAAGGGCTTCACCCTGGCGCAGAAAATGGTCGGCCGTGCCTGTGGCCTGCCAGAAGGCCAGGGCGTGCGCCCAGGCGCCTACTGCGAGCCAAAAATGACCACCGTCGGTTCCCAGGACACCACTGGCCCGATGACGCGCGACGAGCTGAAAGACCTGGCATGCCTGGGCTTCTCTGCTGACCTGGTCATGCAGTCGTTCTGCCACACCGCGGCCTATCCGAAGCCGATCGACGTCACCACACACCACACCCTGCCAGACTTCATCCGCACCCGTGGCGGCGTGTCGCTGCGCCCGGGCGACGGCATCATCCACAGCTGGCTGAACCGCATGCTGATGCCTGACACCGTGGGTACCGGTGGCGACTCGCACACCCGCTTCCCGATCGGCATCTCGTTCCCGGCCGGTTCCGGCCTGGTGGCCTTCGCGGCCGCCACCGGCGTCATGCCGCTGGACATGCCAGAATCGATCCTGGTGCGCTTCAAGGGCAAACTGCAGCCAGGCATCACCCTGCGTGACCTGGTTCATGCCATCCCTTACTACGCCATCCAGAAGGGCCTGCTGACCGTCGAGAAGAAAGGCAAGAAAAACGCCTTCTCCGGCCGCATCCTGGAAATCGAAGGCCTGGACGACCTGACCGTCGAGCAAGCCTTCGAGCTGTCCGATGCCTCGGCCGAGCGCTCCGCTGCCGGTTGCACCATCAAGCTGCCGGAAAAGGCCATTGCCGAGTACCTGCAGTCCAACATCACCCTGCTGCGCTGGATGATCGGCGAAGGCTACGGCGATGCCCGCACCCTGGAGCGCCGTGCCCAGGCCATGGAAGCCTGGCTGGCCAAGCCTGAGCTGCTGTCGGCCGACGCCGATGCCGAATACGCCGAAATCATCGAAATCGACCTGGCCGACGTCAAAGAGCCTGTGCTCTGCGCACCGAACGACCCGGACGATGCCCGCCTGCTGTCCTCGGTACAAGGCGAGAAGATCGACGAAGTGTTCATCGGTTCGTGCATGACCAACATCGGTCACTTCCGCGCTGCCGGCAAGCTGCTGGAGAAGGTCAAGGGTGGCATTCCGACCCGCCTGTGGCTGGCTCCGCCAACCAAGATGGACGCTCACCAGCTGACCGAAGAAGGCTACTACGGCATCTACGGCAAGGCCGGTGCACGCATGGAAATGCCAGGCTGCTCGCTGTGCATGGGTAACCAGGCACGTGTGCAGACCGGTTCGACCGTGGTCTCCACCTCGACCCGTAACTTCCCGAACCGTCTGGGCGATGCGACCAACGTGTACCTGGCATCGGCCGAGCTGGCCGCTGTCGCTTCGATCATCGGCAAATTGCCGACCGTCGAAGAGTACATGCAGTACGCGAAAGACATCGACAGCATGGCTGCCGACGTTTACCGCTACCTGAGCTTCGACCAGATCGCCGAGTTCCGCGAAGCGGCAGCCAACGCCAAGATCCCGGTGGTTCAGGCGTAAGCTGAGTTACAAGCTGTAAGCAAAGCCCCGGCAGCGATGCCGGGGCTTTGTTGTTTTAACCTGTGCCGGCCTCATGTCACAAACAAATCCACAAACCTGTGCACAGCCGTGCCTTCCAGCTTCTGCTGGTCCTTGCACAGCTCGAAAATCTGCTGACACCGCTGCCGGGCAAAGCGGGTCGCCAGGTTGGCCTTGAACTTGGCCTCCAACAACGGTATCCCCTCCCCGCGCCGCCGACGGTGCCCGATCGGGTATTCCACCACCACCTGCTCGGTGCTGCTGCCATCCTTGAAGAACACCTGCAACGCGTTGGCGATCGAACGCTTGTCCGGCTCCAGGTACTCGCGACTGAAGCGCGGGTCTTCCACCACCTCCATCTTCTCGCGCAAGCGGTCGATACTGGGGTGGTTGGCATGGAAGGCATCTTCATAATGCTCGGCCACCAGATGGCCAAAGATCAGCGGCACAGCCACCATATACTGCAGACAGTGGTCACGGTCGGCGGCATTGGCCAGCGGGCCGCTCTTGGAGATGATGCGGATCGCTGACTCCTGGGTGGTGATGACGATGCGGTCGACTTCATGCAGACGGTTTCGCACAAGTGGATGCAGGGTTACTGCTGCCTCACAGGCCGTCTGGGCGTGGAACTCGGCGGGGAAACTGACCTTAAACAGCACGTTTTCCATTACGTAGCTGCCCAACACCTGGGGCAGGCGCAGTTCGTACTGCCCGGCGGGCTTGAGCGCCAGGTCTTTGTTGGTATGGCTGAACGAAACATCGTAGAACCCCCACTGCGACGCCGTCAGCACGCCCGGCACGCCCATTTCCCCACGCAAGGCGATGTCGGCCAGGCGAACGCCTCGGCTGGAGGCGTCACCCGCAGCCCAGGACTTGCGCGAACCGGCGTTGGGCGCGTGGCGATAGGTTCGAAGGGCCTGGCCGTCGACAAAGGCATGGGACAAGGCCGAGAGCATCTGCTCACGATTGGCTCCCATCAGCCTGGCGCACACGGCGGTCGAGGCGACCTTCACCAGAATCACGTGATCGAGGCCGACACGGTTGAAGGCGTTTTCCAGGGCCAGCACGCCCTGGATCTCATGCGCCATGACCATGGCCTCTAGCACATCACGCATCAACAGTGGCTGTTCACCCGCGGCAACACGTTTCTGTGACAGGTGGTCAGCCACTGCCAGGATGCCGCCAAGGTTGTCCGAGGGATGGGCCCATTCGGCGGCCAGCCAGGTGTCGTTGTAGTCCAGCCAGCGCACCGTGCAGCCAATGTCCCAGGCAGCCTTGACCGGGTCGAGGCGATAGGCGGTGCCGGGAACGCGAGCCCCATTGGGGACCAGCGTGCCTTCCACCTGAGGGCCAAGGAGCTTGGTGCACTCAGGAAAGCGCAAGGCGAGAAGGCCGCAACCGAGGGTGTCCATCAGGCAGTTGCGCGCGGTGTCCAGGGCCTCGAGGGATTCGACCCGGTAGCCGAGGGCGTAATCGGCCAGGGTTTGTAGCACCCGGTCGTAATCCGGGCGGTCGTTGAGGTCTACGTTGGCGCTCATATCCAGCTCCCTTCAGAATTGCCGGGGCTGCTGTGCAGCCCCGACGAACTAAAGCCGAGCGCCAGTGGTGCGTTAGAAGCTGTCGCCAGGCACGCGAACCCAGCCCTCCATCAGCACGCGAGCACTACGGCTCATGATTGCCTTGGTTACCGTCCACTCACCCTTCACCTGGCGTGCCTCGGCCCCGACCCGCAGGGTGCCCGAAGGATGGCCGAAACGCACAGCGCTGCGCTCGCCCCCGCCAGCGGCGAGGTTGACCAGCGTGCCCGGAATGGCGGCCGCAGTGCCAATTGCCACCGCGGCCGTACCCATCATGGCATGGTGTAGCTTGCCCATCGACAAGGCCCGGACCAGCAGGTCGATCTGATCGGCCTGCACCGCCTTGCCACTGGACGCAGTGTAGGTGCTCGGCGGCGCGACGAACGCCACTTTCGGCGTGTGCTGACGCCCGGCAGCCTGGTCAACGTTGTCGATAAGCCCCATGCGCACGGCGCCATAGGCGCGAATGGTCTCGAAGCGCAGCAGCGCCTGCGGGTCGCCGTTGATGGCGTCCTGCAGTTCGGTCCCGGTGTAGCCGATATCGGCAGCATTGACAAAAATGGTCGGGATCCCGGCATTGATCATGGTCGCCTTGAAGGTACCGACCCCCGGCACTTCCAGGTCATCGACCAGCTTGCCGGTGGGGAACATGGCACCGCCACCGCCGTCTTCATCGGCTGCAGGGTCAAGAAACTCCAGCTGCACCTCGGCCGCCGGGAAGGTGACCCCGTCCAGCTCGAAGTCGCCGGTTTCCTGCACTTCACCTTCAGTGATCGGAACGTGGGCGATGATGGTCTTGCCGATATTCGCCTGCCAGATACGCACGGTGGCAATTCCGTTGCGCGGAATACGCGCCGGGTCGACCAGGCCACTGCTGATGGCAAACGAACCAACCGCAGCGGACAGGTTGCCGCAGTTGCCACTCCAGTCGACGAAGGCCTTGTCGATGCTGACCTGGCCAAACAGGTAGTCGACATCGTGCTCGGGCTTGATGCTTTGCGACAGGATGACGGTCTTGCTGGTGCTCGACGTAGCGCCGCCCATGCCGTCGATCTGTTTGCCGTAAGGGTCGGGGCTGCCGATTACCCGCAGCAGCAGCGCATCGCGGGCAGGGCCTGGAATTTGCGCCTGCTCGGGCAGGTCTTGCAGGCGGAAGAACACGCCTTTGCTGGTGCCGCCACGGATGTAGGTGGCGGGGATTTTGATCTGGGGTACATGTGCCATTGTTTTGGGCATCCTGATAGTCCGGTGAAATACCCTGGGGCTGCTTGCAGCCCTTTCGCGACACAAGGCCGCTCCCACAGGTACTGCGCCGCCCTTTGTGGGTCGCGAAAGGGCCGCAAAGCGGCCCCCGATTCATGCTCAGGCGGTCGCTTCGAGGAAGTCCTGGGCAAAGCGCTGCAGCACCCCGCCCGCTTCGTAGATCGACACTTCCTCGGCGGTGTCCAGACGGCAGGTCACCGGTACTTCCAGGCGCTCGCCATTGGCGCGGGTGACCACCAGGGTCAGGGTCGCCCGTGGCGTACGCGCCCCCAGCACGTCATAGGTCTCGCTGCCATCCAGGCCCAGGGTCTTGCGGTCGGTGCCCGGCTTGAACTCCAGCGGCAATACCCCCATGCCCACCAGGTTGGTGCGGTGAATGCGCTCGAAGCCTTCGGCGACAATTGCCTCGACACCCGCCAGGCGTACACCCTTGGCCGCCCAGTCGCGCGACGAGCCCTGGCCGTAGTCGGCACCCGCAACGATAATCAGCGGCTGCTTGCGCTGCATGTAGGTCTCGATTGCTTCCCACATGCGGGTCACCTTGCCTTCCGGCTCGATACGCGCCAGCGAGCCCTGCTTCACGCTGCCATCGTCGTTGCGCACCATTTCATTGAACAGCTTGGGGTTGGCGAAGGTGGCGCGCTGGGCCGTCAGGTGGTCACCCCGGTGAGTGGCGTAGGAGTTGAAGTCCTCTTCCGGCAGGCCCATTTTTGCCAGGTATTCACCGGCGGCGCTGTCGAGCATGATGGCGTTGGACGGCGACAGGTGGTCGGTGGTGATGTTGTCCGGCAACACCGCCAGCGGGCGCATGCCACGCAACGTGCGCTCGCCGGCCAGGGCACCTTCCCAGTAGGGAGGGCGGCGGATGTAGGTGCTCATCGGGCGCCAATCATACAGTGGCGCAACTTTCGGCCCGCGGTCCTCCTCAATGGCGAACATCGGAATATAGACCTTGCGGAACTGCTCCGGCTTGACCGCTGCACGTACCACCGCATCGATTTCTTCGTCGCTGGGCCAGATGTCCTTGAGGCGGATTTCCTTGCCATCGACCACCCCCAGTACATCCTTCTCGATATCGAAGCGGATGGTACCGGCAATGGCATAGGCCACTACCAGTGGTGGCGAGGCCAGGAAGGCCTGCTTGGCATACGGGTGGATACGCCCGTCGAAGTTGCGGTTACCCGACAGCACAGCGGTGGCATACAGGTCGCGGTCGATGATTTCCTGCTGGATCACCGGGTCCAGGGCACCGGACATACCGTTGCAGGTGGTGCAGGCGAAGGCGACGATGCCGAAGCCGAGTTGTTCCAGCTCCTTCTCCAGGCCGGCTTCCTCCAGATACAGCTGCACGGCCTTGGAACCGGGTGCCAGCGACGACTTGACCCACGGCTTGCGGGTCAGGCCCAGCTTGTTGGCATTGCGGGCAATCAGGCCTGCGGCAATCACGTTGCGCGGGTTGCTGGTGTTGGTGCAACTGGTGATGGCAGCGATGATCACCGCGCCGTCCGGCATCTGCCCCGGCACTTCTTCCCAGCTGCCAGCGATGCCTTTGGCCGCCAGGTCGCTGGTGGCGACGCGGGCATGCGGGTTGGATGGGCCGGCCATGTTGCGCACTACACTCGACAGGTCGAAGCTCAGGGTGCGCTCGTAGACGGCGCCGCCCAGGCTGTCAGCCCACAGGCCGGTGGCCTTGGCGTAGGTTTCCACCAGCTTGACCTGCTGCTCTTCACGGCCGGTCAGGCGCAGGTAGTCGATGGTCTGTTGGTCGATCGCGAACATTGCCGCCGTGGCGCCGTATTCCGGGGCCATGTTGGAAATGGTGGCGCGGTCGCCCAAGGTCAGGGCGCGGGCACCCTCGCCATGGAACTCCAGGTACGCGCCGACCACTTTCTGCTTGCGCAGGAATTCGGTCAAGGCCAGTACCAGGTCGGTGGCGGTGATATTCGGGGCCAGCTTGCCCGTCAGCTCGACACCGACGATTTCCGGCAGGCGCATCCAGGAGGCGCGGCCGAGCATCACGTTTTCGGCTTCCAGGCCGCCTACGCCGATGGCGATCACACCCAATGCATCGACATGCGGCGTGTGGCTGTCGGTGCCGACACAGGTATCCGGGTAGGCGACACCGCGGTCGCTGTGGATCACCGGTGACATCTTCTCCAGGTTGATCTGGTGCATGATGCCGTTGCCCGGCTGGATCACGTCGACATTCTTGAACGCCTTCTTGGTCCAGTTGATGAAGTGGAAGCGGTCTTCGTTGCGGCGGTCTTCGATGGCGCGGTTCTTTTCGAAGGCCTGTGGGTCGAAACCACCGCACTCGACGGCCAGCGAGTGGTCGACGATCAGTTGCACCGGCACCACCGGGTTGACCTGGGCCGGGTCGCCGCCTTTGTCGGCAATGGCGTCACGCAGGCCGGCAAGGTCGACGAGCGCAGTCTGGCCGAGGATGTCATGGCACACCACGCGGGCCGGGAACCACGGGAAGTCGAGGTCGCGCTTGCGCTCGATCAGTTGGCTCAGCGAAGCATCGAGGGTTGCAGGGTCGCAGCGGCGCACCAGGTTCTCGGCAAGCACGCGGGAGGTGTATGGCAAGCCGTCGTAGGCGCCGGGCTTGATCGCCTCGACCGCCGCGCGGGCATCGAAGTAGTCCAGGTCGGTGCCTGGCAGGTGCTTGCGGTATGCAGTGTTCATCATGGAATCAGGCTCGGTCACAGGATTCGGAAGGTTTCACCGTACCTGTGGGAGCGGGCGTGCCCGCGAATGCGTCAGCAGGTGCACCGTGGTTGCAACGCCGGGTGCATTCGCGGGCACGCCCGCTCCCACAAGGGGAACGGGTTGCCTCTCTATAGCTATTCAGCGCTGCTCGATCGGCACGAACTGGCGCTGCTCGACGCCGACATACTCGGCGCTCGGGCGGATGATGCGGTTGTTGGCGCGCTGCTCGAAGACGTGCGCCGCCCAGCCGGTCAGGCGCGAGCAGACGAAGATCGGGGTGAACAGCTTGGTCGGAATGCCCATGAAGTGATACGCCGAGGCATGGTAGAAGTCGGCGTTGGGGAACAGACGCTTCTGCTCCCACATGGTCTTGTCGATGGCTTCGGAAACCGGGTACAGCACCTTGTCGCCCACTTCATCAGCCAGCTGTTTCGACCAGCCCTTGATCACCTCGTTGCGCGGGTCGGACTCTTTGTAGATGGCATGGCCAAAGCCCATGATCTTGTCTTTGCGTTCAAGCATGCGCAGCAGCTCAGCGGTGGCTTCCTGCGGGTTCTGGAAGCGTTCGATCAGTTCCATCGCAGCCTCGTTGGCACCGCCGTGCAGCGGGCCACGCAGCGAGCCGATGGCTGCGGTAACGCAGGAGTACAAGTCAGACAGGGTCGAGGCGCAGACGCGAGCAGTGAATGTCGAGGCGTTGAATTCGTGTTCAGCGTAGAGAATCAGCGACACGTTCATGACCTTGACGTGCAGCTCGCTCGGCTTCTTGCCGTGCAGCAGGTGCAGGAAGTGGCCACCCAAGGTGTCTTCATCAGTGGTGCAATCGATGCGTACGCCATGGTGGGTAAAGCGGTACCAGTAGCACATCACGGCCGGGAACAGCGCCAGCAGGCGGTCGGTCTTGTCGCGCTGGGCTTCGAAGGTCAGTTCTGGTTCAAGGGTGCCCAGTACCGAGCAACCGGTGCGCATGACGTCCATCGGGTGGGCATCGCGCGGGATGCGCTCAAGCACTTCCTTCAAGGCTTGCGGCAGGTCACGCAGGCCCTTGAGCTTGCGCTTGTAGTCGGCCAGCTCGGCCTGGGTTGGCAGCTCGCCGTACAGCAGCAGGTAGGCGACTTCTTCGAACTCGGCACCGGCAGCCAGGTCACGCACATCATAACCACGGTAGGTCAGCCCGGCACCGGCCTGGCCCACGGTCGACAGTGCAGTCTGGCCGGCCACCTGGCCACGCAGGCCTGCGCCACTGAGTACTTTTGCTTCGGCCATGGTGTTTCTCCTTTCTTGAATTTGTTATGGATGCTTTCCGGCTAATTCGGGCGCTAGCGCTTAGCCCTTCTTCTGGGCAAACAGTGCATCGAGGCGCTGCTCGAAGGCGTGATAACCAATGGCATCGTAAAGCTCCATGCGAGTCTGCATGGTGTCGATCACGTTCTTTTGCGTGCCGTCACGGCGCAGCGCGGTATACACGTTCTCGGCCGCCTTGTTCATGGCGCGGAATGCCGACAGCGGGTACAGCACCAACGACACGTCGACCGCGGCCAGCTCTTCGGTTGTGTACAGCGGCGTGGCACCGAACTCGGTGATGTTGGCCAGGATCGGTGCCTTCACCCGATCAGCGAAAGTCTTGTACATCTGCAGTTCGGTGATGGCTTCCGGGAAGATCATGTCGGCGCCAGCTTCGACGCACGCCTCGGCACGGTCCAGGGCGGCGTTCAGGCCTTCGACAGCCAGCGCGTCGGTACGCGCCATGATCACGAAGCTGTCATCGCTGCGGGCATCGACGGCCGCTTTGATGCGGTCGACCATTTCCTGCTGGCTGACAATTTCCTTGTTGGGACGGTGGCCACAACGCTTGGCGCCAACCTGGTCCTCGATATGGATGGCGGCAGCGCCGAACTTGCTCATCGAGCGCACGGTACGGGCAACGTTGAAGGCCGAAGCGCCGAAGCCGGTATCGACATCCACCAGCAGCGGCAGGTCGCACACGTCGGTGATACGGCGCACGTCGGTGAGCACGTCGTCCAGGCCAGTGATGCCCAGGTCTGGCAGGCCCAGGGAGCCGGCGGCCACGCCGCCACCCGACAGGTAGATGGCCTTGAAGCCGGCGCGCTTGGCCAGCAGGGCATGGTTGGCGTTGATGGCGCCAACCACCTGCAGCGGATGTTCAGCGGCAACGGCGTCACGGAAACGCTGACCGGGGGTGCTCTTGACTGTCATTTCTCACCTCGTGTGCTGTTGTTGTGGGCGTCCAGGTAGTGACGCTCGATATTGCGCTTGGACGCGCCGATGTGGCGACGCATCAGGAGTTCGGCCAGTTCGCCGTCACGGTCGGCGATGGCATCAAGAATGCGATGGTGCTCGGCAAAGGCCTGGCGTGGCCGGTTGGGGGTGGCAGAGAACTGGATACGGTACATGCGCACCAGTTGGTACAGCTCGCCGCACAGCATCTTGACCAGGGTCTGATTGCCGCTACCCTGAATAATCCGGTAATGGAAGTCGTAGTCGCCTTCCTGCTGGTAGTACCCCAGGCCCGCCTGGAACGCGGCATCGCGCTCATGGGTGTCGAGTACCCGGCGCAGTTCGTCGATATCGGCCTGGCTCATGCGTTCGGCGGCCAGGCGGCAGGCCATGCCTTCCAGCGATTCGCGAATTTCGTACAGCTCGATCAGCTCGGCGTGGTTGAGCGACACCACCCGCGCGCCCACATGCGGCACGCGCACCAGTAGGCGCTGGCCTTCAAGGCGATGGATAGCCTCGCGTAGCGGCCCGCGGCTGATGCCATAGGTGCGCGCCAGCTCCGGCTCGGAAATCTTGCTGCCGGGGGCGATATCACCCTTGACAATGGCCGCCTGGATGCGTCGAAAGACGTTTTCGGAAAGGGTTTCCGTTTCGTCTGTCAGCACCGGGCCCGGGATGGAAAGGTCCTGCATATTGTCGACACCTTATAAAGCTCTTCGCCAGAAACTAGCGAAATGAGCCCTGCAAGTCAAAGACAAAATGAATATTGTCGACAATCGTCTAATCGCGAACTATCACCACTTCAACGCTGTCAGATCGCGCACCGCTGGCGTCAAGACGTCGGCGTGATAGAATGCCGCGCCTCCGATGGGGTATGGATAGCCTGTCTGTCATGCATGCGTGCCTGTTGACAGATAAACGAGGAAGCTTGCGCAGTAATTGCCAGTCACCTTGACCTGAACCTTGCCTAGAACCTTGCAATGCACCGCGCCAGGAATATGAGACTTACACCCGTTTTATTGCTGCTATGCCTCACCCTGCTGCCGGCCCTTGGCCAGGCTGCGGGCAAGACCGTGTATGGTCTCAACGAATACGCCCATCTGGGCGACCTGGACCTTGAAGTGGCCGCCAAGCTCGACACCGGTGCCAAGACCGCGTCGCTCAGCGCCCGCGACATCAAGCGGTTCAAGCGCAATGGCGAAAGCTGGGTACGCTTCTACCTCGCCATCGATGCGGCCCATTCGCACCCGATCGAACGCCCACTGGCACGCGTCAGCAAGATCAAGCGCCGGGCCGGCGACTATGATGCCGAATCAGGCAAGGCCTACACGGCCCGCCCGGTCATCGAACTCGAAATCTGCATGGGCCAGACCAGGCGCACCATCGAAGTCAACCTCACCGACCGCAGCGCCTTCCAGTTCCCGCTGCTGATCGGCTCCGAGGCGCTCAAGCACTTCGACGCACTGGTTGACCCAAGCCTTAAATACGCGGCCGGCAAACCTGCCTGTGCCACCGACGCTCCCAAAGCAGAGTAATCCCGATGCGCTCTCTTACCCTCCACCTGAAAGTCCTGATCACCGTGCTGGTGCTATTGGGCGTGGCGGTCACCGCTTATCAGATCTTCGTGCTCGGCATCCCGGTGACCGAGGATGAAACCGACGACCTGTGGAACATCGATGCCAAGGTCGAGTTCGTGGCCAGCAGCAAGGACCCGGTCAAGGTGCAGATGTTCGTGCCGCCGCTGAACCGCGACTATGTCAGCCTCAACGAGAGCTTCATCTCCAACAACTACGGGGTGAGCATCAACCGTGCCGACGGCAACCGCAAGGTTACCTGGTCGGCACGTCGCGCCAGTGGCAACCAGACCCTCTACTACCGCCTGGTACTGACCAAGCGTTACAGCAACGAGAAGACCAAGGTCAAAGGCCCGACCTTCCGTGACAGCCTGGCCGTCGAAGGCCCCGAGAAGATCGCCGCCGAAGCCCTGATGGCGCCCATACGTCAGCATTCGGCCGACGTCGAGACCTTCGTCAGCGAGACCATCAAGCGGGTCAACAACCTCAACGACGACAACGTCAAGCTGCTGCTGGCCGGCGACACCTCGGCGATGAAGAAGGCCCAGGTCATCGACCTGCTGCTGTCGATCGCCCACGTGCCGATGGAAAAGGTGCACACCATCCGCCTGCTGGCCGACACCCCGCAAACGCCGGAGCTGTGGCTGCGCAGCTTCAACGGCGACGACTGGCTGTACTTCAACCCGGACACCGGTGAGCAAGGCCTGCCGAGCGACCGCCTGCTGTGGTGGACCGGTGACGACAACCTGATCACCGTCGATGGCGGCAAGAAGGCTACCGTCACCTTCAGCATGAACAACAGCGAGATGAACGCCATCCGCCTGGCCAAGCTGACCGACGAGAACACCGACGCCGACTTCCTCGAATACTCGCTGTACGGTCTGCCGCTGCAAACCCAGCAAACCTTCATGATCATGGTCATGATCCCGATCGGCGTGCTGGTGATCCTGGTGCTGCGCAACCTGATCGGCATTCAGACCCTGGGCACATTCACCCCGGTGCTGATCGCCCTGGCGTTCCGCGAAACCCAGCTGGGCTTCGGGATTGTGCTGTTCACGGTGATCACTGCCCTGGGCCTGTCGCTGCGCTCGTATCTGGAACACCTCAAGCTGCAAATGCTGCCACGCCTGTCGGTGGTATTGACCTTCGTCGTGGTGCTGATTGCCGCCATCAGCCTGTTCAGCCACAAGCTGGGCCTTGAACGCGGGCTGTCTGTAGCACTGTTCCCGATGGTGATCCTGACCATGACCATCGAACGCCTGTCGATTACCTGGGAGGAGCGCGGTGGCGGCCATGCCATGAAAGTGGCCATCGGCACCCTGTTCGCTGCCTCCCTGGCACACCTGCTGATGATGGTGCCGGAGCTGGTGTACTTCGTGTTCACCTTCCCGGCGGTACTGCTGATCCTGGTGGGCTTCATGCTGGCGATGGGCCGTTATCGCGGCTACCGTCTGACCGAACTCGTGCGCTTCAAAGCCTTCCTGAAGAAGGCTGAATCCTGATGTTTGGCCTGATCAAGACGTGGAAAGCCCTGGAGGCCCGGGGCATCATGGGGATCAACCGGCGTAACGCGGACTATGTACTGAAGTACAACAAGCGCAGCCTGTACCCGATCGTCGACGACAAGATCATCACCAAGGAGCGCGCACTGGCTGCCGGCATCCATGTGCCGGAAATGTACGGCATCATCGAGACCGAAAAAGAGATCGAGAAGCTCGACCAGATCATCGGCGGGCGCAGCGATTTCGTCATCAAGCCGGCGCAAGGCGCCGGCGGTGACGGCATCCTGGTAATCGCCGACCGCTTCGAGGACCGCTACCGCACAGTGTCGGGCAAGATCATCAGCCACGAGGAAATCGAGCACCAGATTTCCAGCATCCTCACCGGCCTGTACTCCCTCGGCGGGCACCGCGACCGCGCGCTGATCGAGTACCGCGTGACCCCGGACCAGATATTCAAGAGCATCAGTTACGAAGGTGTTCCGGACATCCGCATCATCGTGCTCATGGGCTACCCGGTGATGGCCATGCTGCGCCTGCCGACTCGCCAGTCCGGCGGCAAGGCCAACCTGCACCAGGGCGCCATCGGTGTGGGTGTCGACCTGGCCACCGGCGTGACCCTGCGCGGCACCTGGCTGAACAACATCATCAGCAAGCACCCGGACACCACCAACGCGGTGGACGGTGTGCAACTGCCGAACTGGGACGGTTTCATGAAGCTGGCCGCTGGCTGCTATGAACTGTGCGGCCTGGGCTATATCGGCGTAGACATGGTGCTTGACCAGGACAAGGGCCCGCTGATTCTGGAGCTCAACGCCCGCCCAGGGCTGAACATCCAGATTGCCAACGACTGCGGCCTGACTCAGCGCACCCATGCCATTGAGGCACACATCGAAGCACTGGCCAAGGAGGGTGTGACCGAAGACGCCGAGCAGCGGGTACGGGTAGCACAGGGTCTGTTCGGGCATGTGCCTAACCGCTGAAACACAGGGGCTGCCTTGCAGCCCATGTGCCGCACAAGGCTGTTTCTGCAAGCACGGCAGTTGATTCGAGCGCTTCGCTCGGCCTGCAGGCGCTGCCTTGTGCGGCACGTGGGCAAACACAATGTTGAATGTCGTACCCAGCGCTAGGCGCTTCTCCTGCACAGGTCTACAATCGCCCTCCTCGCTTTTACATCGCCGTCCATACTGATGCCGACCTGCACGCTACACCCCCTGCCCTACCAGCCCGACCCTGCCGCCTATTTCGCCCACCTGCGCCAGGCCCCCGGTGCGATCCTGCTCGACAGCGCCCGCCCCGGCGCCGAACGCGGGCGTTTCGACCTGCTCAGCGCCTGGCCGCTGCAACAACTGCAGGCGCAACCCGATGAAGATGGCCGCGTCTTCCTCCAGCGCCTGCGCGCTGGCCTGGCACAGCTGGGCCACGCCGATTTGCCCAACGGTGTAGAACTGCCCTTTGCCGGGGGCCTGATCGGCTACCTGAGCTACGACTTCGGCCGCCGCCTGGAACACCTGCCAAGCCTGGCCGTGGACGACCTTGGCCTGCCAGACGCACAACTGGGCCTGTATGACTGGGCACTGGTCAGCGATCACCTGCTCGGCACCAGCCAGCTGGTGTTCCACCCGAGCCTGGCAGGCGACGAACGCGAACGCCTGATCAGCCTGTTCCAGGACACCAGCACCACCACCGGCGACTTCCGGCTGCTCGCACCGATGGCCGGTGACCTGGAGCCCGAGCAGTACAAAACCGCTTTCGACCAGGTACAACGCTACATCCAGGCCGGTGACTGCTACCAGATCAACCTCACCCAACGCTTTCGCGCCCCCTGCCAGGGCGATCCATGGCGGGCCTACCAGGCCCTGCGCCAGGCCTGCCCGACGCCCTTCTCCGGCTACCAGCAACTGGCCGACGGCAGTACCCTGCTGAGCTTTTCGCCCGAGCGCTTCATCCGCGTCAGCCAGGGCCAGGTGGAAACCCGGCCGATCAAGGGCACCCGCCCACGCGCCAGCGACCCGGCTGAAGACAAGCGTAATGCCCAAGAGCTGCTGCACAGCCCGAAGGACCGCTCGGAAAACCTGATGATCGTCGACCTGCTGCGCAACGACCTGGGGCGCACGTGTGAGATCGGCTCAGTGAAGGTACCGGAACTGTTCAGCCTGGAGAGTTACCCCAACGTGCACCATCTGGTCAGCAGCATCACCGGCCAGCTGGCCAGCGGCAAGGATGCGCTGGACCTGATCGGCGACAGCTTCCCTGGCGGCTCGATTACCGGCGCACCAAAAATTCGCGCCATGCAGATCATCGACGAACTGGAACCCGCGCGCCGCGCGCTGTACTGCGGCTCGCTGCTGTATGTGGATGTACGCGGCGAAATGGACAGTTCGATCGCCATTCGCAGCTTGCTGATCAAAGATGGCCAGGTCAGTTGCTGGGGCGGCGGCGCGGTGGTAGCCGACTCGCAGTGGCAGGCCGAGTATGAAGAGTCGATCGCCAAAGTACGGGTGCTGATGCAGACCCTGCAGGGCTTGTGAGTCCGTCTAGCCCGCGTTTTTTTTGTTACCATCACCCTACTACGAGCGCACAGCGCCACAGCCAAGATGGAAACCGCCTGATGAGCCAACCCTTCGACGTCGCCGCCCTGGCCGCGACCTATGCCAACAAGTCCCCGCAGGACATCCTCAAGCTTGCCTTCGAGCACTTTGGTGATGACTTGTGGATCTCCTTCAGCGGCGCCGAGGATGTGGTGCTGGTCGACATGGCCTGGAAGCTGAACAAGCAGGTCAAGGTATTCAGCCTGGACACTGGGCGCCTGCACCCGGAGACCTACCGGTTCATCGACCAGGTACGCGAACAGTACAACCTGCCGATCGAGATCCTCAGCCCCGACCGCGCCAAGCTCGACCCGTTCGTCAAGGACAAGGGCCTGTTCAGCTTCTACAAGGACGGCCATGGCGAGTGCTGCGGCATTCGCAAGATCGAGCCACTGCGCCGCAAGCTGGCCACCGTCAGCGCCTGGGCCACCGGCCAGCGCCGCGACCAAAGCCCGGGCACCCGCAGCCAGGTGGCAGCACTGGAAATCGACAGCGCCTTTTCCACGCCTGAGCGCACGCTGTACAAGTTCAACCCACTGGCGCAGATGAGCAGTGAAGAGGTATGGGGTTATATCCGCATGCTCGAGCTGCCGTACAACAGCCTGCACGAACGTGGCTTCATCAGCATTGGCTGCGAGCCATGCACGCGCCCGGTGCTGCCAAACCAGCATGAGCGTGAAGGGCGCTGGTGGTGGGAAGAGTCGACGCAGAAGGAATGCGGGTTGCACGCGGGCAACCTGATCAGCAAGGCTTGAAATAGCCCTGGCGGTCTGTAGGAGCGGGTTTACCCGCGAAGAAGGCACCGCGGTGGATGGCACGGGCTTCGCCCGTGTTTGCGGGCAAGCCCGCTTCCACAGGGATCTCGCCAGCTTTTAGAAATTGAGCAAGGGCCGTTGCTCCCACAGCGGCCCCATCATTCCCGAATCAGTGCACCGGCAGCTCGACACCTTCGAACAACGCTTCCAGCTCTTGCTTGTTATGGCACTGAATGGCCTTGGCCATCACTTCACGGGTCAGGTGCGGGGCAAATTTCTCGATGAAGTCGCACATGAAGCCGCGCAGGAAGGTACCGCGACGGAAGCCGATCTTGGTGATGCTGGCTTCGAACAGCTCGCTGGCATCCAGCGCCACCAGGTCACTGTCGAGCTTGGCGTCCACAGCCATGCCGGCAACGATACCCACGCCCAGCCCCAGGCGCACATACGTCTTGATCACGTCGGCGTCAGCCGCGGTGAATACCACTTTTGGCGTGAGGCCGCGGTGATTGAACGCTTCATCCAGCTTCGAGCGCCCGGTGAAACCGAACACGTAGGTGACGATCGGGTACTCGGCGACTGCTTCCAGGGTCAGTTTCGGCAGCTTGGCCAGCGGGTGCCCCTGTGGCACCACAACGCAACGGTTCCACTTGTAGCACGGCATCATGATCAGATCGCCGAACAGCTCCAGCGCTTCGGTGGCGATGGCAAAGTCGACTGTACCGTCCGCAGCCATCTCGGCAATCTGCATGGGCGAACCCTGGTGCATGTGCAGGGACACCTCCGGATACTGCTTGATGAAGCTGCTGATAACCGGCGGCAACGCATAGCGCGCCTGGGTGTGGGTGGTGGCGATGGACAGCGTGCCCTTCTTCTCGTTGGAGAACTCTTGGGCAATCTGCTTGATGCTCTCGACCTTGCGCAGGATTTCGCCTGCGGTATTGATGATGCGCTCCCCGGCCGGGGTAACGCGGGTCAGATGCTTGCCGCTGCGGGCAAAGACTTCAACACCCAATTCGTCTTCGAGCAGGCGGATCTGCTTGCTGATACCGGGCTGGGAGGTATACAGGCTCTGCGCCGTCGCGGAGACGTTGAGGTCATGGTGCGCCACTTCCCAGATGTAGCGCAGTTGTTGAAGCTTCATAGGTTTCCCTCGGTTCAGCGATGAGTCCGCGGCAGCAGGCAGCGACGATATATAACTATATTAGTGGTTCTGGAAATAAATCTAGAACTATTTTGTTACATGCCCACGGAAACGGCCTGCGCCAATCTTCATGTTTTCCTACGCCCCAGATGCTGCGCCAAGGGCACCATGTACACCGGCACCGGCGACAGCTGCAGCAGCCGCACCGCCGTGCGCCCCAGCGGTACATCCACCCCGGCACCGGCACTGTGGCTACCGAATATCAACAGGTCGACGCTTAGCCGCTGGGCCTGGTCGAGAATCACCTGCGCCGGGTCGCCCTGACGCACCCGCACGGCCTTGATCACCGCCAGGTCAGCCTCTTCGCCCAGCTCGTCGCGAAAGTTCTCCAGCACACGCTGCTCTATGTTCGCCATCACTGTGTTCACGCCCTGGCTATGCAACTGGTCGAGCGTCTGTTCATCGAGGTAACTTTGCAGGAGGGATTCGGCGAACTGCCCCATCGGCTCGACCGCGTGGATCACATACAACTCGGCACTGAACGTGCGCGCCAGGGCCAGCGCGTGTTGCATCACGAAAGGGGCGTAGACACCGAGGTCGGTGGCGTACAGCATGGAGCGGATCATTCGACCTCCTCGACTGCCGCAGCGGCAGAGCAAGCTTCAGCTTAGCAGCGCGCCGGACGCTCGCTTTGCCGTCCGGCGCGCTGCTGCCGCGGGCTGGAGGGCTCCGCCCAAGCCTCGGCCAGCCTCAGGCAGGCCGGTTGATGCTGTCGATGAAACGAAGCGCCTGATACAGCATTTCAACGCGCGGCATGCTGCAGCCTGCCGCCCGAGCGCATGCCAGCGGCTCGGCGTAGATGGCCCCCAGCTCCAACGGTCGTTTGTGGGCATGGTCGTGATACATGCTCGGCCAGTAGTCTGGCATGCGCTCGGTCATCTGGAACAATTGCTCGGCATAGCCCTCGGGCAATACATGGCCACAGGCTGCCGCCCCCTGCACCACCTCGGCCATCAAGGCCTGTATCAGCTCACGGCTATTGCTGTCGGCCATCAATGGCGTGGTACTGGCCCCCAGCAGCACCGACAGCCCGTTGTAAGGCACGTTCCACACCAACTTCTGCCAGCGCGCCAAGGCCAGGTCCGGCATGGCCTGCGAGTCAATCCCCGCAGCCTGGAACAACCCGGCGCCTTCATTCACCAGCGCGACACCGCAATCGGTGGCCGGCCCGCTGTGATACCCCAGGTTGACCGCCCCCAGCGCCTGGTGCCGGATGACACCTGGCGCGTGGCGGTTGACGCAGATGAAGCACAGGCCGCCGAGCAGGTGCATGTCGCTACGCAAGGCCGGCCGCAACTGCGCTTCTACACCCAGGCCGTTCTGCAACAACACCACCTTGGCGCCGGGCGCAGCAGCCTGGACGATCAACGGTGCCAACTGCTCGTTGCTGGTGGCCTTGGCCCCGATCAGAAGCCAGTCACAAGGCGGCATGTCGGCGGCACTGACGTAAGCCTGCACCCTCATGTGCAGTGCGCCATGCACGGCACTGTCCAGGCTCAGCCCGCGCTCGCAAACGGCCTGGTACTCGCTGCGCAACAGAAAATGCACATCGAAACCGGACCGAGCCAGCATCAACCCATAAAAGCCGCCGATGGCGCCACTGCCGATGATGCCGATGCGAGGGGGGTGCGAATGCATGCCAATCTCCAGGTAGAGGGGGAGCACTCTTTTTACACAGGTTACGCAGCCCTGGGCAGTCCATTCGCGCGCCGCACCCTCGCTCAGGCAAAAACCCCACAATGACTGGGTTCAGCCCATTGTCGTGCCATCTGTAACGCGCTAAGGTTCGGCTCCCCGCTGCGATTATTCTTGCTGCTGGGCCGCACGGGGATAGTTGGCGGCCGGCACCCGTGACCTGACGAGTAACACGATGGCTGATTTACCGATCGATGACTTGAACGTTGCCTCCAACGAGACCCTGATCACCCCTGATCAACTCAAGAAGGAAATCCCCCTCAGCGCCAAGGCCCTGCAGACCGTGACTGCCGGCCGTGAAGTGGTGCGCAATATCCTCGACGGCAAGGACCATCGCCTGTTCGTCGTGGTCGGCCCTTGCTCCATCCACGACATCAAGGCAGCCCACGAATACGCCGAGTGCCTGAAAGTGTTGGCCGAAGAGGTGTCCGATACGCTGTACCTGGTCATGCGCGTGTACTTCGAAAAGCCGCGCACCACCGTCGGCTGGAAAGGCCTGATCAACGATCCGTACCTGGATGACTCGTTCAAGATCCAGGACGGCCTGCACATCGGCCGCAAGCTGCTGCTGGACCTGGCCGAAATGGGCCTGCCGACCGCCACCGAAGCGCTCGACCCGATTTCCCCGCAATACCTTCAAGACTTGATCAGCTGGTCGGCCATCGGTGCCCGCACCACCGAATCGCAAACACACCGCGAGATGGCCTCGGGCCTGTCCTCGGCGGTGGGTTTCAAGAACGGCACCGACGGCGGCCTGACCGTTGCCATCAATGCCCTGCAGTCGGTGTCCAAGCCGCACCGCTTCCTGGGCATCAACCAAGAAGGCGGTGTGTCGATCGTCACCACCAAGGGCAACCCATACGGCCACGTGGTACTGCGCGGCGGCAATGGCAAGCCGAACTACGACTCGGTCAGCGTCGCCCTGTGCGAACAGGACCTGGCCAAGGCCAAGATCAAGGCCAACATCATGGTCGACTGCAGCCACGCCAACTCAAACAAGGACCCGGCCCTGCAGCCGCTGGTGATGGAGAACGTCGCCAACCAGATCCTCGAAGGCAACCAGTCGATCATCGGCCTGATGGTCGAAAGCCACCTGAACTGGGGCTGTCAGTCCATTCCGAAAAACCTGGACGAGTTGCAGTATGGCGTGTCGATCACCGACGCCTGCATCGACTGGTCGGCTACCGAGAAAACCCTGCGCAGCATGCATGCCAAGCTCAAGGATGTGCTGCCGCAGCGTAAGCGCAGCTGAACCTTGCGCGAATAAAAAACGCCGGGCATTGCCCGGCGTTTTTTTGTGTCTGGTGCCTGTGTCAGCTCAAGCCTTGCTCGAATGCCGCTGCTGGCGCTCCATGTAACGCTCTACATACGAGCAAGACGGGATCACCGTGTAGCCCATCTGCTCGGCGTACTCCAGAGCCCGCTCGGTCAGGGCAGCAGCGATCCCGCGGCCGCGCAGGGCGTTGGGCACGAAGGTGCGATAGATATCCAGCGTCTGCTTGCCCAGATCCATGTACGTCAGGTAGGCACGATGACCGTCCACGTTGGTCTCGAACTGATGACCAGCCTGGTCATGGTGGATGGTCAGCGCTTCGCTCATCACTACTCCTCGCAGGTCTTCTCGGCAGACCCTTACCTTAACCGATGGTGGTTTATCCGGCACAGAATCCTCTACGCCACCTGTTGCCGCTTCGACCATGGGACGATTGTAATCGTTCGGATCGCCTGGCACTCACAAGATAGTAGGCACCGCTGGCAGGATTGCTCAAGGTGGTGGCGATTAAAAAGGACAAAACGCCGCCCGGGTGACTTTCCCAAGCCCGCCCAACAGCCACCGGATGTTCTAGGGCTTGAGACGCTGGTCGACAGTTAAAGTCACCCTTAGTTCACCAAAAAAGTTCCTGTACCACAACCGCTTGCGAACCCTGCACATTTTTTTCACAGACACGTCGCAAATCTTGTCGGCGCGGAGTCAAGCCACATTTTTTTTGCAGTTCTTGCGCTCTGTCAGTTTACTTACTACAAGTAATGGGTACTATGTACGCCGGCCAGTTTCTCTTTCCTGAGAGATGGCTATTTAATAGAAAGTCCTTGAAGGGGAACACGATGAACAACGTTCTGAAATTCTCTGCTCTGGCTCTGGCCGCAGTTCTGGCTACCGGTTGCAGCAGCGTATCCAAAGAAACCGAAGCTCGTCTGACTGCGACTGAAGACGCAGCAGCTCGCGCTCAAGCTCGTGCTGACGAAGCCTACCGTAAGGCTGACGACGCACTGGCAGCCGCTCAGAAGGCTCAGCAGACCGCTGACGAAGCCAACGAGCGCGCTCTGCGTATGCTGGACAAAGCCAGCCGCAAGTAATAATCCTCGCGGATTGTTAAGGAGCCGACCCACTTGTGGGTCGGCTTTTTTATTGCCTTTGAACCAGCAAACGCAGCAAGCAGGTACGAAAAGGCCTGCACTAAGGCAGGCCCTGGGCGTGTCGAAATTACCTTACTGCAGTTCGGGCGGAATGCTCGACACCATCGGTGCAGCCCCTTGGTTTTCCACCGGCACGGCAATTTCTACCGGCATACCATCTTCTGCAGCCACCACGTCACGCACCATGTCCCAGTTCATGCGTAGGTTATTGGCCAAGTCTTCACGCTTGAGCAAGGCATTGATAACGGCGGTGTGCTTGTCGACCACTGACGGGTTACCCTGGTCATCCAGCGGCGTGTGTGCCTCAAGATAGACCTTGCCGGCGCTGATGCCGAACTTGTAAGGCTCGTTGATGATGCGCACCGGAGTCCCCACCGGCACCATCTTCGACAGTTCAAGCACGTTGTTGTTGAACATGCGGAAGCAACCGTGGCTGGTGCGCATGCCAATGCCGAACTTTTTGTTCGAACCATGGATCAGGTAGCCCGGTACGCCCAAGGTGAACTTGAACGGCCCCAGCGGGTTGTCCGGGCCCGCCGGCACCACGGTCGGCAGGATGTCACCGTCCTCGGCGTGCTCTTTGCGAATCGAAGCGGGCGGCGTCCAGGTCGGGTTGGGCGTCTTGGCGGTGATCTTGGTGTTGGCGATCGGCGACCCCCACCCCTCGCGACCAATGCCTAGCGGGAAGGTGTACACCACGCTCTCGCCCTTGGGGAAGTAGTACATGCGGTACTCGGCCAGGTTGATGACGATGCCTTCGCGTGGGCCCGGCGGCAGGACGAAACGGGTCGGCAGGATAATCTCGGTGCCGGCGCCCGGCAGCCAAGGGTCCACGCCGGGGTTGGCGGCAATCATTTCCAGGTAGCCGAGGTCGTTTGCGGTGCCGATATCGGCGAACGTGTCCTCGTACTTTGCCTTGATCACCTGCACCTGGCCGACGATGTCTTCACCGGGCGGTGGCAGTGGCAGCTCCAGCGCAGCAGCGGGGCCCGCTACCAACAGGGCGGCCAGGGACAGGCTACGGGTGACGGCAGGAAAGCGCGGCAACATCCGGTAAATCCTTCGAAAGATGGGTCAAGAGAATCGATTGTACACCCGCCTCGATGCAAGCGGGAGGCATTGGCACGTTGCAAGCGTTTCAGATGATGAAAGGTGGTTGTCGTTCAGCTGCCATGCAGCTCAGGCCACACCGGGCGCATACCGCGCCGCTGGGCATCGAGGATGGCACGGCACAGCTCACACAGGCGGCCATCGCGGTAGATCGATCGCGGCACCCCCGACCAGCGCGGCTGTGCTGGCAGCAGGCCGCCGCACAAGGTACGGTCGACCGGCACGCCCAGCTCAAGCTGGCGGGCCACGAGGTGGACTCGGATTTCCTGGCAGGCGAACAGGTCGAGCTGCTCGTCGGGCTCGATCAGTTGATAGGCATACAGGGACCAGGCAGGGCGCGGCATTTGAAGCACTCGAAACGGGGGGCGCAACATTAGCCGAAAGGCGCCCCCGTTTAAAGCTTCACAGCAAGGGTTTTATCGCTGGCCAGGCATTTTCCAACAGGCGCTGCTGAGCACCCTGGGCCGGATGGATGCCATCAGCCTGCATCAGTTCAGGTACGCCCCCTACCCCTTCGAGGAAAAACGGCACCAAAGGAACTTGCTTGTCCGCTGCCAGCTGTTCATACACCTGGGCAAAGGCGGTGGTGTAACGCACACCATAATTGGGCGGCAGGCGCATGCCCAATAGCAGCACCTTGGCCCCTGCCTGACGCGAACGCTCGATCATCGAGGCAAGATTTTGTTGCAATTGTGCAGGCGGCTGCCCGCGCAGGCCATCGTTGCCGCCCAGCTCCAGCACCACCAGGTTCGGTTTATGTGCTGCAAGCAGCGCCGGCAGCCGCGCCTGGCCACCTGCGCTGGTATCGCCACTGATCGAAGCGTTGACCACTTTGTCGTCAAAACCTTCGTCCCTGAGGCGGGCCTGCAAGAGAGACACCCAGCCCTGGCGGCTATCCAGGCCAAAACCGGCACTGATACTATCGCCAACAACCAGCAGTGTTCCTGCCGCTGCGCTCTGGGCCAGGCAATACAGGGCCAGACCGGCACTCAACCACCACACTCGCATCGGATTCTCCATGAGCCCCAGCATTCTCGTTGCGCAGAACCTTAGCAAAGTGGTCCCCAGCGCGGAAGGTGACCTTACCATCCTCCACGCACTGTCTCTCGACCTGGCCCGAGGCGACAGCCTGGCCATCGTCGGCGCCTCGGGCTCTGGCAAGTCGACCCTGCTCGGTTTGCTCGCCGGCCTCGACCGCCCCAGCGCAGGCAACGTCATGCTCGCCGGCCACGACCTGGGGCCACTGGATGAAGACCAGCGCGCCCGTGTGCGCGCCGAACATGTGGGTTTCGTGTTCCAGTCGTTCCAACTGCTCGACAGCCTCAATGCACTGGAAAACGTCATGCTGCCGCTGGAACTGGACGGCCGCCGCGATGCCCGCGAACAGGCTCGCACGTTGCTGGAGCGGGTCGGCCTGGGCAAGCGCCTGAGCCACACACCTCGGCAGCTGTCGGGCGGCGAGCAGCAGCGCGTGGCAATCGCCCGCGCCTTCGCCGCGCAGCCTGCGGTGCTGTTCGCCGATGAGCCCACCGGCAACCTGGACAGCCACACCGGCGAGCGCATCAGCGACTTGTTGTTCGAGCTGAACAAGGAGCGCGGCACTACCCTTGTGCTGGTCACCCATGACGAACGCCTGGCCCGCCGCTGCCGGCGCCAGATCCGCCTGGACGCGGGCCGCCTTGTGGCGCCGATGGAGGCCCGGTGAGCCATATGCCGCTGTCCCGCCTGTGTGGCCTGGCACTGCGCCAGTTGCTGCGCGATGTTCGCGCCAGCGAAGTGCGCGTGCTGTTCTTTGCCCTGTTGGTGGCGGTAGCCGCCAGCACCGCCATCGGCTATTTCGGCGCCCGCCTCAACGGCGCCATGCAATTGCGCGCCAGCGAGTTCCTGGGCGCCGATCTGGTACTGCAGGGCAGCGCACCGGCCCGCGAGCAACAACTCGATGCGGGTAAGGCACTGGGCTTGCGCCATGCACGCGTGGTCGAGTTCACCAGCGTGGTCGGCGGCGACAATGGCATCCAGCTGTCCAGCGTAAAGGCTGCCGACGGCGGCTACCCATTGCGCGGGCAAGTGCGCAGCGCGCCGGCCCCCTATGCCGAAGAGACACCCGGCGGCGGCCCCGCCCCTGGCGAAGTGTGGGTCGAACCGCGCCTGTTGGCGGCACTGGGGCTGGCGATCGGTGACAGCATCGACGTGGGCATGAAAACCCTGCGCATGAGCCGTGTGCTTACCTACGAACCGGACCGCGCCAACAACTTTTACAGCCTTACCCCGCGCGTGATGATGAACCTGGCCGACCTGGAAGCCACCGGCGTGATCCAGCCGGGCAGCCGGGTCACCTACCGCGACCTGTGGCGCGGCGATACCGAGGCGCTGACGCAGTACCGTCACGCTGTGGAAAAAGACCTGGCCGCCAACCAGCGCCTGCGTGACACCCGGGATGGCAACCAACAGATCGGCGGCGCGCTGGGCAAAGCCGAACGCTACCTGAACATGGCCAGCCTGGTGGCTGTGTTGCTGGCAGGCGTGGCCGTGGCACTGTCGGCCAGTCGCTATGCTGCACGCCGACTGGACGCCAGCGCCCTGCTGCGCTGCCTGGGCCTGTCACGCCACCAGGCATTGGGCCTGTACTGCTTGCAACTGGCCATGCTCGGCCTGGTCGCTGCCCTGGCCGGCGCCTTGCTCGGCTGGCTGGCTCAGCTGGGCCTGTTCCGCCTGCTACACGGTTTACTGCCGAGCGTGGTGCCCGCCGGCGGCATCGTTCCAGCGCTGGCAGGTATCGGTACCGGGTTGGTGGCACTGGCTGGCTTTGCCTTGCCGCCGATTGCAGCGCTGGGCCAGGTGCCGCCACTGCGCGTGCTACGCCGTGACCTGCTGCCGATACCTGCAAGCAGTTGGCTGGTGTACGGCGCCGCCCTGCTCGCCCTGGGCCTTATCATGTGGCGCCTGAGCCTCGACCTGCTGCTCACCTTCGCCCTGCTCGGTGGCGGCCTGGTCGCTGCGCTTGTGCTGGGCAGCCTGCTGCTGCTCGGGTTACGCAGCCTGCGCCAGCTGCTGGCCGGTGCGCCACTCACCTGGCGCCTGGGGCTGGGCCAGCTCTTACGCCACCCCATGGCTGCGGCAGGCCAGGCCCTGGCCTTCGGCCTGATACTGCTGGCCATGGCCTTGGTCGCCCTGCTGCGCGCAGAGCTGCTCGATACCTGGCAGGCACAGCTACCCAAGGATGCGCCCAACCACTTCGCCCTGAACATCCTGCCGGATGACCGTGAACCGTTCGTTCAGCACCTGCACCAGGTCAATGCCACTTCAGCGCCGCTGTACCCGGTGACGCCCGGGCGCCTGGTGCAAATCAACGAAAAACCGGTACAGCAGGTGGTCAGCAAGGACTCGGCCGGCGAGCGCGCCGTGCAGCGCGACCTCAGCCTGACCTGGGCGGCCGAGTTGCCCGAAGGCAACGTGCTGACCGCCGGCAGCTGGTGGCAAGCCTTGCCAGCCGACAACGATATCCCCGGGGTTTCGGTGGAGGCGGAACTGGCCAGCAGCTTGAAACTGCACATGGGCGACCTGCTGACGTTCGACATTGGTGGTCAGCAGCGCCAGGCCCGCGTGAGCAGCCTGCGCAACGTGCATTGGGACAGCTTCCAGCCGAACTTCTACATGATCTTCCAGCCTGGCACGCTGCAGGGGCTGCCAACCACCTACCTGACCAGTTTCTACCTGGCACCGGGGCATGACCTGGATGTCGTCGCGCTGTCGCGGGCGTTTCCGGCGGTGACCATCCTGCAGGTGGATGCCTTGCTCGACCAACTGCGCAGCATCCTCGCCCAGGTAACCTTGGCGGTGGAGTATGTATTGCTGTTCGTGCTGGCCGCCGGGCTGGCGGTGCTGTTCGCTGGCTTGCAGGCCACGCTGGACGAGCGCATTCGCCAAGGCGCACTGTTGCGCGCACTGGGCGCGCCGCGGCCTTTGCTGGTCAAGGCCCGGCGTATCGAGTTCGGCCTGCTGGGTGCCGCCAGCGGGCTATTGGCGGCCGTGGGCTGCGAACTGATTACCTGGGTGCTGTACCGCTACGCCTTCGATTTGCAGTGGAGCCCGCACCCGTGGCTGCTGGTGTTGCCGCTGATGGGGGCACTGCTGGTAGGGGGTGCGGGGGTGTTGGGCACACGGCGGGCGTTGAATGCCAGCCCGCTGGCGGTATTGCGCGAGGCTTGAGGCCTGGCTGTCAGCGCTTCCGCAGGGACAGCACATGCCTCACCTTGGCCCACGACGGGCCAGTCAGTCCATCGAGACGCCCTGGCCGTAACGGATGCTGCTCACATACCAGGTCGCTTCACCGGTAGGTGTATGCACCACCACCTCATCACCCTCCTCCTTCTTCAGCAAGGCGCGCGCCATGGGGGAATCGATCGAGATGTAATCATTGCGCCCGTAGATTTCGTCGTAGCCGACAATGCGAAATTTCATGGTCTCGCCCTCGTCGTTCTCGATCTCAACCCAGGCGCCGAAAAACACTTTGCCTTCCTGCTCGGGCGAGTACGCCACCACTTTCACATCTTCAAGCCGCTTGCGCAGGTATCGCACCCTGCGGTCGATTTCGCGCAGCAGCTTCTTGTTGTACTGGTAGTCCGCATTCTCGCTGCGGTCCCCCAACGAAGCCGCCCAGGCAACCTTCTGGGTGATTTCCGGACGATACACACGCCACAGGTGGTCCAACTCTTTCTTCAGCGCCTCATGGCCTTCTGTGGTGATGATATTGGTGCTCAATAGCGCATTCCTCAGCGGCGGGTAATCAGGCCTTGACGCGCGATGCGGGTGAGATGGCCTATGACTTCGGCGGCCTCGTCCGGTGCCGGCGCCTGGATCACAGCCAGGTCGAAACGGTCATTACCATACTGCGCGAGGTGGCAGCTACTGTCGGCGAACTGGATCAGAAAGGCACGCGCTTGCCCCTTGCGCCGTGACAGGCCTTCAAGATGACGCAAAAGGGTGGGCTGATGTCGCCCGCCGAGCAGGATGCGCGGTGTGCGGGACGCCTGGCTGGCAGGCAAAGGGCTCAAACAGACACTGGTACGTGGGCAACTCATGGAGCTTATCTCCGCCTCGCGAATCCCGCTGGGCAGCGGTGGGAGGCGTCACCGAACCAGCGCTTTAGCGGTATTTCGGACGGCCCGGAGGGTGGGCTTTCCTGCGCCCCGCAAGTAGCTGTTTAAATCGGCGCAGGCGGTATGCTAGAGCGATGAGCCCCAAGTTGCAAGCGACAAGCCGCAAGCAAGAACAAGCCGAGTATTGGCCCGCGCTTGCCTGCGGCTCGTCGCTCACAGCATGCAGATGATTACCGGGCGATCAGGCGGTCGAGCGAGAAGCGGCCAGCGCCTTCGATCATGACTGCAACCGTGCCGGCCAACAGCGCCAGGGCGAACTCATAGCCGTTGTTGGACATGAACAGGCCGTTGCCGATGTGCACCGAAACGATCGCCACTATCAAGGTCACCGTCAGCGCCAGGGCTGCCGGGCGAGCCAGCAGGCCGACCACCAGGGCCAGGCCGCCGAAAAATTCGGCACTACCGGACAGCAGGGCCATCAAGTAACCCGGCGCCAGGCCAATGCTTTCCATCCATTGGCCGGTGCCTTCCAGACCGTAGCCACCGAACAGGCCGAAGAGTTTTTGCGCACCATGCGCCATGAAGATGATGCCGACCAGAATGCGGATAACGCTTAAGCCAGCGCCAGCACGTGTGGAGAACAGAGCGTTGAGGGTAGTGTTATTCATGTCGAAGCGTCCTTGAAGTGAAGCAGCTGTGTGGGGATGGGCGCCATCATAATCAATCCCATAGATATGAAAATCGCAAAAAACCCAACATAACAATCGATAAAAACGATTGTTAACGCTTCGCTACGCGCTCCAGTGCCGCCCGTTCGCGGTTGAACGCCAGGTAGTACTTGTTGATGCTATTGACGAAATTGACCGGCCCCATCCCCACTTGCTCCATGGCGATGCGTTCGGTCTGGAAAAACCACTGGTTACCGTTGAGCCCTCGCCGTCGAGCCTCTGCGCGCATGGCCTGAACCCGCTCGGGGCCGAGGTTGTAGGCTGCCAGCACAAAGGCCATGCGCTCACGCTCGTTGATCTTGGCACTGGCAAAAAACTTGCGCCGGATAAGCGCCAGGTAACGGGCACTGGCCATGACATTGCCGTCTACCGTCGCAGTATTGCTCACCCCCACCCGCTGGGCCGCCGAAGGGGTAATCTGCATCAGGCCATGGGCACCGCCAGTACCGCGTGCAGCCGGGTTGAGCGTCGACTCCTTGAAGGCCAATGCAGCCAGGTTGAGCCAGTCGATCTGTTGCGCCTGGCCATGTTTCTGCAACACCGCCCGCACCGATGCCAGACGCTGGCGGTCTTTGTTGGCCAACGGGTTGTGTACCCGGTACTGGCGGCGGTAGATGCGTTCGAACGCCGCATCCTGGTTATCGGGCGCGCGGTAACCTTGCAGAAAGTGATCGACTGCGGCCAACAATTGCGGCGCATCACGCCCGACATACCAGCGCATGGCTTGCGGCGCCCCCAGGCGCACCCGGCTGTCCAGGCGCAGGCGCGGCATAACCCGAGCCCAACGCCGGGCAATGGGCTGCTCGACCACGGTCAGGTGGTAGATGCCAGCCTGTACCATCTCCAGCACATCCTCCACCGCCAGCGTCGAATCGACCCATTCCACTTTGATCGGCGGCCGCTTGCGCAGCGCCAGTTGCTGGTTGACCTGCTGAATCAGCGGTCCGGCGGCACTGGCGCTGGTCAACGCCACGGTTCGCCCTGACAACTGTTCAGCCTTGCTGAAACTTCGCTCGCCTTTGCGCCCAACCAGCATCAGCGGCACTTGGTCGAGTATCGGCGCACTGCTGCGGACAGCGCTCACCGTAGTGGGGTCAAGCAGCTCGCCTGGCGCGGCCAGGTCACCCTCGCCGCGGGCCAGGGCGCCCAGCAACTGCTCCTTGGCCCGCGGGATGAGCTTTAGCTGGATCTGCTGGTCGTCGGCGGTACGAGCATTGAGGAAATGCTCCAGGGCACGCAGGCGATAATACTCGATGCCGACCGGCTCACCCTTGACCTCACCGGAGCTGTTGCGGCTCTGGTTGACCAGCACTCGCAGTACCTTGCTGGTGCGAATCTGCGGCAGGTCACGCACCTTGGCAGGCGGTATGTGCTGCTGTGGGCCGGGCGAGCGCGCCTGGGCGGGGCCGTTAAAGATCAACCCCAGCGTCAGCAGAAAAATGAGCCAGCATCGCTGCATGCGAAAACGTGTCCGTGGTCGGTGAGCGGCATCCATGGGTTGCACCGCCAAGTGATAAAAGACGGTAAATGACCACGGCAACAGCATGAAGTTCTTGGTTTTTTCAGAAAAACGCGCTTTTTGCTATGCTGGCCGCCCCGCGGCACGAGATAGCACCATGCAACTGATCGATATCGGCGTCAACCTGACCAACAGCAGTTTCCACGACCAACAGGCTGCAATCGTCGAGCGCGCGCTGGAGGCCGGCGTTACGCAAATGCTGCTGACAGGCACCAGCCTGGCGGTCAGCGAACAAGCCCTGACGCTGTGCCAACAACTGGATGCCAGCGGCGCGCACCTGTTCGCCACGGCCGGCGTACACCCTCACGATGCCAAGGCCTGGGATGCCGACAGCGAGCGCCAGCTGCGACTGTTGTTGAGCGAACCGCGTGTACGCGCGGTGGGCGAATGCGGACTGGATTTCAACCGCGACTTTTCCCCTCGCCCGCTGCAGGAAAAAGCCCTGGAAGCCCAGCTGACACTGGCTGCAGAGCTACGCCTGCCGGTTTTCCTGCACGAGCGCGATGCCAGCGAGCGTTTGCTGGCGATTCTCAAGGACTACCGCGACCACCTGGCCGGCGCGGTGGTGCACTGCTTCACCGGTGAGCGCGAGGCGCTGTTCGCCTATCTGGACCTGGACCTGCACATCGGCATTACCGGCTGGATCTGCGACGAACGCCGCGGCACCCACCTGCACCCGCTGGTGGGCAACATTCCTCAAGGCCGGCTGATGCTGGAAAGCGACGCACCCTACCTGCTGCCGCGCAGCTTACGGCCCAAGCCCAAGAGCGGACGCAACGAGCCGGCGTTCTTGCCGGAGGTACTGCGCGAGGTGGCCTTGCATCGCGGTGAATCAGCCGAGCACACGGCGGCGCATACCACGGCAACGGCGCGGGCTTTTTTCCAGCTCCCCTGAATCTCGCGTGTTTCTGCGGGGCGGGTAAACACCGTTGATATGCATCAACACATGTCCAGGAGAATGAGGGCACAATGATGGCACCTTGCCAATATTGTTTCCGCTCAACTCAGAGAAGACCTGCCCATGGGTGCCTGGCTTAGCAATGTTTCCCTGAAATACAAGTTCTGGGCCGTCAACGCCGTGGCCTTTGTCACCACCTTGCTGCTGGTGCTGTACGCCGTGCACCTGGAGCAGCTCGCACGTGCCGAGGCGGCTCAGGGCCAGGCGGTCGCGCAAGCCCAGTTGCTGGCCGCCTGGCCAGCCGGGCAAGCACTGCCACGCCCGGCCAACGTCATCAGTTGGTCAACAGGGCAAACGCCAAGCTACGCCGGGGAGGCGCTCGATACTCTGCGCAACGCCCAAGGCTGGGTAGCATTGCCAAGCGCCTGGATCCTTGGTGAAAACCCACTGCGTGGCGCACAGGTGCTGCGCAGTGGCGACCAGCAGTTCGCTGTGTTGGCCCAGTCCCCCAGCCTGCGCCAGGTCTTCTTCGATCGCTTCACCAATTACGCGGTGTGCGTGCTGATCCTGATGCTGGCCATGCTCGGCGCCTCCCAACTGCTGATCCGCTTCCTACTCAGCCAGCTCAACACCCTCAAGGACGTGATGCTGCACGTGGAAAAAACCGGCGACCTGTCGGCCCGTGTACCGCTAGCCAGTGGCGACGAGGTCGGCCAGATGGCCGGGGCCTTCAACGCCATGCAGTCCACCTATCACCGCGTGGTCAGCACCGTCGCACACAGCGCGGCACAGCTGGACTCGGGCGCTGCACGCCTGGCCGCCAGCATGAGCGACGTACGCCATGGCATGCTCGGCCAGCAGAGTGAAACCGACCAGGCCGCCACCGCCATCAACGAAATGTCGGCGACCGTGCACCACATTGCCCAGCACGCCGGTGCCACCCGCGATTTGTCACAAACCGCCGACACCTTGGCCGGCAGCGGCCAAGCGGTGGTCAGCCGCGTGCAGGATTCGATTTCCGGGCTCTCCAGCGGCGTGCAGCAAACGGCCGAGATGATTCGCCAGCTAGCCGAGGACAGCCAGAAGATCAACGGTGTAGTCAGTGTGATCCACAGTATTGCCGAGCAGACCAACTTGCTGGCGCTTAATGCTGCCATCGAAGCCGCGCGCGCCGGCGATCTGGGCCGCGGCTTTGCCGTGGTGGCCGATGAGGTGCGCAACCTGGCCAAACGCGTGCAAACCTCTACGGATGAGATCACCACCATGGTTTCGGCCCTGCAGTCGGGCACCCGCGATGCGGTGGAGTTTATGCAGGAGAGTTCGTACAAGGCCGACGACTGCGTGCGTCAGGCACGGGAAGCCGGTGAGGCGCTGGCTGAAATCACCGGTGCCGTGGCGCAGATGCGCGAAAGCAATACCCAGATCGCCGTAGCGGCCGAGCAGCAAAGCCAGGTAGCCGAGGAAATGAACCGCGCGGTGGTAAGCATCCGCGATGTCACCGAGCGGACCGTCCAGCAGACGGTCGGTTCGGCGACCACCAGCAGCGAGCTGGCGACCCTGGCCGGCGAACTGAACAAGGCCATTGGCCAGCTCAAGCTATAGTCACCATAGCCAGGTTCGATTGGCCCTCGCTTGGGGGCCGCACTAAGCTTTGGGCATGACCGAGAGGAAAGCCCCATGAGCAAACGCCTGCCCAATCTTCCCGCCTGGCAATGGCGCGGCTATCACCATAATCACCGCCACCCGGCCAACCTGGTGCTGCACCTGATTGCTGTGCCGTTGTTCATTCTAGGGACACTGCTGGTGCTGTCCGGCCTGTTCGGTTTCGACCTCGGCCAGATCGCGGTGGGCGTGATTGCCCTGGTCGCCGCGCTGGGCCTGCAGCGTCAAGGCCACCGCCTTGAAGCCCAGCAGCCCGAGCCGTTCGCCAACCGCCAGGATGCCATGCAGCGCTTACTGACCGAGCAGTTCATCACCTTTCCGCGCTTTGTGCTGAGCGGGGCCTGGTGGAGGGCCTGGCGGGAACGGCACAAGCACCGACACTGAATCAGCTGCCGGAGCGCCCCTTAAGAGCAGCCTGGCAAGGATCAGGCAAAAACGGTGACGGTCTGCCGGCTCAAGGCCAACAACTCGCCCTGCGCCGTCCACAACGCCGCGGCAGCATGCCCATAACCATCCCGTGCATGCTCGGTCTCCACGCAGTACCGGCACCAGTCCAGGGTCGACAGCTTCGCCGTTGGCTGGATGAATTCGATGGTCCAGGTCAGCGTACTGCCCGCAGCGGGCTGCTTGAGAAACGGCATGAGGCTGGGCGGCCAGGCATCGACCAACGCCAGCAAGTGCACCTCGTTGACCGGCTCTTCAACCACATCCCGCAAACGCACCCAGCCGCCCATCTTGCGCGACTGATTGCCACTGAACGGCAGCCCACCTACTGCCCAGCGCAGGGCCACGTGGCGCATGAACTCAGGGGTAACGCCTTTGATATAGGGCAACTCGGGGGCCGCCTCATCGAGCGCAGGCATTTCAATGGCGGGTAACGCCGGCACTTCCACCACCGAAGGGCGGCCCGCACCGAAATTGCCCTGTACCAAGGTCACCACCTGGCCATCCTGAACGGCGCGGCCGAGCAACGTGCTAACCGCCTTGCCTTCGCGCAAAACCTCCACCTCGAAGCGGATGGGTACATCCGCAGCCGCAGGCGCCACGAAGCTGATGGCCAATGAGCGTACCGGGCGGCTGTCGCAGAGCTTAAGGCGCATGGTTTCATACACCATGGCCGCCATCAGGCCGCCAAAGGCTGCGCGTCCCTGGGCCCAGCTGGGCGGAATGCTGACGGAATCCGGGTTGGCCCGCACGGCGTCGAGCAGTTGGTTGAAATTCATTGGCCGGCTCCTGCCTGCAAAGAAAAAGGTCAGCTCATCCTAGCCAGCAAACGCCGGGCAATCAGCCCGCATATCGGTCATTTTCCGTGATAACGCCGCGCCAGCGCCTGTTGCAGGGTATCCAGCGTCACATCTGACTGGCGCTCCGCCTCATGCAGCTCTTGCTCCCAATCGGCCTTGCAGGGGAGCAGGTCGGCATCGTCGCGCGCTTGCAGCAGCCATTGCAGGCGGTCGTGCCAGTTGCCCAGGTCGCCCTGTGCCTTTTTCAGCAGGCGTTGCAGTTTCTTCCCTGCGTGATCGAGTTGCGGGTAGGCCTCATCGCCATAGCGCGCACGCTTGATCAGCAAACGCAGGCGGTGGCGATCGTGAGCCGGGTCCTGCAACGCTTTGTGCAACTTGCGCCACTGCTTGACCAGGCGTTTGTCGATACGCTTGCTTAACGATTTGACCAGCCCCTCCCGGTCCGCCGCCCGCAGGAACAAGGGAAAGGCGTCGAGAATTGCCAATACCCTGGTTAGCTGCGGGCTGGCAGCGACACTGGCGAAGGTCCTGTCACGCCCCTCCAGCCGCCGCTGCCCGGCTGCTACGTGACCGCGCCCGATCAACTCAGCCGCCAGCACCTCGCGATCACGCAGCGGCGTGGTAAGGGTACCCAGCGCACTGGCTGCATCCTCCAGTTGCTCCACGCCAGGCAGCCCACGCAGCGGCCTCAGCAGACTGCGCAGGCGCCGCAAGGTGATCCGCAGGTCGTGCAAGGCTTCGCTGTCGGTATTGGCAGCCAGACGTTCACGACAGGCCAGCAAGCGCACCTGCAAGGTCAGTACCTGGGCGACCACATGGTCGAGCATGGCAGACATACGATGCTCCCTGTTCAGCGGCCGGCGCGAGATTCACGAATGTAGAATCGCGCCTTTTCGGCTTTGCGGGTACAGCTTTCGTAGCCCTCGAACTGCTGCTGGGTCTTGGCCCCCGTCAGCAATGACAAGGCCTTGGAATAACTTACAGCACCGGCGAAGCCTTCGGCCTTGGCCAGGTCCAGCTCCTTCCAGGCGGCATCCAGCTGGGTCGCGCAGCTGTCACGGTAGGCCGTCTTGCCCGCGCAGCCAGCTAGGGCCAAGGCAATCAGTGGCAGGCAGATCCAGGCTTTCATCAATAATACCTCTATGGAAAAACGGTGATTGTTCGACGCTCCGACAGCTGGAAAGTGCCGTGCCCAGCCGGTTTGCCTGGCCAGTTTTATTACAGTAGCTCAGCACAATCTACATTGAAGCACAGGCAGCGTTGGGTGCATTGTAGGACCATGATGGCACTGGCCGGGGAATGTTCATGAGTAAACGTGTGGCACTGGTACTGGGATCGGGCGGAGCCCGAGGGTATGCACACATCGGCGTGATCGAAGAAATCGAACGCCGCGGCTACGACATCGCCTGCGTCGCAGGGTGTTCCATGGGCGCGGTGATTGGCGGTATCTATGCCGCCGGCAAGCTGGACGACTATCGCAACTGGATCGAAAGCCTCGACTACCTGGATGTGCTGCGCCTGGTCGACGTCAGCTTTCGCCTCGGTGCGATTCGCGGCGACAAGGTGTTCGGGCAGATCCGCAAGATCGTCGGCGAAATAAACATCGAGCAACTGCGCATACCCTACACCGCAGTGGCCGCCGACCTTACCAACCAGCAGGAAATCTGGTTCCAGGAGGGTTGCCTGCACCAGGCCATGCGCGCCTCGGCGGCCATTCCAAGCCTGTTCACGCCGGTGATGCAAGGCAACCGCATGCTTGTCGACGGTGGCATCCTCAACCCGCTGCCCATCGTGCCGGTGGTGTCCAGCCATTGTGACCTGATCATCGCGGTCAACCTCAACGCCACCAACCAGAAGCAGTACCAGTTGCCGGTCATCGAGCGCCCGGCGGCGTTCAAGATGCGCTTTGACGCCTTGTTGAGCTCGCTGGGTTCACGCTTGCCATTCCGGCGCAAACCGGCGGAAGAGCTGATCCGCATCGAAAAGGAAATCGTCGCCGAGGGGTTGGCACCGCCAAGCCCGTGGCTTGACAGCGCCGACCCGGAAAGCCAGCAACCGGCAGCGGCCCCGGAACGCGAGGGCGCGCCGAAGTCGGCCACCGGCTCTTTCATCATCGACAACGTGGGGCCGGCGTCGCTGCTGGACTTGATCAACCAGAGCTTCGAGGTCATGCAGACTTCGTTGGCACAGTACAAGATTGCCGGCTACCCACCGGATGTGCTGATTAACGTACCCAAGCGGGTGTGCCGGTTCTTCGAGTTCTACAAAGCGCCGGAGCTTATCGCCCTGGGGCGAGAGATTGCACGCGATACGCTGGACAGTTATGAAGGGGTGAAGCGGTAGAACCTGGTTGGCGCCGCCCCTGAGCGCGCTGAGGTCTTCGACAATGAACGTGCTCGCGGCTGGCGAAAACGAAACAGGCCGCACAAGGCGGCCTGTTTCTTCATGCAACGAACACCTTAGTAACGGGTGATGTCTGCATTGGCTTCCAACTGCTTGCGGTAAGCCGCAAAGTCCTGCTGGCCAGCACGTGACGCGAGGTAGCGGCGAATCTGCTGCTTCTCTTCGTCGGTGGCGGTAGCGCCTTCGTTTACGCCCTTGAGCTGCAACACCACCAGGCTACCGTCACGCAGCACAACACTGCCGTACACAGGCTTGTCCTTGGCTTGCGGCTTGACCAGACGGAACAGTGCCTGCAGTTCGGCCGGATCAATACCGTCCTCACCACGGGTGACTGCTTCATAGGCTTTCCAGCCTTGGCCTTCGTGCACGCTACCGGCGGCGATGGAACCGTCACGCAGGCCGCCAATCAGCTTGTCTGCCTTGGCCTTGAGTTCGGCAGTCGCCTTCTCTTTGGCCAGGTGCTCCCTGATGTTCTTGGCCACAGCTTCCAGCGGCAGTTGCTCTGGCTTGCGGTGTTCCTTGACGCGCAGCACCACGGTGGTCTCAGGGTCGAGCTCGATGGCGGTGCTATTGGCACCCTCATCCAGCACTTCTTCAGAGAACGCAGCCTGCACCACCGCACGGTTGGCGGTAATGCCTTCACCCCCCTCGCGGCCGAAGGCGGCGGAGGTGTGTACCTTGAGGTTCAGGTCCTGGGCCGGCTGGGCCAGGTCGGAAGCCTCGTAGGCAGCATCCTGCAGTTGCTTGCTGGCGTCGACATAACGCTGCTCGACCAGTGGCATCTTCAGATCGCGGGTCAACTTGTCCTTCAGGCTGGCGAAGCTCGGTACTTCTGGCGCCTGGACGCCCAGCAGCTTGATCAGATGGTAGCCAAACTCGGTGCGCACCGGAGCAGATACCTGGCCATTGTGCAGCTGGTACAGCGCCTCTTCGAAGGCCGGGTCGTATACGCCCGGGCCGGCGAAGCCGAGGTCACCACCGCTGCTGGCGGAGCCTGGGTCCTGAGAGAACTCCTTGGCCAGAGCGGCAAAGTCCTCACCCTTGGCCAGACGCTGCTCGACCTCTTCGGCGCGGGCCTTGGCCTGGGCGTCGGTGACCTTGTCGTTGACCTCGATGAGGATGTGCGCGGCATGGCGCTGCTCGGCCAGGTTGGCGATTTCCTTCTCGTACTGGGCCTTGAGCTCTTCGTCGGTCACTTTGACCTGATCGAAGAAAGCCGACTTCTTCAGCTCAATGTAGTCGATCACTACCTGGTCAGGCGACATGAACTCCTTGGCGTGCTGGTCGTAGTGCGCCTTGACCTCTTCGTCGCTGACCTTGACTGCGGCCGGGTCGGCCTTGAACGTCAGGGAGGCGAAGTCGCGGGTCTGCTTCTCCAGGCGAGCAAAGGCATCGACCTGTTGATCGGTGACGAAGCTGCTGCCGGCCAGGCCGGTGCGCAGTTGGCCTATCAGCATTTCCTCGCCGAGCATCTCGCGGAACTGCATGCGACCGTAGCCCATCTGGCGGATCACCTGGTCGAAACGGTCAGCGCTGAACTTGCCGTCCACCTGGAACTCAGGCGTCTGCAAGATCACCTGATCCAGCGCGGCCTCGGAGAATGCGAACTTGGCATCCTCAGCACCTTGCAGCAGCAGCTTGCGGCTGATCAGGCCCTTGAGTGCCTCCTCTCGCAGCAACTTGTCATCCAGCAGCGCCGGGTCGAAATCCTTGCCCAACTGTTGCATCAGTTGACGGCGCTGCATGTCGGCCGCCTGGCTCAGTTCGTTCTGGCTGATGGTCTGGCCGTTCACCTTGGCGGCGTCCTGGCTATGAGTGGCGGCCTGGAAAATGGCTTCGAAACCGGTCAATGCCATCAACACGACGATAAGTCCGATGATGGTCTTGGCAATCCAACCTTGTGAATTGTCCCTGATATTTTGCAGCATGCGTCCCCCAGAAACGGCTGTACCACTGCGTCGACAACCGCGGAGCGTGGGTAGAATCCTGATAAAAGAAAGGCGCATCCGAGGATGCGCCTTTTCTTAGCAAACGTGTCAGGCGGGAACGTTTGCGCCCCGCCATCAGCGTGCTCGGACCAGGCCAGGCCCGGTCCGGCTGAAAGACGACTTAGTTGACGGCGTCTTTCAGGCCTTTGCCTGCCTTGAAACCTGGAACCTTGGCGGCTTCGATCTTGATGGCCTTGCCGGTTTGCGGGTTACGGCCGGTACGCTCGGCGCGATCCTTGACCGAGAAGGTACCAAAGCCAACCAGTACTACATCGTCACCTTTCTTCAGGGCGTCGGTGACGGATTCGATGACTGCGTCCAGCGCACGGCCGGCTACAGCTTTCGGGATGTCAGCAGATGTGGCGATAGCGTCAATCAGTTCCGACTTGTTCACTCTAAGTCCCCTTATTTCTCTATTGAGTTTGTTTCTAAGTATGTAATGAAAAGCTTATGAAACGAATGCTGGGCGGCCTGACGACAATAGCGTGCCGCTTTATAGCAAGGCCTCGAAAAAACTGTCAAGGAAAGCCCCCCAGCCGAAAACTACTAATGCGTGCTAATTCTTTCCTTGGCATCGCCGTCGCGCTTCTCATCTTTCGCGACAATCTCCGGAGCCACATCTGGCAAGGGCTCCGGGGCGTATTGCAGCGCAATTTGCAGGACTTCGTCAATCCATTTGACCGGTTTGATCTGAAGATCCTGTTTGATATTTTCAGGAATCTCCTTGAGATCGCGAACATTCTCCTCGGGAATGATCACCGTCTTGATCCCGCCACGGTGTGCCGCCAGCAGTTTTTCCTTCAGCCCGCCAATGGCCAATACCTGGCCACGCAAGGTGATTTCGCCGGTCATGGCCACATCGGCACGTACCGGAATCTGCGTCAGCGCCGACACCAGTGCGGTGCACATTCCGATACCGGCACTTGGGCCGTCCTTCGGCGTGGCGCCCTCAGGCATGTGAATGTGCACGTCATGCTTCTCGTGGAAGTCGGCGGCAATCCCCAGGCTGCGGGCGCGGCTGCGCACCACGGTCTGCGCGGCGGTAATCGACTCGACCATGACATCGCCCAGCGAGCCGGTCTTGATCAGCTGGCCCTTGCCGGGGATGACCACGGCCTCGATGGTCAGCAACTCGCCGCCCACCTGGGTCCAGGCGAGGCCGGTTACCTGGCCGATCTGATCCTGCTGCTCGGCCAGGCCGTAGCGGAACTTGCGCACGCCCAGCAGGTGCTCCAGCTGCTCGCTGGCCACCTTGACCTTGACCTGCTTCTGCCCGGTATGTTCCTTGACCACCTTGCGGCAGACCTTGGCAATTTGCCGCTCCAGGCCCCGTACACCGGCTTCACGGGTGTAGTAGCGGATGATGTCGCGAATCGCCGAGACGTCGACTTCCAGCTCTTCCTTCTTCAAGCCGTTGGCCTTGACCTGCTTGGGCACCAGGTACTTGACCGCGATGTTGATCTTCTCGTCCTCGGTGTAGCCAGGCAGACGGATGACTTCCATCCGGTCCAGCAGCGCCGGCGGGATGTTCATCGAGTTCGAGGTGCACAGGAACATCACGTCCGAGAGGTCGTAGTCGACCTCCAGGTAGTGGTCGTTGAAGTTGTGGTTCTGTTCAGGGTCGAGCACTTCCAGCAGCGCCGAGGCGGGGTCACCGCGCATGTCGCTGCCCATCTTGTCGATCTCGTCGAGCAGGAACAACGGGTTGCGCACGCCCACCTTGGTCATCTTCTGGATCAGGCGACCCGGCATGGAGCCAATGTAGGTACGGCGGTGGCCACGGATCTCGGCCTCGTCACGCACGCCACCCAGCGCCATGCGCACGAACTTGCGGTTGGTGGCGGCAGCGATCGACTCGGCCAGCGAGGTCTTGCCGACGCCGGGTGGGCCAACCAGGCACAGCACCGGCCCGCGGATCTTCTTGACGCGCTTCTGCACGGCAAGGTACTCGAGGATGCGTTCCTTGACCTCTTCCAGGCCATAGTGGTCGGCATCGAGGATTTCCTCGGCCTTGGTCAGGTCCAGACGCACCTTGCTCTGAGCCTTCCACGGCACCTGCACCAACCAATCGAGGTACGAGCGCACCACGGTCGCTTCAGCCGACATCGGAGACATTTGCTTGAGCTTGTTCAGCTCTGCCTGAGCCTTGGCCAGGGCATCTTTAGGGAGGCCTGCGGCTTCGATGCGCTTTTTCAGCTCTTCGACTTCATTGTGGCCTTCGTCACCATCGCCAAGTTCTTTCTGAATGGCCTTCATCTGCTCATTCAGGTAGTACTCGCGCTGGCTGCGCTCCATCTGCTTCTTGACCCGGCCGCGAATGCGCTTTTCGACCTGCAGCAGGTCGATTTCGGCATCCAGCAGTGCCAGCACGTGCTCGACACGGGTAGTCAAGTCGACGATTTCAAGAATTTCCTGCTTCTGCTCGATCTTCAGGGCCATGTGCGCGGCCATGGTGTCGACCAGGCGCCCTGGCTCGTCGATGCTGTTCAGCGAAGACAGCACTTCGGCAGGCACCTTCTTGCCCAGCTGAACGTACTGTTCGAACTGCGACAGCAGCGTGCGCACGAACACTTCCGACTCGCGCTCGGCAGTGTCGGTTTCGTCGATCAGGGAGACTTCGGCACGGATGTGCCCTTCAACTTCGGAGAAGCGCTCGACCGTACCACGCTGTTCGCCTTCGACCAGCACCTTGACGGTGCCATCAGGCAGCTTCAGCAGTTGCAGCACGGTGGCAACGGTACCGACGCGGTACAGGGCGTCCTCGCCCGGATCGTCGTCGGCTGGATTCTTCTGGGCCAGCAGAAGGATCTGCTTTTCGCCCGTCATCGCCGCCTCGAGGGCTTCGATGGACTTTTCGCGCCCCACGAACAGCGGGATAACCATGTGCGGGTAAACAACGACATCGCGCAATGGCAAAAGAGGCAAGTCGAGGGTGGTCTTCATGATTTCGCCTCTACAGCGGCCTTATGGCCGGAAACCGGTGGAAATGATGCTTGGACCTAATGTGGGGGTACGCTTGGGAAATTACAAGCGCTTGCACAGGAAAAGCAGAAAGGGGCCCGTAGGCCCCCTTCTTGCTTGCAACCGAGAACCGGCCATTGCCTGAGTCAGGCGTCTGGCGCGGCTTTGGCTTGCGGCTCGCTGTTTTCGTAAATCATCAGCGGCTGCGACGTACCCTCAATGACGCTCTCGTCGATCACCACCTTGCTGACATCCTTTTTCGAAGGAATCTCATACATGGTATCGAGCAGCACGCCTTCGAGGATCGAGCGCAGGCCACGAGCGCCAGTCTTGCGCTCCAGGGCCTTGCGTGCAACGGCCTTGAGCGCATCGCTGCGGAACTCGAGGTCGACACTTTCCATCTCGAACAGCTTGGCATACTGCTTGGTCAGGGCATTCTTCGGCTCGGTGAGGATCTGCATCAACGCAGCCTCATCCAGCTCGTCAAGGGTAGCCAGTACCGGCAGCCGGCCGACGAATTCCGGAATCAGGCCAAACTTGACCAGATCGTCCGGCTCGACCTCACGCAGGGACTCGCCAACCTTCTTGCCCTCCTCCTTGCTGCGCACTTCGGCGCCAAAACCGATACCACCCTTGGTGGAACGGTTCTGGATGACCTTTTCCAGGCCCGAGAATGCACCACCGCAGATGAACAGGATGTTGCGGGTATCAACCTGCAGGAATTCCTGTTGCGGGTGCTTGCGGCCACCCTGAGGCGGAACCGAGGCCACAGTGCCCTCGATCAGTTTCAGCAGCGCCTGCTGCACGCCCTCACCGGACACATCACGGGTAATCGACGGGTTGTCCGACTTGCGCGAGATCTTGTCGATTTCGTCGATGTAGACAATGCCCATCTGGGCCTTTTCAACGTCGTAGTCGCACTTCTGCAACAACTTCTGGATGATGTTCTCGACGTCCTCACCCACATAACCGGCCTCGGTCAGGGTGGTGGCGTCAGCAATGGTGAACGGTACGTTCAACAGGCGTGCCAGGGTTTCGGCGAGCAGGGTCTTGCCCGAGCCAGTCGGCCCGATGAGCAGGATGTTGCTCTTGCCCAGTTCGACTTCGTCACCCTTCTTGTCACGCTGGTTCAGGCGCTTGTAGTGGTTGTACACCGCTACGGCCAGCACCTTCTTTGCGCGCTCCTGACCAATGACGTACTGGTCAAGGATGCCGCTGATTTCTTTCGGCGAAGGCAATTTGTGCGCGCTGCTCTCGGCCTGGGCTTCCTGCACCTCCTCACGGATGATGTCGTTGCACAGGTCGACGCACTCGTCGCAGATAAATACCGAGGGCCCGGCAATCAGTTTGCGCACTTCGTGCTGGCTTTTGCCGCAGAAGGAGCAATAAAGCAATTTGCCGCTGTCCTCGCCGTTACGGGTGTCAGTCATTCGATCGATCCAATCCGGTAGGCTTGCAACACAAGATGAAGGCAATTGCGGGCTTTTTCAAGTCCGCAGGTAGGCGCTTTCGACGCCCACCTGCTCTGACACCCCGGTTCAGGAGGCCAGTTGCCGCTTGTCATAGACCGAGTCGATCAGACCGTACTCGGCTGCGCGCGAGGCGCTCATGAAGTTGTCACGCTCGGTGTCACGCTTGATGGTCTCGAGATCCTGGCCGGTGTGATAGGCCAGCAGCTCGTTCAGACGGGCCTTGATATTGAGGATTTCCTGGGCGTGGATCTCGATATCGGTGGCCTGACCCTGGAAGCCGCCCAGCGGCTGGTGGATCATCACGCGCGAGTTAGGCAGGCAATGACGCTTGCCCTTGGCACCTGCTGCCAGCAGGAAGGCGCCCATGCTGCAGGCCTGGCCGATGCAGATGGTCGAAACGTCCGGCTTGATGAACTGCATGGTGTCGTAGATCGACATGCCGGCGGTGACGGAACCGCCCGGCGAGTTGATGTACAGATGGATATCCTTGTCCGGGTTTTCCGCCTCAAGGAACAGCAGTTGCGCAACGACGAGGTTGGCCATGTAGTCCTCTACCGGGCCAACCAGGAAGATCACACGCTCCTTCAACAGGCGCGAGTAGATGTCGTAAGCACGTTCGCCACGGGCGGACTGCTCGATAACCATCGGGACCAGACCACCTGCGGCCTGGATGTCAGGGCTCTGCTGAATATAAGAATTGCGGGACATGTCCTGCGCTCACTCCCAAATAGTCATGGCTTGAATACGCACAAGCCAGCTCGAAGGCTGGCTTGTGGAGGTTTCCTACGAGAGAAGACCGTTACTCAGCAGCGGCAGGAGCCTCGGCTGGTTTAACGGCTTCTTCGTACGAGACCGACTTGTCGGTCACAGTCGCTTTCTGCAGAACAGTATCTACAACTTGTTCTTCCAGCACAACCGAACGCACTTCGTTCAGTTGCTGGTCGTTCTTGTAGTACCAGGCGATGACCTGCTCAGGCTCCTGGTAAGCCGAAGCCATTTCTTCGATCATCTCGCGAACCTTGGCATCGTCCGGCTTCAGCTCGAACTGCTTGACCACTTCGGCCACGATCAGGCCCAGCACGACGCGGCGCTTGGCTTGCTCTTCGAACAGCTCGACTGGCAGCTGCTCAGGCTTGATGTTGCCACCAAACTGCTGAACAGCCTGCACGCGCAGACGGTTGACTTCGTTTTCCAGCAGGGCCTTTGGCACTTCGATCGGGTTGGCGGCCAGCAGACCATCCATGACCTGGTTCTTGACCTTGGTCTTGATCGCCTGACGCAGCTCACGCTCCATGTTCTTGCGAACTTCGGCGCGGAAGCCTTCCAGCGTCGATTCCTTGATGCCGAACTGGGCGAAGAACTCTTCGTTCAGTTCTGGCAGTACAGGTGCCGAAACGCTGTTGACGGTGATGGTGAACTCAGCGGCTTTGCCAGCCAGGTCCAGGTTCTGATAGTCCTCTGGGAAGGTCACGTTGACAACGCGCTCTTCACCAGCCTTGGCGCCTACCAGCCCCTCTTCGAAGCCTGGGATCATGCGGCCGGAGCCCAGCACCAGCAGGGTGCCCTTGGCCGAACCACCGGCAAACGCTTCACCGTCGACCTTGCCGACGAAGTCGATGTTGACCTGGTCGTCATTCTGCGCAGCGCGCTCGACGGCCTCGAAGCGGGTGTTCTGCTTGCGCAGCACTTCCAGCATGTTGTCCAGGTCGCTGTCAGCCACTTCGGCGCTCAGGCGCTCGACCTTGATCGACTCCAGGCCCGCGACAGTGAACTCAGGGAACACTTCGAAGATGGCGACGAACTCCAGATCCTTGCCCTTTTCGAAGGACTTGGGCTCTACAGCCGGGGCGCCAGCCGGGTTCAGCTTCTGCTCGACGATGGCTTCGTAGAAGGAGGCCTGGACCAGGTCACCGAACGCTTCTTGACGGGCGTCCGCCTCGAAACGCTGACGGATCACGGTCATCGGTACTTTACCAGGACGGAAGCCCGCAATCTTGGCGCGCTTGGCAGTCTGCTGCAGACGCTTGTTGACTTCGTTCTCGACGCGCTCGGCCGGAACGGCGATGGTCATGCGGCGCTCGAGAGCGGAAGTGTTTTCAACAGAAACTTGCATGGATATTCCTCGTTGCACAGACGTTAGCCGGCGTTAGCCCGACTCCAGAATCAAGGGCAAACATTCTAGTGAGTCACGCAGCAGAAGTCACCCCACACGGGACGACTGAAAACAACGCCGGTCGATTAACTTTCAAGGCCCGTACGGCACAGCGCCAGGCCTGCTTTCAACAGGGGCTGCACGGCGCCGGAGGGCGGCCTGCAGCCGAAATACTTTGTCAAACAACTACCAGCAACGCCTTCGCTTCCTTTATTCAGGATCAATGTCGTTGAACTGGCAGTATTCCTCCCATTCCAGCCCCAGCGCCTCGGCCACTTCACGGTGCGTTTCCAGGCGCATGGCCTGCAGCTGCTCCGGGGATTCAGCAATCAATTGCAGCGCCAACTCCCAGGGCTCAATACCCTGCTCCTCGGCGGCATCCTCGAATGCCCACTCAATCTGCTGGGCCTGCTCGCCCGCATCCAGCTCGCGGATCTCCTCGAGCAACTGCGGATTGGCTTCGGCAAAGCGCTGCAGCGCCAGGGCCTGACGGGCTTCTTTTGCAATCATCGTGGTGTCCTTTGCCAGCCAAACGAGCCGGTGTTTCAACCGGCTGAAATCTAACAGCTTTTATTGGGGCGCCACCAGTGGATTACAAGGGGCGGGAGGTGATTTGGCCGAGCGGTGGCTGACCACGACATTTTCAGCGCCTGCGAGATCGAGCGCCGCCCGCGCGGCGCATCGCGAGCAAGCTCGCTCCACATTTGTTTCGGGCCAATTATTCCTGGGGCAGACGCGCATGCCCCCTTGGCGCTCACCTCGATATCTTGGGGGGCAAACAGGGCGGTCGCGCGCGCAGGCACAGGCGAAACCGGCCCGAAACAAATGTAGGAGCGAGCTTGCTCGCGATGCGCCGCGCGGGCGGCGCTCGATCTACGCATCACCACAAAAACCAAGGCAGGCACCTTGTTTACCCGACACGATATCGAGGAGAAACATCAGGAGCCACGCGCGCGACGCTCAACCTCAAACAAAGACACCAAAACACCGAAGGCATGCACCCCACAGCCCCAAAACAAAAAGGCGCCCGATCTCACGATCTAGGCGCCTTTCAGGAATATGGGGTGGACGATGGGAATCGAACCCACGACAACTGGAATCACAATCCAGCGCTCTACCAACTGAGCTACGCCCACCATATTGCGGTCCTGCGGTACAACCTTACAGAAGCATGGTGCGGACGAAGAGACTCGAACTCTTACAGCTTGCGCCGCTGGAACCTAAATCCAGTGTGTCTACCAATTTCACCACGTCCGCGTAACGCTTAAAACAAAGGCGCCAGATGCTATCGAGGCGCCCTTGAAAAATATGGGGTGGACGATGGGAATCGAACCCACGACAACTGGAATCACAATCCAGCGCTCTACCAACTGAGCTACGCCCACCATATTGCATTACAGCCTACTTGCTTGCCAAAGCTGCCTAATGGCGCACCCGGCAGGACTCGAACCTGCGACCATCCGCTTAGAAGGCGGATGCTCTATCCAGCTGAGCTACGGGCGCTTAAGCTTGAAGCCTAACCGAACGAGACGCTAACAAGGAACTGTTAAACCACTCATTCTGCCCGACTTAGCCAACCAGTGCTAGGCTGTGCCCGACAAGTGCGGCGAATCTTATAGTCGACCCCGAAAGTCGTCAACACCTTTTTCGAAAAAATTTAAATTATTTAAGGGGTTAGGGGATTTGCCCGACCACCCGCCTTTGCCCTTGGCCCATGTCGTGCGAGAATGCCCGTTCTTTATTGTTCCTTCTCGATGGTTAATCACGCGTCTATGACTGCACACCTAATCGATGGCAAGGCTATCGCCGCCAGCCTGCGCCAGCAGATCGCTCAACGTGTCGTGGAGCGTCGCCAGCAAGGCCTGCGTACGCCGGGCCTGGCAGTGATCCTGGTCGGCACCGACCCCGCCTCCCAAGTCTATGTCTCGCACAAGCGCAAGGACTGCGAAGAGGTCGGCTTCATTTCGCAGGCTTTCGACCTGCCCAGCGAGACCACGCAGCAAGCCCTGACCGAGCTGATCGACCGTCTCAATGACGACCCGGCCGTCGACGGCATCCTGCTGCAATTGCCGCTGCCGGCACACCTGGACGCCTCCTTGCTGCTCGAGCGCATTCGCCCGGACAAGGATGTGGACGGCTTCCATCCGTACAACATCGGCCGCCTGGCCCAGCGTATTCCACTGCTGCGCCCGTGCACACCGAAAGGCATCATGACCCTGCTGGAAAGCACCGGCCAGGACCTGTACGGCATGAACGCGGTGATCGTCGGCGCGTCCAACATCGTAGGCCGCCCGATGGCCATGGAACTGCTGCTGGCCGGCTGCACCGTGACCGTCTGCCACCGCTTCACCAAGGACCTGGCCGGCCATGTCGGGCGAGCCGACCTGGTGGTCGTGGCTGCCGGCAAGCCGGGCCTGGTCAAGGGTGAGTGGGTCAAGGAAGGCGCCATCGTCATCGACGTGGGCATCAACCGCCAGGAAGACGGCAAGCTGGTCGGCGACGTGGTGTACGAGACTGCCCTGCCACGCGCCGGCTGGATCACACCGGTGCCGGGCGGCGTTGGCCCGATGACCCGGGCGTGTCTGCTGGAGAACACGCTGTATGCGGCAGAAGAGCTGCACAAGTAATACCGCGTGATGCGAAAACGGCACCTTTTGCAGGTGCCGTTTTTTTTGCCCGTGACGGATGACCGCTGCGCGAACGAACCTGCTCTTGCAATTCGATTGTCCGTCCCCCAGGAGGGATGGAAGCCACCACGGTGTTCAGCCGATCACTTCCTGGCCGCCTCCCAGGATTTCAGCAGTTCGGTGTAGCTGACTGTCTCACCCTTGGGCTTTTCGTTGGCCAGCTTGGCTTTCGGCGCACCCGGCTGGTCGAACCAGTACTGGGCGTCCTTCTCCGGGTTCAGCTTGGGTGCACACGTCGCCTGGGCATTGGAGCGTTGCAGGCGCTCCATCATGCGGTCCTGGTCGCGGGCCAGCCCATCCAGGGCCTGCTGCGGGGTCTTTTCGCCACTGGCTACTTCGGCGATATGGCTCCACCACAACTGCGCCAACCGCGGGTAGTCCGGCACGTTGGTGCCGGTCGGCGTCCACTGCACCCGCGCAGGGCTGCGATAGAACTCCACCAGCCCACCGAGCTTGGGTGCCAACTCGGTCATGGCCTGGGAGTTGATGTCCGACTCACGAATCGGCGTCAGGCCGACGATTGTCTTTTTCAGCGATACGGTCTTTGAGGTGACGAACTGGGCGTACAGCCACGCCGCCAAGCGTTGCTTCTCGGGGGTGGACTTGAAGAAGGTCCACGAGCCGGTGTCCTGGTAGCCGAGCTTCATCCCCTCTTCCCAGTAGGGCCCCTTCGGTGAAGGCGCCATGCGCCACTTCGGCGTGCCGTCGGCATTCACCACCGGCAAGCCGGGCTTCGTCATGTCGGCGGTGAACGCGGTGTACCAGAATATCTGCTGGGCAATGTTGCCTTGCGCCGGCACCGGGCCGGCTTCAGAGAAAGTCATGCCCTGCGCTTCCTTGGGCGCGTAAGCACGCATCCAGTCCACGTACTTCTGCGTGGCATAGACGGCGGCCGGCCCATTGGTGTCGCCGCCGCGGGTCACGCTGGAACCCACCGGATGGCAGTCCTCCACGCGAATGCCCCATTCATCGACCGGCAAACCATTGGGCAGGCCCTTGTCGCCGCCGCCGGCCATCGAGAACCAGGCATCGGTGAAGCGCCAGCCCAGTGACGGGTCTTTCTTGCCGTAGTCCATGTGCCCGTAGACGCGCTTGCCGTCGATCTCCTTGACGTCTTCGGTGAAGAACTTGGCGATGTCCTCGTACGCCGACCAGTTTACGGGCACCCCCAGTTCATAGCCGTACTTCTCTTTGAACCTGGCCTTCAACTCAGGCCTTTCGAACCAGTCGGCGCGGAACCAGTACAGGTTGGCGAACTGCTGGTCGGGCAGTTGGTAGACCTTGCCATCAGGCGCAGTGGTAAAGGAAATACCGATGAAGTCCTTAAGGTCGAGGGTCGGCGAGGTGTAGGCTTTGCCCTCGTTGGCCATCAGGTCAGTGATCGATTCCACTTTGCCGTAGCGAAAGTGCGTACCGATCAGGTCGGAGTCGTTGACCCAGCCGTCATAGATGTTCTTGTCCGACTGCATCTGCGTCTGCAGTTTTTCCACCACGTCGCCTTCCTGCAGCAGGTCGTGGGTCAACTGGATGCCGGTGATCTCACTGAAAGCCTTGGCCAGCACCTTGGATTCGTATTCATGGGTGGTGATGGTTTCCGACACAACGTTGATCTTCATCCCGCGAAACGGCTCGGCTGCCTTGATGAACCACTGCAATTCGGCCAACTGCTGTTCGGGGGTAAGGGTCGAAGGCTTGAACTCACTGCCGATCCATTTCTTTGCCGCCTCTTCGTACTGGTCGGCCCAGGCTGAGCCTTGCACGCTGGCCAGTACCAGCAACGCGGCCAGGGTCAAATGTCGCCTGTTGTGTTTGTTGTCGAACATTGTGATCTCCCGTTTCAGTTATCCCACAGGGCTACTCGCTCAGCCCCAGCGCAACACCACCGCCAGCCACGCCAGCGACAGCAGCGAGGCCACCCACAAGGGCCAGTCGCTGACACCGACCACCAGCAGGTGCAGGTAGGCGCCGGCCAGCAGCCCGATGAACAAACGGTCACCACGGCTGGTGACCAGCGGCAAAAAGCCCCGTCGCTCTACGCAGGGGCGACGCAGTTCAAGCAGGGTCATACCCAGCAGCAGTAGGCCCACAGCGGCGAAGAACAGCGCTGTCGGCAGGGTCCAGGCCATCCAGTCCATGCGTTGCCCTCCTCACACCCGGCCCAGGGCGAAGCCCTTGGCAACATGATTGCGCACGAACCAGATCACCAGCATGCCCGGCAAGATGGTCAGCACCCCCGCCGCCGCCAGCACACCCCAGTCAATACCCGAGGCCGACACCGTGCGGGTCATCACCGCGGCAATCGGCTTGGCATTCACCGAGGTCAGGGTGCGCGCCAGCAGCAGTTCGACCCAGGAGAACATGAAACAGAAAAACGCCGTGACGCCGATGCCGGAGCCAATCAGCGGCATGAAGATCTTCACGAAGAAGCGCGGAAAACTGTAGCCGTCAATGTAGGCAGTTTCGTCGATTTCCCTTGGCACGCCCGACATGAAACCCTCCAGGATCCACACCGCCAGCGGGACGTTGAACAGGCAATGGGCCAGCGCCACGGCGATGTGGGTATCGAACAGCCCGATCGATGAGTACAACTGGAAGAAAGGCAGCAGGAACACCGCCGGTGGCGCCATGCGGTTGGTCAGCAGCCAGAAGAACAGGTGGCGGTCGCCGAGAAAGCGGTAGCGCGAGAAAGCATAGGCCGCCGGCAACGCCACCAGCAGCGAAATCAGTGTGTTCAGGCATACGTAGTACAGCGAGTTGATGTAGCCGCTGTACCAGCTGGCGTCGGTGAAGATCACTCGGTAGTTGTCGAGTGTGAATGCCTGCGGCCACAGGGTGAGGCCGCCAAGGATCTCGGCGTTGCTCTTGAACGACATGTTCAGCAACCAGTAGATCGGCACCAGCAGGAAGAAGAAGTACAGCAGCAGGGCCATTGATTTGCGTGTGCTCATGGCCTAGTCCTTGTCGGCATGGGTCATGGCTGTGTAGAACAGCCACGACACCAGCAGGATGATCAGGAAGTACACCAGCGAAAACGCTGCCGCCGGCCCCAGGTCGAACTGCCCAACGGCCATGCGCGTGAGGGTCTGGCTGAGGAACGTGGTCGCGTTGCCTGGCCCGCCGCCGGTCAGCACGAAAGGCTCGGTGTAGATCATGAAACTGTCCATGAAACGCAGCATCAACGCGATCACCAGCACGTTCTTGAGCTTGGGCAGCTGGATATGGCGAAACACCGCCCAGCCCGAGGCCCGATCGATGCGCGCGGCCTGGTAGTACACGTCGGGGATCGCACGCAGCCCCGAATAGCACAGCAACGCCACCAATGAAGTCCAGTGCCAGACATCCATCACCAGCACGGTGAGCCAGGCGTCGAACGGGTCACCGGCGTAGTTGTAGCTGACCCCGAGCTTGGCCAGGGAAGCGCCAAGCAGGCCGATGTCGGCACGGCCGAAAATCTGCCAGATAGTGCCGACCACGTTCCACGGGATCAGCAACGGAATGGCCATGACGATCAGGCACACCGAGGCCATACGGCCCTTGGTTGGCATGGTCAGGGCGATGCCGATACCCAGCGGGATCTCGATCAGCAGTACACAGGCCGAGTAGATGAACTGGCGCAGCAATGCGTCATGCAGCGCCGGGTCGCGCAGTACCTGGCGGTACCAGTCGGCGCCGACGAAGTAGCGGCTGGACTGGTCGAAGATGTCTTGCACCGAGTAGTTGACCACCGTCATCATCGGCACCACCGCGCTGAACGCGACCAGCAGGAACACTGGCAGCGCCAGCCACCAGGCCTTGTTGTTCGGCACCTTGTTGTTCATGGCCCGGCCTCCAGCAGCACATCGTCGACATACAGCATCAGCCACTGCGCCGGCAGGCTGACCCAGGCCTGGTTCACAGGTAACGGGCGGTCCTCACCCAGCCTCGCCTTGAGCGCGACACCGCCCAGTTCGAGGGTGACGATGCGATAGGTACCCAGGTCTTCGACGTCCAGCACCCGTGCCGGGTAGGCACCCTCGAACGGGCTGTCCCACAGCTGCACGAACTCCGGGCGAATGCCCACCTGCAGCCGCCCGCCCGCCCGTGCAGCCAGGCGCTCGCCCAGGCCATCGGGCAGTCCCAGCCGGACATCGCCGAACACCACCGCGCCGGCCTCGGCATGCACGTCGATCAGGTTCATCCCAGGGCTACCGATGAAGTAACCGACGAACGTATGCCGCGGTCGCTCGAACAGCTCGCGCGGTGTGCCGAACTGGACGATGCGTCCGCCGTGCATCACCGCGATCTTGTCGGCGAAGGTCGAGGCCTCCAACTGGTCATGGGTGACGTAGATCATGGTGATATTGAACTGCTCATGGATCTGCTTCAGCTTGCGCCGCAGCTTCCACTTCAGATGCGGGTCGATCACCGTCAGAGGCTCGTCGAACAGGATCGCCGACACGTCATCGCGCACCAGGCCACGCCCCATGGAGACTTTCTGCTTCTCATCGGCTGAGAGGTTGCGTGCCTTCCTGCGCAACACGGCCGTCAGTTCGAGCACGTCGGCAATTTCTTCCACCCGGGCACGCACCCGGGTTTCATCGAGCCCCTGGTTGCGCAAGGGGAAGGCCAGGTTGTCGAACACCGTCATGGTGTCGTACACCACAGGGAACTGGAACACCTGGGCGATATTGCGCGCCTGCGGGGACAGCTGGTTGACCGGCTTGCCGTCGAACAGCACCTCGCCATGAGACGGCGTCAGCAGCCCGGAAATGATATTGAGCAAGGTCGACTTGCCGCAGCCCGACGGCCCGAGCAACGCATAGGCACCGCCCTGCTCCCACACATGTTCGAGTGCGTGCAGGGCATAGTCTGCCTCGCTGGCGGGCTGGCTGCTGTAACTGTGCGCCAGCTGGCGCAGGCGGATTTCGGCCATCACCCTCTCCTCGCCTGGCGCAGCCCCGGGGCCTGCACCAACACCCCGGCGCTGTCGAAAACGAACAGCTTGTGCGTGGGGATGAACACGCGTATCGGCGTGTCCACCTGGTATTCGTGCACCCCGGGAAGGTGCAGCACCATGCGCCAGTATTCGTTGCGCACATGCAGAAATGTTTCTGACCCACTGATCTCGGCCAACTCCACCAGCACCGCCAGCTCCAGGTCATCGTCATGGGCCGGCACCAGCGCGATATGGCTGGGGCGCACGCCGAAGCGGTAGTCACCCTCGGCCAGCGGCTGCAGGTCGGCATTGCGGGCAAAGTGCACGGTCTGGGCCAGGCTCACCTCGTTACCTGTGATACGGCCAGGCACCAGGTTGATCGGCGGCTCGGAAAACAACTCGGCAGCCAGCACGCTGCAGGGGCGCTGATAGACCTCGGCGGTGGGCCCGCTCTGCACGATGCGGCCTTCGTGTACAAGCGTGGTGGTGCCGCCCAGCGCCAGCGCCTCGTTGGGCTCGGTGGTGGCGTACACCGCAATGCAATGGCGCGCCGCGAACAGCTCGCGCAGCTCCTGGCGCAGGCCTTCGCGCAACTTGTAGTCGAGGTTGACCAATGGCTCGTCGAAGAGGATCAACGCGGCATCCTTGACCAACGCCCTGGCCATCGCCGTGCGTTGCTGCTGGCCACCAGAGAGCTCCAGTGGCAGGCGTTGCAGGTAGGTTTCGATGCGCAGCATCTCGGCAGTTTCCTGCACCCGCCGTCGGATCTGATCCTCGGCCATGCGCGCCTGACGCAGCGGCGAGGCGATGTTTTCGTACACGCTCAAGGTCGGGTAATTGATGAATTGCTGATACACCATCGACACATTGCGCTGCCGTACCGGCACACCGGTGACGTCCTGGCCATCCATCAGCACCCGCCCCAGGTCCGGGCGGTCCAGCCCGGCCATCAGGCGCATCAGGCTGGTCTTGCCGGCCAGGGTGCGTCCCAGCAGCACATTGAACGAACCAGGCTCGAAACGCAGTGACGCATCGACGATCCACGGCTGGTTGTCGACGCTACGGCTGACCTGCTCCAGCACCAGGGACATGGCGTGGCCTTTTTGCGATTGTTGTCTGCCGGGTACAGCCAGTTCCGTGCCAGTCCTTCGCCAATGCTCTGGTCCGGGGCCTGGGTGGCAGCGCTGGCAAATCGCGGGCTCGCAGGTGAACACAATCACTGCACAACTGAACACTTGCCCGTTTGACAATGAACAGCCGTGAACAACACTGAACGGCGGCCGCCCCATAACGACAATCACACAGGACAGGCCCATGGCCGCATCCACTTCGACCCACACCCAACTGATCCAGGCTTCCTGGGACCGCTGCCGCGACCACGGCTTACAGCCACAGCACGCGCCAGACTTCGACTGCCTGTCCCGCGCCGAGCTCAGCGCCCTGCTGGAGCGGCGCCAAAACCTGCTGCGCCTGACCCGCGAGGAAGTGCTACCGCACTACGCGCACCTCTTGGGTAACGCCAGCTACCTGGTGATGCTGGCCGATGCCAGTGGCTGCCTGCTCGACAGCTGGGGCTCGCGGCGTTTCATCGAACCGCGCCAGCACCATGGTTTCAGTGCCGGCGCCCATTGGCACGAACGTGGCGTCGGCACCAATGCCCTGGGCACCACACTGGTTTGCGCCGAAGCGATTCACGTCGGCCAGGACGAACACTTCCTGCGCCAGAACCGCTACATGTCCAGCGCCGCCGCCCCCCTGTTCGACGCCGCACGGCAGCTGGTCGGGGGGCTCGACGTGGCCAGCGACGGCTACCTGCCGGCCAGCCAGACGCTTGGGCTGGTGCGCATGATGGGCCAGAGCCTGGAAAACCGCCTGATCCTCGCCGAACATGCTGGCCAGCATGCACAACTGATCTTCAACAGCGCCTCCGACAACCTCGACAGCCCTTGGGCCGGCTTGCTGGTATTCGATGAGCGCGGACAGGTGTTGGCCGCCAATCACCGGGCCGATAGCCTGCTCGGCGTCAACCCGCTGCGGCAAAACATCGAGCAACTGTTCCAGTTACCCCTGCAACAGCTGCTCAGCCATCCCCACCAACAGCCCTTCGCTCTGCAGGCCACCGGGCGCAACCGCTTTCACTGCCAGTGGCACCCCCCACGCGAAACCACTCCGCGCCCCGAAGCCGGCAGTGCCGAGCCGCGCCTGGAAAAAGCCTTGATACAAGCCGGCCTGCTATTGGAAAAGGACATCCCGGTGTTGGTGGAGGGTGAAACAGGGGTTGGCAAAGAAGTGTTCGTCGACACCCTGCACAGGGCCAGCAGCCGCGCCAGGCAGCGGCTGGTCGCCGTAAATTGTGCGGCGATCCCGGCCGAGCTGGTGGAGTCGGAACTGTTCGGCTATGACAAAGGCGCGTTCACCGGCGCCCACCACAAGGGCAACCCGGGGCTCATCCGCAAGGCCGACCACGGCATCCTGTTTCTGGATGAGATTGGCGAAATGCCACTGCCCACCCAGGCCCGCCTACTGCGCGTACTGCAGTCGCGCAGCATCCAGCCGCTGGGCAGTGGCGAACCGGTTGCGGTGGATATCCGTGTGGTGTCGGCGAGCAATCGCAATTTGGCCGAAGAAGTGCGCGCCGGGCGCTTTCGCCAGGACCTGTACTACCGCATCGCCGGGCTGACGCTGGTGCTGCCCCCCCTGCGCGAACGCGGTGACCGGCGCCAGCTGATCGAGCAGGTGCATGCCCGCTACCGCGAGCCGGGGCAACCTGCGCGGCTGCCCCCGGCCATTATCGACCTGTTCGATCAACACCCCTGGCCGGGCAACCTGCGCGAACTGGTGAGTGTGCTGCAGGTGGCGTTGGCGTTGGCGGCCAACGGGCCGGTCGGCGTCGAGCACCTTCCAGCGGGTTTTCTGGCCGAGTCGAAAACGCCGGTGCCGATAGCGACTGAAGAGACGGACCTGCAGGGGCTGGTCGAGCAAGCCAATGGCAACCTGTCGGCGGTGGCACGCCGACTGGGTATCAGCCGCACCACACTGTACAAGCGGTTGCGTGAGCGATGAATCGATTGGCCCTGAAGCGCGCCGCACCGAAGGTCTGCGAAGCCACCCCTGATCGACAAGCAGGTGGCGCCGCCGTGCAGGTCAAGACCACGGCCCGATGATGGCCTTCAAGGGTCACGCCACTGCACTGGCTGCCGGTAGGCCTGGGCCCAGGCTTGCACTTCACTGGCGGGCATCGGCCTGGCAATGCAGTAACCCTGCGCCAGCTCGCAGCCCAGGCCCATCAGTACCCGGCCGTGCTCGATACTCTCCAGCCCCTCGGCAATCACCTCGCGGCCAAAGGTCCGCGCCAGACCGATCACCGCCTCCGTCAGCGCCAGGTCGTCCTGGTCATGAAGGATGTCACGCACGAACGACTGGTCGATCTTGATCGTCTGGGTCGGCAAGCGTTTCAGGTAACTCAACGACGAATAACCGGTGCCGAAATCGTCCAGCGAGAAACGCACACCCAGCGCACGACAGGCATCCAGGCAGCGGCTGACATGCTGCAGGTTATCGATGGCTACCGATTCGACGATTTCCAGATCCAGCCGCGCCGGCTCCACCCCCGGGTACGCTGCCAGCAACTGCTGCAGGCGCTCGGCAAAGTCACTGCGCTGCAAATGCCGCGCGGCGATATTCACGCTCAGCGACCAGGGCTGCCCTTGGCACTGCCAGGCCTGCAACTGGCTCAACGCCTGCCCGATCACCCACTCGCCGATCTCGACGATCAGGTCGGTCTGCTCTACCCATGGCAGAAAATCGCCAGGCGGCACCACGCCACGGCCTGGCCGCTGCCAGCGCAATAAACCCTCGAAGCCCAGTACCTTGCCACTGCGCAGGTTGACCTTGGGCTGGTAGTAAAGGCACAGCTCACCGTTGCGCAGCGCCCGGCGCACACGCGCCACGGTCTGGTGGGTGGCCTTGAGCTCCTGTTCCTGCGACACGTCGAACAGGTGGTAGCGGTTGCGCCCGCGCTGCTTGGCCACATACATGGCCTGGTCGGCGTGGCGCACCAGGGTGTCGGCGTCTTCGTCATCCTGCGGGTACAGGGTCACGCCGATACTGGCGCTGAGCGACAGCGTATGCTCACGCACCACACAAGGCGCCGCCAATGCACGCAATACCCGCTGCAGGGCTGCATGAAGCTGGTGCTCATCATCGACATCGCGCAGGATCAGCACGAATTCGTCACCCGACAGCCGGGCCACGGCATCCCCACCGCGCAGGATACTCTTCAGGCGCTGCGCCACTTCCACCAGCAGCAGGTCACCCACGGCATGCCCGTAGCCGTCGTTGACCGCCTTGAAACCATCCAGGTCGAGCATGCACACCGCCAGCGAGATGCTTTCGCGGCGCGAGTAGGCCAGGGCCTGGCTCAGCAGGTCGGACAGGTAGGCGCGGTTGGGCAGGCCGGTGAGCACATCATGGCCCACCCGCCACTGCAAGGTATGCAGCAGCTGGCGCTTCTCCGTGACGTCAAAGCGGATCGACACATACTTGCGCACCTGGCCTGTAAGCGGATCGACCAATGGCACCATGGTGCTGTCCACCCAGTACAACGAACCGTCCTTGGACCGGTTGCAGATCTCGCCCTTCCACACCCGCCCGGCGACCAAGGCCCGCCACATGCCGACAAAGAACGTCGGTTCATGCAGCCCGGAATTGAGGATGCGATGGTTGGCCCCCAGCAGTTCATCACGGCTGTAGCCCGAGATGCTGCAGAACTGCTGATTGACGTAGGTGATGTTCCCACGCAGGTCGGTTTCCGAAAAGATCGCGGCCGCGTCCACGGCCGCGCGATAGTTATCATCCATAAAGCATCCTGCCTTAGCGGTTGAAGCGCTCCACCAGGGCGCGCAATCCGGCGCACACATGTTCCAGTTCGGTACCGCGCGAGGCGGCGGCGTTGGCGCTGTGGGCGCTGTGCTGGGCAATACCGGCTACGCCGTTGATCTGCCGCGAAACATCTTCTGCCACCGCCGACTGCTGCTGCGAGGCGGTGGCCATCTGCTGGCTCATGTCGCTGATGCGCTGCACTGCGTCACGAATGCCATGCAGCGCCTGCCGGGCTTCCTGCACCTGGGCAACGCCTTGCTCGGCACCGTCGATGCCTCGGCTGGCGATCGCCACGGCTTCCTCGGCGCCACTGCGCAGGCCATCGATGATGGCCTGGATGTGCAGGGTGGACTGGCGGGTCTTGTCGGCCAGTGCCCGGACCTCGTCGGCGACCACGGCAAAGCCCCGTCCCTGCTCGCCCGCACGGGCAGCCTCGATGGCGGCGTTGAGGGCCAGCAGGTTGGTTTGCTCGGCAATGCCACGGATCATCCCGGCTGCCTCGGCGATGGCGCCGGTCTGACCCGCCAGGTGGCTGACCGCCTGGTTGATCTGCGTCACAGTGCTGGCCAGGTTACGAATGGCCGCACCGCTGGCATCGGCCACCTGGCTGCCCTGCTCGGCCAGCAGGTGCGCCGTGTGTGCCTCGGCGGCGGTCAACTGCACGTGGTTGGCCACGTCGCCAATGGAGGCGGCCATCTGGTTCATTGCAGTGGCGCTCAGGTCGGTTTCGACACGCTGCTCCAGCAGCGCCGTCTCGGTGCTGCGCGACAACTGTCCGGCATCGCGAGCGGCCACGGCCATTTGCCCGGCCAGATCGCTTAGCCGCGTCAATGCGGTTTTCAGGCGTGCCTCTTCGCTGATCAGCATCAGTTGCAACTGCCCGGCGGCCCCCGTCAGGTCGCTGTAGGTCAAGGCTGCAACCGGGTCGGCGAAGGCACCTTCCGCGCCCTGCACAATCTGCTGTAGCTGCCGCCCGAGGGCATTGCGCGCCCACAGGCCGCAGGCCAGGAACAAGCCCAGGGTCAGCCCCTGCCCCACCTGGCCAGGCCACAGCTGGTTGGCCCCGATCGCCAGCAGCCCACCGGCCAGGGGCACGGCCAAGGCCTGCGTCAGCACGCTCAGACGGCGCGGCGCCGACAATGCCGCCTGGCCGTTGCGCAGCCGCGCATACAGGGCTTCGGCACGGGCGACTTGCTCCCGTGTGGGGCATACGCGCACCGACTCGTAACCCACTACCCGCCCCCCTTCGAGGATGGGCGTGACGTAAGCATTGACCCAGTAGTAGTCGCCGTTACGGCAGCGGTTCTTGACGATACCCATCCAGCTCTTGCCGGCTTTCAGGTAGCGCCACATCAACTCGTACACCGCCGGCGGCATGTCCGGGTGGCGCACCAGGTTGTGCGGGCTGCCGATAAGTTCGGCTTCGCTGTAGCCACTGATGGCGGCAAACTCAGGGTTGCAGTAGGTGATCAGGCTGGCGGTATCGGTAGCAGAAATCAGCCGCTGATTGGGGGGGAAACGTTGCTCGACCGGGGTTACCGGCAGGTTGAGGCGCACGATGAGACTCCATTCGATGACAAGCCGGTACCCAGTGCATCGACGGCCACCGGAACCGATTCATGGCGATCCGTTCCAATGGGCAAAAGCGCTTCCAGCCGTTGAGGCACGAAGCCCACGGGTACAAGGAAGATGACGATGACTGACCGGTCAAGCCATGAATTCTACGAAATTCATCACATAAATAAAACAAAGGTGATAGATCATGGCGTTGCGCCACATTGATGAATATCGTTAAGTTCTTGATTCTAAATGGGAATTAAGCGATGACGAGATCAGCTTTGGGTATCGCCCTGCGCCGCTATCGCAAGCTGGCGGGCCTGACCCAGGCACAACTGGCCGAACGGACCGGCTTCGACCCCAAGACCATCAGCCGTTTTGAAACCGGCACCTACACCCCCAGTATCGATGCAATCATGGCGTTTGCTCAGGTGCTGGGCGTCAAGCCCAAGGACTTCTTCGCTGAACCGGACGACGAAGAGGAGCAGCGCGCCTACTTGTTCGGTGTCATCCACAACGCCCCGCCCAAAGATCTTGGCAAGCTGATTGCAGCGGTGGACCAGGCACTGGCCAAGCCCTGAGCTATTTCACGCGCCCCTTTCCACGGCACGCACCGAACTAGAGCATGGCAGGCCGGATTGCCCCACAACTGGTCAGACCGGTAAGGCCAAAAAACCTTGCAATCCGCTTTTTTTCGCGCTTTTATGGCCTCGCGCTGAACAAACCGGTAAGACCACAATAATTAAGTCCTGCGCTCTTTCGCCCCGTGCGGCTACCGAAGCAAGGACACCGATCAGAGACTCCTCCCATGCTCAAATGGTGCTCGCGTTCGATTTTCCTGCAAGTCGTACTCGGCCTTGCCCTCGGCATCGCCTGCGGTCTGAGCTTCCCCGACCTCTCCCTGCAACTCAAACCCCTTGGCGACGGCTTCATCAAGCTGATCAAGATGCTCATCGGCCTGATCGTGTTCTGCGTGGTGGTCAGCGGCATTTCGGGTGCGGGCGACCTGAAAAAGGTCGGGCGCATCGGCCTGAAGTCGGTGATCTACTTCGAAGTGCTGACTACCCTGGCGCTGGTGATCGGCCTGGTGTTCGCCTTCACCAGTGGCATTGGCAGCGGTGCCAATATTCACCTGGATCAACTGTCCGCCGCCGATGCCAACGGCTTGGCCGAGCGCGGCCAGCACATCCATGGCGCCACGGCGTTCTTCATGGACCTGATCCCCACCTCGGTGATCGGTGCCTTCGCCGACAACAACATTCTTCAGGTGCTGCTGTTTTCGGTGCTGTTCGGCAGCGCGCTGAACCTGGTGGGTGACTCGGCCGCCGGCATTTCGCGACTGATCAACGAACTGAGCCATGTGATCTTCCGCATCATGGGCATGATCGTGCGCCTGGCGCCGATCGGCGTGTTCGGCGCCATCGCCTTCACCACCAGCAAGTACGGCCTGGCGTCGCTGCAGCACCTGGGCGGGCTGGTGGCGCTGTTCTACCTCACCTGTGCCGGCTTCGTGCTGATCGTGCTGGGCACCGTCATGCGCCTGTCGGGCCTGAAACTGCTGCCGTTGATCAAGTACCTGCGTGAAGAGCTGACCATCGTCCTGGGTACCGCCTCTTCCGACGCCGTGCTGCCTCAGATCATGCGCAAGCTTGAGCACCTGGGCATTGGCAGTTCCACGGTCGGCCTGGTGATCCCTACCGGCTACTCGTTCAACCTCGATGGTTTCTCCATCTACCTGACCCTGGCCATCGTGTTCATCGCCAACGCCACCGGCACGCCACTGGAAATGACCGACCTGCTTACCATCCTGCTGGTGTCGCTGGTGACTTCCAAGGGGGCTCACGGCATCCCAGGCTCGGCACTGGTGATTCTTGCCGCCACCCTGACTGCGGTACCGGCGATCCCTGTGGTTGGCCTGGTCCTGGTGCTGGCGGTGGACTGGTTCATGGGTATCGGCCGGGCGTTGACCAACCTGATCGGCAACTGCGTGGCCACCGTGGCCATTGCCCGTTGGGAGAAGGACATCGACCTGGAGCGTGCGCAGAACGTACTCGACGGCAAGCCTGGCTTTGCCCCCACGCCACGCAAGCAACCTAACGCCCATCAACAGGAATTCTGAGCGAACGTGGCCGGCATTGACGCCGGCCCTTCCAGGAGCGAACCGTGATCAGCTCATCAACCGTCGTCAACTCAGTGGTGGAAAAACTCCGCCAGGCCCTGGCCCGCGGCCAATGGCGTACCGGCGACATGCTGCCAGGCCAGCGCGAACTGGCCGAACAACTGGGCATCAGCCGCCCCAGCCTGCGCGAAGCGGTAACCGTACTGGAAACACTGGGGCTGGTGCGCTCGTTGCCAGGCAAGGGCGTGTTGGTACTGGATGCCGATGCCCAGGTTTCGGCCGTGGAAACCAGCGCTGCGGCCAGCCTGGCCGACGTGCTGGAACTGCGTTACACACTCGAACCATTCATCGTCGGCCTGGTGGCGCAGTCGGCCAACAGCCAGGACATCGGCCAGTTGCGCCTGACCTTGATGGACATGCGCGAAGCGCTGGAGGCCGATGACAGCGAAGCCGGGGTCAAAGCCTACATCGCCTTCCATGAAGCGCTGTTTGCCCTGACCACCAACCCGATTTTCCAGAGCGTGGTGCAGCAGACCGGTAATGCCCTGAAGCAAAGCGCCGACATGCTGCGCAACTCGCCAGAGCACCTGGCCGCGCGGCTGAAGGAGAACGAAGCGGTGGTGCGCGCCATTCGCGAACGCAGCAGCGCCCAGGCCAGTGCCCAGATGCGTCAGCACATCGTGGCCGAAGGGCTGCGCATGGGCATCACGCTGAATATTCCGGACGAACATCCGCATCCATGACCTCAGGAGAGTGCCCATGAACGCCGCCCCCCACTTGCCTGCCCTGCTCGCGGCCGGCGAAACCCGCCTGTCGGCCGAGCAGATTTATCCGCGGCTGTTCGACGCCATTCTCGAACAGCGCCTGCCGCCGGGCAGTCTGTTGCCCGAACAGGCGCTGGGCCATGCCTTTGGTGTCAGCCGCACGGTGATCCGCCGCGTGCTCGGGCGCCTGTCCGACCAGCAGGTGGTGGTACAGCGCCCCAGCCACACCGCTCATCTGGCTGCGCCAGACCCAGACCAGGCACGTCAGGTGCTCAGTGCCCGGCGCCTGGCCGAAACCACGCTGATCACCCTGGCCGCGCAACGCGCCCGGCCGGCGCAGGTGCACCAGCTACGGCAACTGGTGGAGCGCGAGCGCCAGCACCATGAGCGTGGCGAACGCTGCGCGGCGATCCGCCTGGGCGGCGAGTTCCACCTGAAACTGGCGCAAGTGGCGGCTAATGCGCCACTGGCGCGATTTCTCAATGGGCTGGTGCCGATGACCTCACTGATCATCGCTCGCTACGAATCGCCATGCTGCGATCACTGCGCGTGGGAAGAGCATGCGGCAATCATCGATGCCGTGGAGCAAGGTGATGCTGAAGCGGCGCTGGGGTTGATGCACAGGCACCTTGACCGCCTGGAAGAAAAGCTGGACCTGGAATAACCCGGCCACAGGGACGCGACCGCACCCTGTAGGCCGCGCTCACGCAACCCTTTGCATCTGTGCTGATGCAGGCGATGGGCTGCACAGCAGCCCCAGTAACCCCACCCTATACTTCGAGAACCACCCCAGCCTCTACCAGGGAGGCGGTCGCGTGAGTTCTCGAGTCCTCCTGTTGCTATGCCTTCTGCTGGCCCTCGGCGGTTGTGCCAGCAAGCGCCCCCCTGCGCCGCCGCCGCCCACAATACTCACGCCCGCGGCCTGGCAACGCATCGACCAGGAACTGATCGAAGCCTCGGCCGGTGCCGCCGGCTCGGCCAACGACTATGCCCGGCGCTCCATGCGGGTGTGGAGGGAGCAGGTGCAGCAACGTACCGAAAGCGACTTCATCCCCTGGTTCACGGGTTATTGGACCCAGCAGTGGCTGACCCTCAAGGTGGCCTGGTACAAGCTCGACAGTGGCGAGGGTCGGGAACCGGCAGAGAAACGCCTGGCCCTGTACCTGCAGGAGCAGTATCACGCCCGGGTGATCGAGCCGGTAGCCGAGCAGATCAACCCCGAGGGCATTCGCGACCGCGCCTGCGAACTGTACCTGCAACTGCTCGGCCAGCAACTGCCGGCCATCATCAGCCGTTACAACGCGCCGCCCGAGCAGTTCAGCCAGCGCCTCAACCGTATACCCGCCATCGCCCTGGGGCCACCGGATACGCGCAATGCCAGCCTGTATCAACTGCTGCGGGCCAAGTCATTGGAGCAACAACCGGCCTGGCAAGCCATGCGCCAGCACTTGCATCAGCAGGCCAGCAAAGGCCCTGGCAGGACCGATGTCGGGCTCAACTCGGTGGCCACCCAGGCCAGCGAAAAGCTTGGCGCCACCTTGGCCCCACGCGGTATCGCCAGTGCCGTGGCATCGGCAGTGGGCAAGGTGGCAGGGGCGATGATTTCGATTGCTGCAGCCGGTTACGGGATGATGACCCATGACCGTGATCACCCGCAGATGGTGGAACAGCTGCGGGTGATCCTTAACGTGGCGTTGAACCAGGAATGGCAGGAGTTGATGGAGAACCGCCAGAGCGGGGCCATGGCGGGTGTCTATTACCTGTCGGGGCAGGTTGAGGACAGCTTGCTGGCCAGTGCGCCGCGGCCGGTGGAGCAGCAGGTTGAGCAGCAGCCGGCACCTTTGATCATTCGCCTGCCACCCTAGGGCGGCCTGCGCCGGCTTATTCGCAGCGCACGGCTGTATCACGCGGTGGCCAGGGCAGCGCTTGGCAAGCCAAACAACCGATCAAACGCCCAGTTATAGGCAAAGGTGTAGCACGGCACCAGGATGATGAACGCCATATCCACCAGCAGCGCCTCCAGCAATGTCATGTCCAGCCACCAGGCGATCAGCGGAATCAAGTAAACCACCAGGGTCAACTGGAAGCCGATGGCATGCGCCACCCGCCGCGCCACGCTGCGCCCGCGCTTGGCCTGACGGCTCTCCCAGTACTCGAACAGGGTGTTGTAGATCAGGTTCCAGAGCATGGCGATGGTGGTGATCATTACCGCCAGCGGCCCGGTATGCGACGCCTGCGTATCTGACAGGTAGGCCAGCCCGAGGGTCGACATGCACAGCCCGATCAGTTCATAGAAAGTCACGTAGACCAACTTGCGTTTCAATCCCTGCACCCAGGTTACCTCCATAGACAAAAAGCGACGGGAGCAATCATGGTTCAACGCACTTGACAGCAAAAGTTAGCAGCTGTCAGATCAACTGACAGGAGGCTGCCATGAATTTTTCCAGCGACAACATCCAGCTGTTTCTGGCCGTGCTCGACCACGGTTCGTTTTCTTCCGCTGCGCGCGCCCTCAAGCGCGTGCCTTCAGCCGTGAGCATGGCCATTGGCAACCTTGAAGCAGAACTTGGCTACAGTCTGTTCGAGCGTGGCCCGCGTGAAGTGCGCCCAACCGCACAGGCTTTGGCCCTGCAGCCGCACGCCAGGCTGATTGCCGAACAACTGGGGCTGCTGCAGGTTCATGCCCTGGAGTTGTCCCGAGGGCTGGAGAGCAGCCTGACCCTGGCTGTGGTACCAGACATCGATCACCGCCCGCTGCTGGCGGCCATCGCCAACCTCGGTGAGCGCCACCCCTTGCTGGACATTGCCCTGCTCAGCGCCCCGCAGGAAGAAGCCCTGCACTTGCTGGACAGCGGCCGTGCCGACCTCTGCGTAGCCTTTGCCGGCCTGCAGGTCGATGCCCGCCGTGGCTTCCAGCACATCGGCATGGAGTCGCTGGTGGCCACTTTGTCGCCGGCCCACCCGGCCTTGCGTGAGAGGCGTATCCATTACCTTGAAGACCTGACCCAGGTGCGCCAGATTCTGGTGCGCAGCCGCGATCTGCCACTGGCTGACCCTCGCCCGCTGATCGGCGCCACACACTGGTCCACCGACAGCTTCGATCTGGCGCTGCAGATGGTTGAAGCGGGCTTGGGCTGGGGCGATCTGCCGTTGTCACGGGTCGCGCCGCTGCTGGCCAGCGGGCGTCTGGTGCGCCTGGCATTTGGCAATACACGCAACGAGTTGCAACTGCCCGTGCATATCCTGTGGCGTAAACAACAGCCGCTGGAGCAGGCCGCACGCCTGCTGATCGAGCAGCTGGCTGATCCGTGACCGCCGTCCGTCGTAACGTCTGTAAGAATTTTCTCTAAGCACTTCAATCTTTTACTCCTCAAGCCGATATCTCGGTCGATAGGCCCCGCATCGCGTCATGAGCGCGCTGCGTCCTCCCCTCATTGGCTCAAGGTCTCGAAACATGAACCTGAAATTTCGCCACAAGATCCTGCTCAGCGCCTGCGGCGTCGTGGTCCTGGCATTTGCCCTGTTCACGCTTTACAACGACTACCTGCAACGCAATACCATCCGCCAGAATATCGAAGCCTCGGTGCAACAGGCCGGTGCACTGACCGCCAGCAGTGTGCAAAACTGGATGAGCGGGCGCATTCTGGTGCTGGAAAACCTCGCCCAGGACATCGGCCAGCAAGGCGCCGGCGACACCCTGGCAGGGCTGATCGAGCAGCCGTCCTACACGCGTAATTTCCTGTTCACCTACCTGGGCCAGGCCAACGGCGAATTCACCCAGCGCCCGGATGCCCAGATGCCCGCCGGTTACGACCCGCGCCAGCGCCCTTGGTATGGTGCCGCCGCCAGCGCCGGGCAGACCGTGCTGACCGCCCCGTACCAGGGTGCAGTCGGTGGCCTGATGGTGACCATCGCCACGCCGGTGAAGAGCAAGCGCAATGGCGAACTGATCGGCGTGGTTGGCGGTGACGTTACCCTCGACACCCTCGTCGAGATCATCAACTCGGTCGACTTCGGCGGCATCGGTCACGCCTTCATGGCCGACGCCAATGGCCAGGTGATCGTCAGCCCGAACAAAGACCAGGTGATGAAGAACCTCAAGGACATCTACCCAGGCAGCAACCTGCGGGTTGCTGGCGGCATGCAGGATGTCACCCTCAACGGCCAGGACCGCATCATCTCGTTCGCCCCGGTGGCCGGCCTGCCGTCGGCACAGTGGTACATCGGGCTGTCGATCGACAGGGACAAGGCCTATGCCGCACTCAGCCAGTTCCGCACCTCGGCGATCATTGCCATGCTGATTGCCGTGGCCGCCATCGCCGGCCTGCTCGGCCTGCTGATTCCGGTGCTGATGAGCCCGCTGACCACCATGGGTCGCGCCATGCGCGACATCGCCGAGGGTGAAGGCGACCTTACCCGCCGCCTGGCTGTGCAAAACAAGGACGAGTTCGGCGAACTGGCCACCTCGTTCAACCGCTTTGTCGAGCGTATCCATGCCTCGATCAGCGAAGTGTCTTCGGCCACCCGCCTGGTACATGACCTGTCGGAAAAAGTGGTCAGCGCATCCAACGCGTCGATCAGCGGTTCTGAAGAACAGAGCATGCGCACCAACAGCGTCGCTGCGGCCATCAACGAACTGGGCGCCGCCACCCAGGAAATCGCCCGCAACGCCGCAGATGCTTCGCAACATGCCAGCGGTGCCAGCGAACAGGCGCATGGTGGCCGTGAAGTGGTTGAAGAAGCCATCAGCGCCATGACTGCTCTGTCGCAACGGATCAGCGAGTCGTGTGCGCAGATTGAAACGCTCAACGCCAGCACCGACGAAATCGGCAAGATCCTCGACGTGATCAAGGGTATTTCCCAGCAGACCAACCTGCTGGCACTGAACGCTGCCATCGAAGCGGCCCGTGCCGGTGAAGCCGGCCGTGGCTTTGCCGTGGTGGCCGACGAGGTGCGCAACCTGGCGCACCGTACCCAGGAGTCAGCGGAAGAAATCCACCGCATGATCACCAGCCTGCAGGTAGGCTCGCGCGAAGCGGTGCATACCATGAACACCAGCCAGGTCTCCAGCGAGCAGACCGTGCAGGTGGCCAACCAGGCCGGCGAACGCCTGGCCAGCGTGACCCAGCGCATTGGCGAGATCGATGGCATGAACCAGTCGGTGGCGACAGCGACCGAAGAGCAGACCGCCGTGGTCGAGAGCCTCAACCTGGACATCACCCAGATCAACGCCCTGAACCAGCAAGGGGTGGAGAACCTCAACGAGACCCTGCGTCATTGCGACCAGCTGGCCCAGCAGGCTGGGCGTTTGAAGCAACTGGTGGGTAGCTTCAGAATCTAAACGCTGGGTTCAGGCGGCAACGGCCAATGCCTGTTGTCGCCTGTACCGGCCCTTATGCAGCCACCGCCTTCGCAACCCTGCCCCGCCGTACCCAGGCCAGCAACACCGCGGCCATCAGCATAAAGCCCAGGTAGCCGAACAACGGGTACACTTCGCCCACCAGGCTGATGAACCCCACCAGGCTACAGCCGAACGCCACCACCCCGGTCACCACCGAGCCCCAGCGGAACTTCGTCGTGCCCGCCGGTAGCAGCCGCGAGAGGAAGGAAAACAGCGTGCCCACCGCGGTGTTGACGATCATGCCGAAGATGATCAGGCACATCACCAGCCCCAGCAGTGGTGATACTTCGTTGGCAATCGACAGCATCGGCATCGGCTGGTCGGCCACGCTGTCCAGGCGCGACAACAGTCCTGCACTCATCACCAGCATCAGGCCACCTAGCGCCGCACCACCGAGCAGGCCTCCCCACACAGCGGCTTTCTCGCCCTTGGCCGAGCCGCCCAGAATGGCCAGAATCGGCGCACCCGCGACGATGTTATACGACACATACAAGAACGCACCCAGCAGCCAATGGCGGGTGCCGGCCTGTTGCTGGCTGGCCAACTGATCGAGCGCAGCAAAGCTCTGGCCACGGGTGAACACGGCATACAGCGCAATCGCCGAAGCCACCAGGATCAGCAACGGGGTGATGGCGCCAATCGCAAGCATCATCCTGCGCACGTCCAGGCACACGATACCGACCACCACCAGCGTCACCAGCACGCTGCCGGTCAGGGCCGGGACGCCGAACTGCTGCTCCAGCAACGCACCACCACCGGCCAGCATGACCACGGTGACGGCGAACATGAAAAAGGTGATCAGCCAGTCGACGAACAATCCCAGGTGACGGCCGCAGATGGCCTGGATCACATCCTTGTGCGAGGTGGCCTGCTGGCGATTGCCCAGCCCCGCCAGCGCCATGCCGAGGAACGTGAACAAGGCGGCGCTGACCAATGCACCCGCCAACCCCCACACACCGAAATCGACAAAGAACAACAACAGTTCCCGCCCTGAAGCGAACCCCGCCCCCACGATCACGCCGACAAATGCGCCGGCAATCTTCAGCTGCTCTTGCATGTGAACCTCTGGATTTATTGTTGTTTTTTCATCGCCGTCGCATACCGGTTGTAGGGGCCGCCTTGCAGCCATCGCGACACAAGGTCGCCTCTACACGGGATCTTTGCCCTGTCAGGCGTCGCCGACGAACGCCTGCACTTCGATCTCCACATCCACGCCCAGGGCCAACGCCGAAGCTACGGTGGAACGCACCGGTAGCGCCGCGCCGAAGAACGCCTTGTACACCTCGTTGAAGCCGGCGAAATGGCGCATGTCCGACAGCCAGACCGTAACCTTCACCACCTGGTCGAAACGCGCGCCACAGGCCGCCAGGCTTTCGGCGATGCGCTCACAGGCAGCACGGGTTTGGGTCTGGATATCACCGCGCACCACTTCGCCGCCAGCGCTCATCGGCACCTGCCCGGAGAGGAACAGAAAGCCACCGGCCTTTACGGCGCGGGAAAACGGGAACGGCAAGCTGCTGGGGAAACGCTGAATCTCATTGCTCATGGGATGCTCCTTTCAGGGTTGCTGGAAACGGGCCGGGGACAGGCGCTCGGGCGCCACTCCCTGGCTGACAAGGTCGGGACATACGGGCTGGCCCATCAGCAAGTCGGCGGCCAGGCGCGAGGCGCCCGCTGCCGACTGGATGCCATAGCCCCCCTGGGCCGCCAGCCAGAAAAACGCCGGTGCATGCGCATCGAAACCGATCACCAGGTCGCCGTCGGCAACGAACGAACGCAGGCCGGCCCAGGTGTGGCTAGGGCGGCGGATCACCAGGGTGGTCATGGCTTCAATGTTGTAAATCCCCAAGGCCACGTCGAACTCTTCGGCCGCGGCATCCTGTGGCTCAACCGGGTCGGCATTGGCTGGCGACCCCAACAGTTGGCCGGCATCAGGCTTGAAGTAGAAGCTTTCGTCGATGCCGATCACTGCAGGCCAGCAGGCAAAGTTTTGTTCTGCCGGGCCGGGGAAGGTGAAGGCGCTACGGCGGCACGGTTGCAAGCCGATGCGCGCCACCCCGCACTGCTCGGCCACACGGTCCGCCCAGGCACCTGCAGCATTGACCAGACATCGGGCCTGCAGACGGCTGCCATCAGCCAATTCCACCTGCCACACGCCGTCCAGGTACCAGGCCTGGATCAGCTCGGCATTGCAGCGCAGTTCACCGCCGGCAGTGCGATAACCACGCAAGAAACCTTGGTGCAAGGCATGTACGTCAAGGTCCATCGCCCCCGGCTCAAGCACCGCCCCGGCCAGGGTTTCGCCACGCAAGCTGGGGATCAGTGCCAAGGCCGCGTCCCGGTCAAGCAGGCTGACTTCTGTGCCATTGGCCAGGTTCTGCGCGTAAGTTTGCTCAAGCTGTTCACGCTGCTCCAGGCTGGCCACATACAGACAGCCCCGCGGCTCCAGCAGTGGGTGCTCGCAGAAGCCCTGCGGGGGCGCTTCGTAGAAGGCCCGGCTGGCGCGGGTCAATGCCTGGATCTGTGGGGTGCCGTAAGCCTCCATGAACATGGCCGCCGAACGCCCGGTGGAATGGTAGCCAGGCTGCGATTCACGCTCGACCAGCAGCACACGCTGCTGGCCGGCCAGGCGGTAGCCCAGCGAGGCGCCGGCGATGCCAGCACCGATGATCAGGGTGTCGTAGATCGGGGTCATGCACGCTCCTGCCAGGCTAATTATCATTTATGAGAATTCTAATATATGAGAATTTAGAAATGCGCAAGGGTCCAAGGTAAGATGCCCGACCAACGCCGCATGCCGAGATCCCTGAATGCCTTCAGCTCTACCCCAGCTAGACCGTGCCGCAGTGGGCCAGCGCTTGCGCCAGGTGCGCAAGGCGCGCCAGATGACCCTCAAGCAATTGTCCGAAGCCAGTGGCGTGCCGCTGTCCACGTTGTCGAAGATGGAGCTGGCGCAGGTGTCGGTCAGCTATGAAAAACTTGCCGCTGCAGCGCGGGCGCTGAATGTCGATATCGCCCAGCTGTTTCGCGCCAGCGGCACGGTCAGCGCGCCGGTGCCGGTGACCGTGGTGGTCGATTCACTGCCCGCAGCGGCGGGCTATTCGACCGGCACCTACGACTATTATCCGCTTGCCGGGGATTTTCCCGCTCGACGCATGACACCGGCTTATGCCCGCATCATTGCCCGGGAACGCGGCCAGTTCGACGACTTTATCCGCCACCCCGGGCAAGAGTTCGCGCTGGTGCTCAGCGGGCGCGTGCGCATCGAGTTCGAGACCGGAGAAGCGGTCAGCATCGGGCCGCAGGAGACTGCGTATTTCGACAGCCAGGTGGGGCACATCTACTTGTCGGAAAGCGATGACGGTGGTGATGCCCAAGTAATGGTGGTGATGACCGATCGCTGATCGGTTGCGCCCCGCCAAGGCACACCCGGTTATAACCTAATAACGAACAAGTCTATTTGGCTATAAAAAAATCTATATGCTGACTGGCATCCGATAACGGGCAAAGTTGGGCAGTCGAGTAGCGTATGGATGTAGGTTCTTTCGGTTTCACCATTGCTGGCCTGGTCGTGGGCTTCATCGTCGGTATGACCGGCGTCGGTGGCGGCTCGCTGATGACCCCGATCCTGTTGTGGTTTGGCATCAGTCCGGCTACGGCCGTCGGCACCGACTTGCTGTATGCAGCCATCACCAAGGCCAGTGGCGTCTGGGTGCATGCGCGCAACAAGAATATCGACTGGAAAATCACCGGGCTGCTGAGCCTGGGCAGTGTGCCTGCAGCGGCGCTCACCCTATGGTTTCTCAGCACCCTGCACACCGACACTTCGGCGCTCAACGCCATCATCAAGCAAGGCTTGGCGGTGGTGCTGATCCTGACCGCGTTGGCCATCCTGTTCAAATCGCGGCTGCAGGCGTTTGCCGGCCGCCATGCCGGCGACCACTATCACCTCAGCGATCGCAGCCTGAACACCCTTACCGTACTCACCGGCGTGGTCCTGGGGGTGATGGTCACCCTCACCTCCATCGGTGCTGGCGCCCTGGGGACAGTGGCGCTGTTCCTGCTGTACCCGTTCCTGGTCACCCGTCGCCTGGTCGGTACCGAAATTGCCCACGCAGTGCCTCTGACCCTGGTAGCAGGCCTTGGCCACGCGGGCATGGGCAACATGGATTGGTCGCTGCTGGGTTACCTGCTGCTGGGCTCGCTGCCAGGCATCTATCTGGGTAGCCACCTCACCGGGCGAATCTCCGACCGCGTGCTGCGCCCTTGCCTGGCAGCGATGCTGCTGCTGATCGGTTACAAGCTGGCGTTCTGAGCCTTAGCCCAGGCGCAACCGCCACTGCCCGGTAAAGCTCAGTTCCAGACGTGACAGCGGCAGCACGTCGATACGCTGCCCGGCACTCATCGGACACCCAAGCACCTGTACCAGCATGGCGCGTATGACCATCGGATGGGTCACCGCCAGCCAGTCACCCGGCCTGTCGAAGGCCGCCAGCCAGGCGGCCAGGCGCTGGCATAGCGCGGCGAACGACTCGCCACCATGCACGGCACTGGCCGGATCCTGCAGCCATTCTGCCAACGCCTGCGGTTGCTCGGCTTGTAGCTGCTTCAACGACAAACCCTGCCAACGCCCAAGGTCGCAATCGGCCAATCCCGGCTCGACCTGTACCGCTCCCGTTAACCACGCCGCCGTCTCCCAGGCCCGCCGCTCTGGCGCACTCAGCAGTTGCACGCCTGAACGGTCGGCGTCTGCCTGTCGGGCCAGCGGCAGGATGCCGTCATCGCAATGGTGCAGGCGCCCGTTCTTCTGGGCCTGGGTCAGGGCATGGCAGATCAGGGTCAGGCGGATGGCTTTCACCAGGCATTTCTCGCAGCGGCTGGGGCGCATGGTTTAGCACGTTGCGAGGCTTTTGGCTGCAACAAAGTCGGCGCCCCGACTAACCCTCGAATAGGCCGCACAGCGGCCCCTCGGATCAGAAGTTGATATTCAGCGCTGCAAACACCGCCCTGCCCGGCTGGTTATAAGTGTTTGCCCCCGAGCTGCTGGCGTTGCCACCGCGCAGGATCTGCTTGTCGAAGACGTTGTTCACGCCTACCCGCACGTCATAGTTGGCGTTGAACTTGTATCCGGCGCTCACATCCACCAGGCCATAAGCTTCGACGTCCTGCTGCGCTGCCTGGTCGTAGTCTTCCTGGGTGCGGTAGTTGTAGGTCGGCGACTTCTGCTTGCCAAAGTAGGTACCTGCCACCTGGAACGACAGCTGCTCGGTGGCGCGCCAGTCGAGGGTGGTGTTGACGGTGTATTGTGGGATCACCGACAGCGGCTCGCCCGTTTCGCGATCATCGTTGTCGAGCATCCAGGTCAGGTTGGTGTTCCAGTCCAGGGTCGGGGTCAGCTCGATGAAGAAGTTGCCTTCGATACCTTCCACACGCGCCTTGCCGGCGTTGTCCCACTGAGTCACGCGGCTGCCGGTACCGATGGTGTAAAGCACATCGGTATCACCGATGATCTTGTTCTTGTAGTCGTTGCGGAAGTAGGTGGCACTGGTGCGCCAGCTACCACGGTCGTACTGCAGGCCGATTTCCTTGTTGACGCTGATCTCGGGCTTGAGGTCGGCGTTGCCCTGCAGGTAGCAGCCGCCGTTGTTGGTCTGCTGCACGCTGCAGCCGTTACCGCGGCTGTACAGCAAATAGTTGGGGTTGGACTGGTACAGGTTCGGAACCTTGTAGGCACGGGCGATGCCGCCTTTTACCGACAGTGCTTCGGTCAGCTTGTGCGACAGGTTCAGGCTGGGGCTGAAGTTGTCACCAAAGGTTTCGTGGTGGTCGAAACGCAGGCCCGGCGTAATGGTGGTTTCGCCAACGATGATGTTGTCTTCGACAAACAGCGCATAGCTGCGTGCGGTCACCTTCGAGCTGCTGCGATCGAAGCCGACGAGGCCGTCATTGTTGGTGGGGTCGGAGCTTTGCGGGCGCAACGAACCTTGGTCGTTGAGGGCTTCGTACAGGTACTCGCCGCCCAACGTAAGCACATGTTCTGTGCTGCCCATGGCGAACGGCAGGTTCACCTCACTGCTCAGGCGTGTGTTGCGCAAACGTGACATGGCCCCACCTTCGTCGCTTGGGGCACCTTCGGTGCGGCCAGCCAAGCCCTCGTTAAGGCGCCAGTTGCGTACGTATTCGTAGGCCAGCGTGGTCTTGCTGGTACCCCAGGTGAAATCACCGAGGTGGGTCAGGTCGTAAGTACTGCGCTGCATCACGTTGGTTTCGTGGCCGTAGAGGCTGGAGACGAAGTCGACGTCTCCGCCGCCGTTGCTGTTCATGGTGTCGCCGGCAAAAATGTTGCCCTGACGGCTGTAGCCGGTACTGGCTTCGAGGCGGTGCTCGTCGTTCAGTTTCCAGCTGAGCAGGCCGTTAATGTCCTTGTTGCGAACGCCTTCGCGCCCCGCTACCAGGGCGCTGGCGGCCTGCCCGGCGTTGATGTCAAGATCGTCGGCGTCAGTCTTGGCCAGGCCGCCGTACAGGCGCAATCCCAGGTTATCGGTCAGGCCGCCACCGAGGTTGAAGTTGGCTCGCCGGCTGGCGCCTTCTGCGCTGTCTTCGGGCAACTGCGTGTACAGGCTGACGCTGCCTTTCATCTCGTCGGAAGGGCGCTTGGTGATGATATTGACCACCCCGCCCATGGCGCCGGAGCCATAGCGTGCGGCGGCCGGGCCACGCAGGATCTCGATGCGCTCGACCGCTTCGGCCGGCACCCAGTTGGTTTCACCCCGAGTATCACGGTCACCGTTCCAGCCATAGCGCACGGCGTTGCGCGCGCTGGATGGCTTGCCATCGATGAGGATCAACGTGTTTTCCGGGCCCATGCCGCGCAGGTCGATCTGCCGGTTGTTGCCGCGTGCACCGCTGGCACTGTTGCCGGTCAAGTTGACCCCGGGTTCGCGACGGATGATGTCGGACAGGTCATTGGCCGGCGGGTGGCGCTTGATATCTTCGGCGGTGATGATCGACGTACCCAGAGCCTGCCGCGCCTCGCGCTCGGCGGTGATCAGGGTGTCCTGGATCACCAGCGCGTTGTCGGCGACGGGCGCTTCGAGTACCCCACCCGCACGCGGTTCCTCGGCCTCTGCCGCGGTTGCCATCATGGCCGGCGACGCCAGCGCGACGAACGCCAGGGCCAGGTTGTTGGGTGAAGTTCTGCACTGCATGGGTACATCTCCTGCGATTCATGAGCGAAAAGGCACATCCCTGTCGGGAACCGGGAGCCCTCGCCCACCGGCCCCGCAAACACAGTCTGGTGGCCAACAGGGTTGGTAAATATAGAGACCCACAAATGCGAGTAAATCTTATTTACGAAGTTTACATGTTTGTTACTGAACTTTGCTGCGCGGCGGGAGCAACTGTTTGCTCAAAGTTATAAAAGCCTTCTCGGCCTTTGTAGGAGCGGGTTTACCCGCGAACACGGGCGAAGACACCCTATGGCGGAATTACCCCCTGCATTCAGGGACAGTTCAGTCCCCAGGCTGTTGCTGCTATCCACCTATCCGATTTGCATCCTGTGTGCAGGCATCTACAGTTTCGACGAACAACGCTGCGGAGCGCCCAGATGAGTGGCGATGACAACAGCTGCGCTAGCCTGCCAAAGATGCCTCGCAGCATCTGGGCGCTGGGCTTCGTGTCGATGTTGATGGACATCTCCTCGGAGATGATCCACGCCCTACTGCCCCTGTACATGGTCAGTGTGCTCGGCGCTTCGGTCATAGCAGTGGGGTTTATCGAAGGAATCGCCGAGTCGACCGCATCAATCACCAAGGTGTTCTCTGGTGCCCTCAGTGACCGACTGGGTAAACGCAAGCTGCTGACCGTGCTCGGTTATGGCCTGAGTGCGCTGGTGAAGCCGGTATTTCCCATGGCCACCGGACTTGAGTGGCTGACTGCAGCACGCTTCGTCGACCGTGTCGGCAAAGGCATTCGGGGGGCACCGCGCGATGCGCTGGTGGCCGATGTTACGCCGGTCGAGCTGCGCGGCGCGGCGTTCGGCCTGCGTCAGGCCCTCGATACCGTGGGCGCTTTCCTCGGGCCATTGCTGGCGATCGTGTTGATGTGGCTGACGGCGAGCCATTTCCAGACCGTGTTCTGGGTAGCTATCATCCCGGCGTTTGTGGCGGTGTATATCCTAATTGCCTTCGTTCAAGAACCTGAAGCCTCAGCTATGGGGCGTCCGGTACGCTCACCGTTGGCACTGCACGAGCTGCGGCGCCTCGGGCCGGTTTATTGGCGCCTGATCGGCCTGGCCACGTTGTTCACCCTCGCCCGTTTCAGCGAGGCGTTCTTACTGCTGCGGGCTCAGGACATAGGGCTGACACCGCAGTGGGCGCCGGCGGTACTGGTCTTGATGGCGATGGCCTATTCACTGTCGGCCTACCCTGCCGGCGTGTTGTCGGACCGAGTGGGGCGCCGTGGCGTGCTGATGGTCGGGCTGGGCCTGCTGATCACTGCCGACCTGCTGCTGGCCCTTTTACCAGGATGGGTCGGGCTTGCCTGTGGGGTAACGGCCTGGGGGCTGCACCTGGGCTTCAGCCAGGGCATTTTCGCTGCCATGATCGCCGACAGCGCCCCCGCCAACTTGCGCGGTACCGCCTTCGGCCTGTTCAACCTGCTGACCGGTGTGGCGCTGCTGATAGCCAGCGTGGTAGCTGGATTGCTGTGGGAGAGTGCAGGGTTCCAGGCAACGTTCCTGGTCGGTGCGGGGTTTGCCGTCACCACCCTTGCAGGGCTGACGCTGCTGCCCTGAACCTGGCTAGCCTGGCGGTTCAGGGCAGCGGCGCATGCAGGTTGCATCGCGATGCTGGAGGGCGATCTCACCCTCAAGCCGAACTAGACCAGCACAGCCTCCTGCTCCAGCAACGACCAACCGCCATGTCCATCCACCTCAAGCCGGTGGGTATGGAACGCTGCCAGCGTGCTGCGGTGGCCGACACTGACCAGCAATGCACTCGGCATTTCCGAACGCAACAACGCATACAGGGCATGCTCGAGCCCCTCATCCATCGCCGAGGTGGACTCGTCGAGGAACACCACCTGTGGCCGGTTGAACAGCACCCTGGCGAACGCCAGGCGCTGCTGCTCGCCCACCGAGAGGATGTGTGACCAGTCGCAGCTGACGTCGAGACGCTCGGCCAGATGGGCCAGGTTGACCTGGCGCAATGCCTGCTGCATTAGCAGTTCATCCTTGGGGTTGCTGGCTGCCGGGTAGGCAATGACGGTACGCAAGTCACCCAACGGCAGGTACGGGCGTTGCGACAGGAACAGTGCCTGATGACCCGTTGGCCGCCTGACCTTGCCTTCGGCATACGGCCAAAGGCCTGCCAGGGCGCGCAGCAGTGTGGTTTTACCACTGCCCGATGGCCCTTTGATCAACAACGCCTGACCGGCGTGCAGGCTCAGGTCCAGGTCGGCGATAAGGGTGTGTCCGTCAGGACGCAGCACCTGCAATCCCGCGATCTGCAGCGCATGCGCCTGCTCTTCGGTAGTGACGCGCGGCAACGCACTTGCCTGCTGGTTGGCATCGAGAAAGCCGGTGAGACGGTCAAGGGTCGCGCGGTACTGCGCGAACGCATCGTATGACTCACGGAAGAACGACAAAGAATCCTGCACCTGCCCAAAGGCCTGGGAGGTTTGCATGACGTCGCCAAGCTTGATCGCCCCACTGAAGAAGCGCGGCGCCTGAAGAATGAAGGGAAACACAACGGCAACCTGACTGACGCCCAGGTTGAAGCCACTGAACTTCAGGTTCCGGTACACCAATGCCCAGGCATTCACGATCAAGGCAGCAAAACGGCCGAGCAACGTGCCCCGCTCGACTTGTGAACCTTGGTAAAAGGCAACGTTCTCGGCGTTCTCACGCAGACGCATCAACGCGTAACGGAAGTTGGCGGTGAGTTTCTCGTTGAGGAAGTTAAGCCGGATCAGCGGGCGACCAAGGCGGAAGGCGACCCAGGTGGCGACGATGACATACAGGTAAACGGCAAATACCATCGCCCGAGGAATCTCCACGCCGGCCACGGTCAATGGTGCCGACAGCCCCCAGAGGATGCCGGTGAACGCTACCAGCGAAACCAGCGCACTGACTGCGCCCAAGGCAAGGGTGACTGAATTGGTGACGAAAGCGTTAACGTCCAGTTCGATACGCTGGTCAGGGTTGTCCACTGGCTCTGCAAGGAACTGGCCACGGTAATAGGCATCGCCCTGCATCCAGTCGTGGGTCAGACGCTCGGTCAGCCAGACCCGCCACTTGATACTAAATGCCTGACTGACATAGAAAGTGAACAGCGAGCGCAGCACATGGATGGTGGCCAGCACCGCGAAGACGCCGAGCAGGTACCAGAACGCCGCCTGGTCAAGGCCCTGCAAGGCGCTGTAGAAACCGTTGTACCAAAACGAAAACAGCACGTTTAGGCGAACCGAGAACAGCGTCAGGACCAGCAGCAGGGCAAACACCAGCAACGGCCGCCAACTGCGCCTGAAACTGAAGTAGGGCCCGGCAAGCTGCCAGAACTGGCTACCCCAGCGTGTACAACGCACGGCAAGCGTTGCGGCTGCAGTAAAGCTGAGAAGGGTGATGAACGAGGCGATTGCCAGCCAGCTTAGGCTCTCTTGCAGGGCCTGATGCCAGTTCATTTCCATGGTAATTATCCGTGCTGAGTATTTCCGCGAGCGTAGCATTACGCTGTCATTCGTCAGGTATAAATGACGCACATTTCATGATTTGTAGGAGCGGGTTTAACCGCGAAAGGGCCGGGCCTGCTGGCCAATTCCACCCGCCGTTCAGCGTTGCCGCCGCTATCGTATTCGCGGGTAAACCCGCTCCTACAACAGATTGGTGGTGGACACACATCGGG
>NZ_JAJSAW010000030.1:0-17274 GCF_021378985.1 Pseudomonas sp. JR33AA
ACTCAACACAGTGGCTAGCTTTTCTTCGCTACCGCGTTGGAGTGGTGCGCATTATAGAGAGGCCCTCGCGAACGTCAACCTTTAATTTCAATGATCTGAAATATTTCTGGCAAAGCCGCTTGAGGGCTACCACCTCCCCCACCAATTGCGCACTATATTGCTCACCACCTCCCCCGTCCAAGGATTGCCGCACTTAAATGAACACCCAGCCCCGCAGCCTGGCCGCCACCCTCTTCCCGATCGGCCTGCTGCTTATCGCCATGGCCTCGATCCAATCCGGCGCCTCTCTGGCCAAAAGCATGTTCCCGATCGTTGGCGCACAAGGTACCACCACCTTGCGCCTGATCTTCGCCAGCATCATCATGCTGCTAATACTGCGCCCGTGGCGGGTGCGCATGACCGCCAACACGTTGCGCAACGTGGTGATCTACGGCATGGCACTGGGCGGCATGAACTTCCTCTTCTATATGGCCCTTCAAACGGTACCAATCGGTATCGCCGTGGCCCTGGAATTCACCGGCCCGCTGGCCGTGGCGATCTTCTCCTCGCGCCGACCGATCGATTTCCTGTGGATTGCCCTGGCCATCGCTGGGCTGCTGCTGTTGTTGCCGGCAGGTCAAAGCGGCCAGGCACTCGACCCACTGGGCGCCGCCTATGCGCTGGGGGCGGGTGTATGCTGGGCGCTGTACATTCTGTTCGGGCAACGTGCAGGGGCCGAGCACGGCATCCAGAGCGCGGCTCTGGGGGTAGTAGTGGCGGCCCTGTTCGTTGCCCCCATCGGTATCGCCCATGCCGGTAGCGCTCTGCTCACACCTGCCGTGATCCCCATGGCGTTGGCCGTCGCAATACTCTCCACCGCCCTGCCATACAGCCTGGAAATGGTTGCCCTCACGCGGATCCCGGCACGCACGTTCGGCACTCTGATGAGCATCGAACCGGCATTTGGCGCATTGTCCGGCCTGCTGTTCCTCGGCGAGGTACTAACGCTTACCCAATGGCTGGCGATTCTGGCAATCATTACCGCCTCGGTCGGCACCACCCTATCCATGCGCAAGGCGCCCAGCCCGGCGATCGCGGCAGATTGATATGAGAAATATTTTCATTTGAGACGGGATTAGTGATTGTAGCAGCCCGCCTCGCTGATTAAGCTGTCATAGAATCATCATCTTTACGCTATCTACTGGGCCGAACACGGAAGCCGGGGAAGGTTCAGGAAGAGCCGAAGCTACAACGACAGGGTCGTGACAACTGATTTGCCCTGCATTTAAGGACAGGAATGAAACGAATTTTTCTCATCCTGGCCATCTTGGCTATTGCTGGATGTGCCGCCACAGCCAAGACCGAGGTCAAAAGGGGCAAGAAGGGCCTGCATATCAATTGCTCCGGCCTTTCTTCCTCGTGGGACAATTGCTACAGCAAGGCCGCAAGCTCCTGCAGCACGCGCGGCTACCGGGTTGTTGCGCGCTCGGGCGATAGCGATGAAGAAGCCGGTGACTACTTGTTCGGCATAAATCCGGCGGGCTACACCAGCCGTAGCATGATCGTCATCTGTAAATAGAGAAAGGGCAGCTCGCAAACTGCCCTTTTTCATCTGCGTTACAGCGGTGCGGTACGCACCTCCAACCAGGCTAGCGCGTCCCCTTGGAGCAAGGGCGCCAGGCGCTCACGTACGCGAGCGTGATAGCTGTTCAGCCACTCCACCTCTTCCTTGCTTAGCAACTCGGGCAACAGACAGCGGGTGTCGATAGGGCACAGCGTCAAGGTCTCGAATTGCAGGAAGTCACCAAAGGCACTCTTCCCCGCCTCGCGGTTGACCACCAGGTTCTCGATCCGAACGCCCCACTGCCCCGGGCGGTACGTACCCGGCTCGATCGAGCTGATCATGCCCGCTTGCATCGCCGTCTGCGGTGCAGGTGCCGCCTGATAGGCGATCACTTGAGGCCCCTCGTGCACGTTCATGAAGTAGCCCACCCCATGGCCGGTACCATGGCCATAGTCGACCTGGTCAGCCCAGATCGGCGCCCGGGCAATGGCGTCGAGCAACGGCGACAGTACCCCTCGCGGGAACGTGGCACGCGACAGGGCAATCATGCCCTTGAGGACACGGGTGCAGTCCTGCTTCTGTGCCTGGCTGGGTTTACCGACCGGCACCATGCGGGTGATGTCGGTAGTGCCGCCCAGGTATTGACCGCCCGAGTCGATCAGCAGCAAGCCATCACCCTCGATGACCGCATGCGACTGTTCGGTGGCGCGGTAGTGGGGCATCGCGCCATTGCCATTGAAGGCAGCAATGGTAGAAAAGCTCAGCGACACGAAATTCGGGCGTCGAGCACGCGCGGCACTCAATTGCTCGTCAACCGTCAGCTCCGTAATGACCTCCCGGCCAAGGTTCGCCTCGAACCAGGCGAAAAACTCGCACAAGGCTGCGCCGTCCTGCTCCATGACCTGGCGAATATGCACCAGATCGTCGCCCCCCTTGCAGGACTTGCTCAGCGTGGTGGGGTTGAGCCCCTCGACAAGCACCACCTCTGCCGCCAGGTTGTCCAGCAGGCCGCAGGTGACCCGGGCCGGGTCCACCAGCAGCCGCGCCCCAGCAGGAACGGTGCCTAGCGCCTTGCCTGCTTCGCTGTAGTCGCGCACCTCAATGCCGTCGACCTCCAGCACATGACGCAGGTGCGCGTCCACCTTGTCCTGGCCCACGAACAGGATGGCCTGCTGCTGATTGATCAGGGCAAAGGCCAGGAACACCGGATTGTAGGAGACATCGCTGCCGCGCAGGTTGAACAGCCAGGCAATGTCATCCAGGGTAGCGATGAAGTGCCAGTCGGCCCCCTTGGCCTGGATGTCCTGGCGCAATTGCGCGAGCTTTTCCGCCCGGCTCACCGTGGCGTGCGGCGGCAGGTGCTGGTACACCGGGTTGCCTGGCAGCGCCGGGCGCCCGTCCCAGACCTGCCCCAGCAGGTCCATGTCAGTCACCAGCTGCGCTCCACGTGCCTTCAGCCGCTCGGCCAGCTGGCGCGCCGAAGCCAGGGCCATGACCGCACCATCCACTGCCACGCGACCGTTGGGCTCGACGTTTTCGCCCAGCCATTCCAACGCCCCGGGTTTGCCCGGCAACAGTTTCATCAGTTCGATGCCGCTGCCTTCCAGCTCATGAGCTGCCTGCTCCCAGTAGCGGCTATCGACCCACAGCCCGGCAAACCCGGGGGTGACCACCAGCGTACCGACCGAGCCATGGAACCCCGAAAGCCACCGGCGTCCCTGCCAGTAACCGGGCAAGTATTCGGAAAGATGGGGGTCGGCCGAGGGTACCAGCAAGGCATCGATGCCCCCTGCCGCCATGGCTTGGCGCACGTGCACCAGTCGCTGCGGCACGCTTTGCTCAAGGGTGGTGTGGACGTTCATGCGCTCTCCTGCGACTTGATGACGGTTGATCCAATAGGCCGATAATGGAACAGCCACCAGGGCGCTGCAATCGCGACGACCAAGATACGGCATGCATTGCCCACCACGCCCTGTGCCAATAGGACACTTCCTACAACAGGACCAGGACCACCGATCAAGTTCCCCTGAACTTCCCCAAGACACCGGCTTCACACACAGTACACTCACTGCACACAGGCAAATGACATGCCCAGTGTCATCGAACCGAAAGCCGGCGTGGTGTTGCTTGACACCCGCGACGACACACCCGAACACGAGCACAGCGTTCATCTAAAGCTTGTCGAAGGCCTGGCTCGTCTGCTGGGCTGCCCACCTATACAGCCCACGCAGCAGCCAGACGCCACCGATGGCTACTATTATCTGCCAACCGAGACCCTGATCGACCCCAGACGATATGCCGCCATGGGTATTTGCAGCGAACAGGACCTGTTTGGCGGCATGGTGCCGTACCCCTATATGGCGACCAAGGCGATCTCTCACCCGTTACCCGCCGGGGCCAGCTTCCCGCCGGGCTGGACCGACGACTTTGCCCGACAGGCCAGCGATGCCCTGCTGCGCGGCTACACCGTGTTCAGCAAAGTCGACGCTCGCACTGCTGCACATTTGCTGCTGCTCGACGGCCCGCTGAGGGTCAAACCGGTGCTGGCTTGCGCAGGACGTGGGCAACAGGTCATCACCACTGCAGACGCCCTGGAGTCCCTGCTGGCCGGTATGGATGACGCAACGTTGGCGCGGTGGGGACTGGTGCTCGAAGAAGACCTGAGCGAGGTGCAAACCTTCAGCGTCGGCCAGGTGCGCGTCGCAGGCTTGACTTGCAGCTACCACGGCACCCAGCAACTGACACGTGACCATCAAGGTACCGAGGTCTACGGCGGTTCTGACCTGGTGGTGGTACGTGGCGACTATCAAGCGTTGCTACAGCTCCCACTGGAAGACCACCTGCGCCTTGCCATCAACCAAGCCATGGTTTACGAACAAGCCGCCGAGCAGCACTTCCCGGGCTTTGTCGCCTCACGTCGCAACTACGACATCGCCCGCGGCATCAGTCCTTCGGGCCACCTGTGCAGCGGGGTGCTCGAACAATCCTGGCGCCTGGGTGGTGCCAGCAGTGCCGAACTGTTGGCCCTGCAGGCGTTTGCCGACGACCCCGCATTGCAACGGGTGCGTGCCTCCACTCACGAAGTATTCGGCAACCCCGAACTGCCCACTGACGCCACCCTCTTTTACCAAGGAAACGACAGTGAACTCGGACAACTCAGTAAATTTGCACGGATTCGCGAACATGGCCATTCAGAGTGAAACCGTTGAACTGCAGGTCGAGAATGACCGCATTGCCGGCACCTTGGTCAGCCCGGGCACCAAAATGCCGGGCATTCTCTTCGTACACGGCTGGGGCGGCAGCCAGCAACGTGACCTGGCCCGCGCCCGGCATATCACCGGACTGGGATGCGTGTGCATGACCTTCGACCTGCGCGGTCATGAAAAGACCGAAAGCCAGCGCCTCACGGTCACCCGTGAACAAAACCTGCAGGACTTGCTGGTGGCTTACGATCGACTGGTCAGCCACCCGGCTGTCGACAGCAGCGCCATCGCCGTTATCGGCAGCAGCTATGGCGGTTACCTGGCGACGCTGCTGACCCGCGAACGGCCGGTCAGGTGGCTGGCCTTGCGGGTACCTGCCATGTATTGGGATGACGAATGGGGCAGCCCGAAGCAAACCCTTGACCGTCAACGCCTGAATGCCTATCGCCTGCGCCTCCTGGGCCCGGCCGACAACCGCGCGCTGGCAGCGTGCGCCGAATTCGGCGGGGATGTGTTGCTGGTGGAGTCAGAGCAGGATGACTACGTGCCGCACAGTACATTGATGAGCTACCGCTCAGCGTTCGTCAACACCCACTCGCTCACCCATCGCATCGTCGACGGCGCCGACCACGCACTGTCCAGCGAAGAGAGCCAGAAAGCGTACAGCTCGATCCTGGCGGCATGGATCAGCGAAATGGTCATAGGTGCCCGCCTGGATCGCTATCCGCACTACGCACCTTGGTATGCCTGAGGACCGCCCATCTGGCAATGCATTACGCCATCGTCCCCGCGCACCAGGCTGCGCAGAACCGTAAAGCCAAGGTCAAGTGGTTTCTACAGACCCTGGCCGGATACCGCAAACCGCCGCCGATATTCACTCGGGGTAAGGCCGGTAACACGCTGGAACACCTTGCGAAACGCACCCGGATCCTGGTAACCGACACCCCACGCGATCTGTTCGATGTTGCGCCGGGTAAACTCCAGCAAACGGCACGCCCGCCCCACCCTCACCTGCTGGCAATACTCGGTCGGGCGCAGCCCGGTAGCTGCACGAAAGCGCCGCAAGAAAGTGCGCGCCTCCAGCCCCGCGCAAGCAGCCATCTTGGCAAGGTCAGCCTGCTGCCCGCCATTGCCCTGCAACCAGTGCTGCACCTTCAAAACGGCCTCGTCGCCGTGGTCCAGGCGCGGGTTGAACACAGCTCCGGGCAGCGGCGCCGCGACCGGATCAACGGCCAGATAGCGGGCGGTCTCCTGTGCCACCGTCGCCCCCGCAAAGCGCTCCAGCAGGCGCAAGCCGAGGGCCGTCCAGGCCATCAGCCCTGCCGAGGTCACGATGTCGCCGTCATCGAGCAACGGCTGCTGGGCCTCTACCCGCACCCTGGGGAAGCGCTGAGCAAGCGCATGCACATAATTCCAGTGCGTACAGGCCGGGCGCCCATCGAGCAAACCGCTGGCGGCAATGAAAAATACACCGATGCATACCGACGCCAGCACCGTACCACGCCCGTGCAGCAGGCAAAGTGGCGCGCGGTGACGTTCGAGCAACGCGGCTTGCGGAGCCGACTCCAGGCTTGGCGGAATGATCAAGGCGCGCAGGCCCTGCACGGTGACACCTGAGTTATCCGGCGCAGGCAACAACTGCCCCGTCTCATCTGCCTGCCAGCAACTGACGCGAATGTGCGGCAACTCGACGGCCCCCAGTTCGGCTGCAACCCGGTTGGCCACCAAGAACAGGTCGGCCAGGCCATGCACAGCGGCGCGCTGCACGCCGGGGTACAGCAGCAAGCCGATATCCAGGTTAGCGCCAGTGTCAGTTTTTGCCCGCATAGTGTCGTTCGCGCCAATCCTCAGGGGAGTGAACACAGCCTATAACTAACGTCTCTCGACGACTACTGCCACAGGAGGCAGCATGAGCAAGCAGGCGCTGATCATCATCGACATCCAGAACGACTACTTCCCGGGCGGCAAGTGGCCCCTCGATGGCGCCGACCAGGCGGCCGACAACGCCGCCCGTCTGCTGACAGCAGCACGCCAGCGCGGCGACCTGGTGGTGCATGTGCGGCATGAGTTCGACACTGCCGACGCACCATTCTTTGCTCCCGGCTCGCAGGGTGCGGCCATCCACGCCAAGGTCGAGCCATTGCCGGGTGAGCCGGTGGTGCTCAAGCACAAGGTAAACGCCTTCCTCGGTACCGATCTTGAGCACACGCTGGACCGGCATGGCGTCGAGGCGCTGACCATCGTCGGCAGCATGAGCCACATGTGCATTGACGCTGCCACCCGCGCTGCGGCCGATCTGGGCTATCAAGTGACCGTGGCGCACGATGCCTGCGCAACCCTGCCACTGGCGTTCGACGGCAAGCAGGTGCCGGCGGCGCATGTGCACGATTCGACGATGGCGGCGTTGGCGTTTGCCTATGCCAATGTGGTGAAGACCGACGAGCTGCTGAAAAACTGATCGGTTTGAGACCTTTGGGGCTGCACAGCAGTCCCAAAGCCCGCAGACTCAAATCGCCACATTGCGCACAAACCGAACAGCGGCCACGCCATCGTTACGGTAGGCATACCGGCAATTGCTGGGGAACACATGGAACTGCCCCACCTGCAAGCGATGCTCCACATCTTCGATAATCAGCGTCAGCTGCCCATCGACCACATAAATCTGCTCGCTCCAGCCTTCGGCATCGGCCTCACTGTAATAGCACTCCCCCGGCGCCAGGGTCCATTCCCAAAGCTCCACCTCGCGCCTTGCCGGGCTGGTACCCAGCAACACCGCTCGGCTCTGCGGGTGTTCGCCAGCCCAGGCCAGCTCTTCAATGCGCCCGGGGTCGCGCAGCTCCGGCGCCTGGATCAGGGTACTGAACGCCACCCCCAAGGCTTCGGCAATCAGGTCCAATGTCGTCAGGCTGACATTCTTCTCGCCCGCCTCGATCGCGACCAGCATGCGCCGGCTGACCCCTGAACGCTCGGCCAGCGCCGCCTGACTCAAGCCAGTGGCGTTGCGCAGGCTGCGCACATTGAGGCTGACATGTTGCAGCACCGATGCCCGGTGCGAAGAATCCTTGTGCACTATATTGCTCACTGATCAAGATTGCGCAGTATACTGCCCACTTTTGCGGCGATTGTGCGCCGCCCTTTCCGAGTGTGCAAGACCATGAACCAGCCCAGCAGCAAGCCTACCCCTGCCGTCACCTTCCGCCTGAGCAAGGCCGAAATGGTGCTGGTATTCATCACCATGCTGTGGGGCGGCACATTCCTGTTGGTGCATAACGTGATGACCGTCAGCGGCCCGATGTTCTTCGTCGGCCTGCGCTTTGCGGCAGCCGCGCTGTTCGTTGGTGTGGTCTCGGCGCGAGCGCTGCCCGGCCTGACCTTCACCGAACTGAAGGCCGGCATGCTGATCGGTGTGTCGATCATGCTCGGCTATGGCCTGCAGACCATGGGCCTGCAAACCATCAGCAGCAGCCAGTCAGCGTTCATCACTGCGCTGTACGTCCCATTCGTGCCGCTGCTGCAGTGGCTGGTGCTGGGGCGGCGGCCTGGCTTGATGCCCAGCCTGGGTATCTGCCTGGCATTCATCGGCCTGATGCTGCTGGCCGGGCCGGAAGGCGGCAGCCTGCATTTCAGCGAGGGCGAACTGGTCACCCTGATCAGCGCCGTGGCCATCGCCGGTGAAATCATTCTGATCAGCCGCTACGCCGGCCAGGTCGATGTGCGCCGGGTAACTGTGGTGCAACTTGCGACCGCATCGCTGCTGGCGTTTCTCATGATCGTGCCGACCCAGGAGCGCATCCCCGACTTTTCCTGGCTGTTGCTGGCCAGCGCAGTGGGCCTGGGCGCAATGAGTGCGGTGATCCAAGTGGCGATGAACTGGGCGCAGAAGTCGGTCTCGCCTACCCGCGCCACACTCATCTATGCCGGTGAACCGGTGTGGGCCGGCATCGTCGGGCGCCTGGCTGGCGAGCGCCTGCCGGGCGTGGCGCTGCTCGGCGGCCTGCTGATCGTGGTCGCCGTGGTGGTCAGTGAACTCAGGGTGCGGCGCCCTCGCGAAACCGTCGAAACACGCGATGTGCAGAACCCAGGCGAACGCCAGGCGGGGCTGTAAAACGGTCAACAGCGGCTATTCTTTGTAAAAAACTGTTATAAAAAAAACGCTTGTCACAGCCTGTTTGTAGGATTCTGCGACAGCTTGCGTGTTGGTGATAAACACCTCGGCACGTATGATTCTTTGCAAACTTCTCCAGAATAGGCCGCTATGTCCTTGATAGTGCTATTGCTTCTGCCGTTCGTGGGCAGTTGCCTGGCAGCTGTGCTGCCACACAACGCACGAAACGCCGAGTCCGTTCTTGCCGGGCTCGTAGCCCTGGTCGGCACCGTCCAGGTAGCACTTCTGTACCCTCAGATTGCCCATGGCGGCGTCATTCGCGAAGAGTTCCTGTGGCTACCCAGCCTGGGGCTGAACCTGGTGTTGCGCATGGACGGCTTTGCCTGGCTGTTCTCGTTGCTGGTACTGGGCATTGGCACGCTGGTATCGCTGTATGCCCGCTACTACATGTCACCGCAAGACCCGGTACCCCGCTTCTTCGCGTTCTTCCTGGCCTTCATGGGCGCCATGCTGGGCCTGGTCATCTCCGGCAACCTGATCCAACTGGTGTTCTTCTGGGAACTGACCAGCCTGTTCTCCTTCCTGCTGATCGGCTACTGGCACCACCGCGCCGACGCGCGTCGCGGCGCCTACATGGCGCTGATGGTAACCGGTGCAGGCGGCTTGTGCCTGCTGGTAGGGGCCCTGCTGCTCGGCCATGTGGTCGGCAGCTATGACCTGGACAAGGTCCTGGCTGCCGGCCACATCATCCGCCAGCATGCGCTTTACCCAGTGCTGCTGCCCCTGATACTTATCGGTGCCCTGACCAAGAGCGCACAGTTCCCCTTCCAGTTCTGGCTGCCCCACGCCATGGCAGCGCCCACACCGGTGTCGGCCTATCTGCACTCGGCCACCATGGTCAAGGCCGGGGTGTTCCTGCTAGCACGCCTGTGGCCGGTACTTTCCGGTAGCGAGGAGTGGTTCTGGATCGTCGGCGGTGCCGGCGCCCTCACCCTGCTGCTCGGCGCGTTCGCCGCCATGTTCCAAAATGACCTCAAGGGCCTGCTGGCCTATTCGACCATCAGCCACCTGGGTCTGATTACCCTGCTGCTGGGCCTTAACAGCCCGCTGGCTGCCGTCGCCGCGGTATTCCACATTCTCAACCACGCCACCTTCAAGGCCTCGCTGTTCATGGCCGCCGGCATCATCGACCACGAGAGCGGTACCCGTGACATTCGCCGCCTCAGCGGCCTGATCCGCCTGGTGCCCTACACCGCGACCCTGGCGATGGTCGCCAGCGCCTCGATGGCCGGCGTGCCGCTGATGAACGGCTTCCTGTCGAAGGAAATGTTCTTTGCCGAAACGGTATTCATCAGTTCCACCGCCTGGGTCGAGGCCACGCTGCCGGTGATCGCCACCTTGGCCGGCACCTTCAGCGTGGCGTATGCCCTGCGCTTTACCGTCGATGTATTCTTCGGGCCGACTGCCCAGGACCTGCCCCATACCCCGCACGAGCCGCCACGCTGGATGCGTGCTCCTGTGGAGCTGCTGGTGCTCACCTGCCTGGTAGTGGGCATTTTCCCAGCCCAGTCGGTCGGCCCCCTGTTGGCCGCTGCGGCCCTGCCGGTGGTTGGCGGTACCCTGCCGGAATACAGCCTGGCCATCTGGCATGGCTGGAACGCACCGATGATCATGAGCCTGGTAGCCATGAGCGGCGGCATCCTCCTGTACCTGCTGCTGCGCAAGCAACTGCGCCTGGGCCGCTTCCCCTACCCGCCCGTGATCGAGCGCTTCAATGGCAAGCGACTGTTCGAGCACGGCCAGGTTCACCTGATGCTGCTGGCGCGTCGCATCGAACGCCTGTTCACCACCCGACGACTGCAGTCGCAGCTGTTCATGCTGGTACTCGCCGCGTTCCTCGCGGGCCTCACGCCGATGCTCCATAGCGGCCTGAGCTGGGGTGATCGCCCGAAGATTCCGGGTTCGGGTGTGTTCGTCGCCCTGTGGCTGATCGCCATTGCCTGCGCCATCGGCGCCGCCTACCAGGCCAAGTACCACCGCCTGGCGGCACTGATCATGGTCAGCGTCTGCGGCCTGATGACCTGCATCACCTTCGTCTGGTTCTCTGCGCCCGACCTGGCACTGACCCAGTTGGTGGTGGAAGTGGTAACCACTGTGCTGATCCTGCTCGGCCTGCGCTGGCTGCCACGGCGTATCGAAGGCGTGTCGCCGCTGCCTGGAAGCCTGGAGCGCGCGCGCATGCGCCGCCTGCGCGACTTGCTGCTGGCCGTGTTGGTGGGTGGCGGCATGGCCGTGCTTTCGTACGCCATGCTGACCCGACCGACGCCCAACGACATTTCCTCGTTCTATTTGAGCCGTGCATTGCCTCAGGGCGGCGGCACCAATGTGGTCAATGTCATGCTGGTCGACTTCCGCGGCTTCGATACCCTCGGTGAAATCACCGTATTGGTGGCTGTGGCACTGACCGTGTTCGCCCTGCTACGGCGCTTCCGTCCTCCGAAAGAGAGCATGCAGCTGCCGGCGCAACAACGCCAGTTGGCGCCGGACGTCGTCACCGACTTGATCAACCCGCGGCATGCCACCGATACCGCGTTGGGCTTCATGATGGTGCCAGCAGCGCTGGTGCGCCTGCTGCTGCCGATCGCCTTGCTGGTGTCAATGTACCTGTTCATGCGCGGGCACAACCAGCCCGGTGGCGGGTTTGTCGCTGGCCTGGTCATGTCGGTGGCGTTCATTCTCCAGTACATGGTGGCCGGCACCCAGTGGGTCGAGGCGCAGATGAGCCTGCGGCCGCTGCGCTGGATGGGTACCGGGCTGCTGTGCGCGACCCTGACCGGGGTCGGCGCCATGCTGCTGGGTTACCCGTTCCTCACCACCCATACCGCCCACTTGCACCTGCCGTTGCTGGGTGATGTGCACGTGGCCAGCGCGCTGTTCTTCGATATCGGCGTATACACCGTCGTGGTCGGCTCGACCCTGCTGATCCTCACGGCCCTGGCGCACCAGTCGGTGCGCGCCTACCGCCCGGGCAACCCGGCAAAAAACAGCCAAGCAGGAGCCGCCTGATGGAAGAAGTGATTGCAGTCGCCATCGGCGTACTGGCTGCCTCCGGAGTGTGGCTAATCCTGCGCCCGCGTACCTACCAGGTGATCATGGGCCTGTGCCTGCTTTCTTACGGGGTCAACCTGTTCATCTTCAGCATGGGCAGCCTGTTCATCGGCAAGGAGCCCATCATCAAGGATGGCGTGACCCAGGACCTGTTGCATTACACCGACCCGCTGCCACAGGCGCTGGTACTCACCGCCATCGTCATCAGTTTCGCCATGACCGCGCTGTTCCTGGTAGTGCTGCTGGCCTCGCGAGGGCTGACCGGTACCGACCACGTGGATGGCCGGGAGCGCGACGAATGAGTGCTATCAATCAACTGATTGTCGCCCCCATCCTGCTGCCGCTGATTACGGCGGCGATAATGTTGCTGCTGGGTGAAAAGCACAGGCACATCAAGGCCAGGCTGAACCTGCTATCTACCTTATCTGGCCTGGTAATCGCGGTCTGTCTGCTACTGTGGGTGCGCACCCAGGGCCAGGCAGCGTCAATCGGCGTGTACCTGCCGGGCAACTGGCCGGCGCCCTTCGGCATCGTGCTGGTGGTGGACCACCTGTCCGCGCTCTTGCTAAGCCTGACCGGGGTCATCGGTTTCAGCGCGCTGCTATTTGCCCGTGCCCGCTGGGACGGTGCAGGGGCCAGCTTCCATGCGCTGTTTCAGATCCAGCTGATGGGGCTGTACGGCGCCTTCCTCACCGCCGACCTGTTCAACCTTTTCGTCTTCTTCGAAGTGCTGCTGGCCGCCTCCTACGGCCTGCTGCTGCATGGTTCGGGGCGTGCGCGGGTGCGCGCCGGCCTGCACTACATCGCTATCAACCTGTTTGCCTCGTCGCTGTTCCTGATCGGCGCGGCGATGCTGTATGGCGTGACCGGCACCCTGAACATGGCGGACCTGGCGCTGAAAATTCCACTGGTACCGGAGGCCGACCGTGGCCTGCTGCATGCCGGCGCGGCAATCCTGGCCATGGCCTTCCTGGTCAAGGCCGGTATCTGGCCGCTGAACTTCTGGCTGGTGCCCGCTTACGCGTCAGCCAGCGCGCCGGTGGCTGCACTGTTTGCCATCATGACCAAAGTCGGCCTGTATGCCGTGTTGCGCCTGTGGACGCTGCTGTTCTCCGGGCAGGCCGGGGCCTCGGCGCATTTCGGCGGCGAATGGCTGGTTTACGGTGGCCTGGTTACCCTGGCGGTGGCAGCGGTATCAATCCTGGCGGCACAGCGCCTGGAGCGTATGGCGGCACTCAGTATCCTGGTCTCGGCCGGCACGCTGCTGGGTGCGGTAGGTTTTGCCCAGGCGGCTCTGACCGGCGCGGCGCTGTTCTATCTGGTCAACTCGACCCTTGCGTTGTGCGCACTGTTCCTGCTCGCCGAACTGGTCGAACGCTCGCGCTCGGCCAATGAAGCGCCGCTGGACGAAGAAGAAGACGCCATGCCGCCGCCGCTGGAATCGCTGCACCCGCCCAAGGGCATCAACCTCGACGATGAACAGCAGGTGGTAATCGGCCAGATCATCCCGTGGACCATGGCCTTCCTCGGCCTCAGCTTCATCGCCTGCGCACTGCTGATCATCGGCATGCCGCCACTGTCGGGCTTTGTCGGCAAGCTCAACCTGATCAGCGCGCTGTTCAATCCACTGGGCCTGGGCGTGCCGGCCGAGCAGCCGCTGAGTGCCGCCGGCTGGGGCCTGGTGGCGTTGCTGATCCTGTCCGGCATGGCCTCGCTGATCGCCTTTGGCCGCGTCGGCATCCAGCGCTTCTGGAAGCCTGAAGAGCGCCCGTCACCGGTGCTGCGGCGCTATGAATGCCTGCCCATCGTCATCCTGCTCGGCCTGTGCCTCATCCTCAGCCTCAAGGCCGAGCCGTTGCTGCGCTATACCCAGGACACTGCCGCCAGCCTGCAGGCCCCCGATGCCTATATCGACGCCGTGATGGCCGCCCGGCCGATTCCTGGCCCCACCTCGCGCGACGTACAGGTGCAGCCATGAACCGACTGTTCCCCGCCCCACTGCTATCGGTCTCGCTGTTCGGCCTGTGGCTGCTGCTGAACCTCTCGGTCAGCCCTGGCAACCTGCTACTGGGCGCCGCACTTGGCATACTGGCGCCACTGTTGATGGCGCCCCTGCGCCCGCAGCATGCACACGTACGTCGCCCCCTGGTCATCGCCCGCCTGATCGGCCGGGTCGGCATCGATGTGATCATCTCCAACCTGCTGGTGGCCCGGGGTGTGCTGCGGGCCGGCAAGCAGCCGCCACGCTCTGCGTTCGTTCACATACCACTGGCATTGCGTGACCCCCACGGCCTGGCAGCGCTGTCGATGATCACCACGGTAGTACCTGGCACAGTCTGGTCCGAACTGGCACTGGACCGCAGTGTGCTGTTGCTGCACGTGTTTGAGCTGGACGATGAAGCGGCCTTCATACAGCACTTCAAAGACACTTACGAACGCCCGCTTATGGAGATTTTCCAATGACAGGCCTGCTCGCCAATGCCGTCCTCGCCAGCCTGTTCATCTTCGCCCTGGCCATGGGCCTTGCGCTGATACGGCTGTTCCGTGGCCCGTCCGCCCAAGACCGCGTACTGGCCCTCGATTACCTGTACATCCTGGCCATGCTCACCATGCTGGTGCTGGGAATCCGTTATGCCAGCGACACCTACTTCGAAGGTGCCCTGCTGATTGCACTGTTTGGTTTCGTCGGCTCGTTTGCCTTGGCCAAGTTTCTGCTGCGTGGTGAGGTGATCGAATGACTGAAGCCCTGGTACTACCGTTCTGGCTGGAGCTGGTCACCGCCGCGCTACTGCTCACCGGCAGCCTGTTCGCCTTGGTCGGTGCCATAGGCCTGGTACGTCTGAAAGACTACTTCCAGCGCATGCACCCGCCAGCGCTGGCCTCGACCATTGGAGCCTGGTGCGTTGCACTGGCCTCGATCATCTACTTTTCATGGCTCAAGGGCACCCCTGTACTACACGCGTGGCTGATTCCGATCCTGCTGTCGATCACCGTGCCGATAACCACGCTGTTGCTGGCGAGGGCAGCGCTGTTTCGCAAGCGCATGTCGAAAGAGCCGGTGCCTGAAGAAGTCAGCAGCGGCCGAGATCGTGGCAATTGAAGGTTTGCCGTGTCAACCTTGGCTGAGGCGCTGCAACTCGCGCCGGACCATGGCGGCATACGGCGGCGGGCTGAGGCGATAGAGCTCAGCCGCCACCCAGTTCAACCAGGCGCCTTGCAGCTTCTCACGCCCGGCCAGCAAGCGTTTTGCCTCAGCCACGGCATCGGCCTGGTGCTGCCGATGAAACTCGGCCCGCGAGGCTGGTGCGTCGTCACTGTCGGTCATTCACTGGCCTTGAAGGTGGTCAGTTCACCCTTGCGCCATTTGGCGACCTTGCCAGTCACTGCTTTAAGCAACTTGCCCAGGCCTTCCTGCACTTGCTGCTGCGCGGCGAATACCAGCATCACGCCATGGCCTTCACGAAACACGATGCCCTCGCCTTCCGGCACAGAAACGAAGGCGTAATCGCCCACGCCATACACGTTCAACTTGATTTCGCGAAAGCGCATTTCCAGCTTGCCACCTTCGCGGCTGGGCAATACGGCAGCACGAAAGTGGTCGCCGACTTTCAGTTCAAGACGCTGCTTGTCATCGACCACCAGTGCACTCTCGGTGTCGATTTCGGCCATGTACAGGCCTTCGGGACTCTGTTCGGTGACATAGATGAAGCGGCCCTGAAACAGTTGGGCCAATTTACCGCGCAAGTCGCCCAGGGCGAACAACGCATGCGTATCAAGTGTGCTGACTGCCAATGAAGTAATCCTCAACCGGTTACAACCCGCCCTCACCCAAGCTCGGAGAGGCACGGCCATTTCTTATCGATAGGCAAAAAGAGTAATAAAGCGATATGCGAAATGTCTGTGCTCGCTGACGATGTAGCGTGCAGGAATCTTTACTCTGGTTTGCCAGATTCGCCCTCAACCGAAGGCGTTTGGCTCATTCCCGGCTTGGGGAAGCGTGATGCCTGAAATCACTCGCCAGAAAACGCAACCAATGGCGTGAGCCTGCAAGAAGACAAGCCCTAGCATCCATGTGCGCATTACTGTAGGACAAATATGCCCGAAAACACCGAAACCCGTCGAGGGGCAATAAACATTTTCAGGCAGCCAGCCCTTTCTTCAGTTGCTGCTGCCAGGCAGCCTGGCACTCAAGCGCTTCTTCGCGCGTGGCGAAGGCGGTGCCGCGGCGCTCGCCATTGACCAGCACTACCCAGCAAATGCGCTTGCCCAGCGCCTGCAAGGTAGCCGGCACACCCGACCCTATCATAACAGCCACATCGACTCGGCTATTCATCATTCCCTCCGGAATTTAATTAGCACCCTAACGATAAAGCCATGATACGCCGGACAGTGACGTGGAAACAGCGCATCCCGGTACATCAGTGTTTCGTAAGGCGTAACAAAAACGGTATCGACGAAAAACGCAAAAAGCCCCAGGAATTGCTTCGAGGGGCTTGGCACCACGCGCGGGTTTATACCTGGCGCTGGTGGCGGTCGAGCTGCTCGTGGCGCTCCTGGGCTTCGATGCAGTACTTGGTGGTCGGGCTGATCAGCAAGCGCTTCAGGCCGATGGGCTCACCACTGTCATCGCACCAGCCGAAGCTTTCGTCGGCAATACGGTCCAGGGCCATTTCCAGCTGTGGCAGCAGGCGCTGGTCGCGGTCGATGGCATTTACCAGCCAGCTACGTTCTTCTTCGACCGAAGCCACGTCGGCGGGGTCTGACGGGGTGTCTAGGCCTTCGATGGTGGTGCGGCTGAGTTCGATGCGTTCATGGGTTTCGACTTTCATCGCCTGCAGCAGCTCAGTAAAGAAGGCAAGCTGGTCGGCGTTCATGTAGTCATCGGCCGACATGGCCAGCAACTGTTCCTTGGTCATCGATTTCTCTATGAAAAAATGTGCATTTGGGCGATTCATGTGCCGCCGATGCCTATGCATCGACAGCGGAATTCTTCAAGCGCCAACCGGCACTCTTTTACAGGGGGCGGCAGTCTAAGGTGCCACGCCGCGTGGAGCAACTGCAAATGGGTGCGAATTTGCTTCCACTGCTCACAATCCGCCGGTCGGCACCCCAGTTCAGCAGCAGGGCCAGTAGTAAACTATGATTCTGGCAGCGCCCATCCACCTGCTGTTGCCGTTGCTGTTGCTTTTGCTGTTGATCTTGATTTTGATCTTCGCGACTTCAGGAGGCCGAACGCAGGCCTTGCGGAGGCAGGTGACGGGCATGGATGCCCGTCAAGCGCTGAGGCCCCAGGATGGGGCCTTCGGCGCGGTCCT
>NZ_JAJSAW010000031.1:0-13593 GCF_021378985.1 Pseudomonas sp. JR33AA
GGGGGTTTTGTCTTTAAGTAGGAACTACAGAGATTCGCAGGCACGTCCTAGGGACGGGCCAGCACAACGAATTTCTTGACGACCATAGAGCATTGGAACCACCTGATCCCATCCCGAACTCAGCAGTGAAACGATGCATCGCCGATGGTAGTGTGGGGTTTCCCCATGTGAGAGTAGGTCATCGTCAAGATTCAAACCCAAAGCCCCTGTCTGCGATGCAGACAGGGGCTTTGTCTTTTTCGGGTTTCAATATCGGTTAGAACTGGTAGCTGACCGTGGCGCTCACATTGCGTTCTTCACCCATGTAGCAGTAATTCAGGCTGGCACATGAGGTGATGTAGCTTTCATTGGTAAGGTTGTTGGCGTTCAGGCGCACATCCACCCCTGTCAGGCCGACCTTGCCCAAGTCATAGCCGATCGAGGCGTCGAACAGTGTGTAGGAAGGCACCTTCATGCTGTTTTCCGCATCCACCCAGCTGTACCCCACATATCGCACCCCACCGCCCAGCCGCAGGCCATCCAGTGCCTCCTGGCGAAAGTTATAGTCGGCCCACAGTGAGAGCATCTGTTTCGGTGCCTGAGTCGGCGAATTACCCTTATTGTCCAGGTTGCCCGACACAAGGCTTGGCATTGACTTCGAATACTCGATATCGGTGAAGGTATAGCCACCCAGCAGTTTGAGGCTGTCGGTCAGCTGCACATGGGCCTCCAGCTCCAGTCCTTGCGAGCGGACTTCACCGACAGGGCGATAGAAGTCTTCGTTTGGCTGTTTAGAGGCCAGATTCTCCTGCTCGATGCGGAACACCGATGCGGTGAACAGGTTGTCGCTCCCTGGTGGCTGATATTTGATGCCGGCTTCCCACTGAGTGCCCTCCGTCGGTGCCAGCGGCCGGCCTTGCTGGTCGGACACGGTGTTCGGGTTGAACGACTCCGAGTAGCTGATGTAGGGCGCAATGCCGTTCTCGAACAGGTAGAGCACCCCTGCCCGGGAGGTAAACCTGGAGCGTTGATCACTGACCTTGCTGTCGCTGTCACGGTTCTCTTCGGACACCTTCACCCAGTCCTGGCGCAGCCCCAAGGAAAAGCGCCACTGGTCCAGCTCCACCAGATCCTGCAGGTACACACCAGTTTGTTGCAAACGCCGCTGGTAGCGGTTCTCGCCCAGTACCTGAAGGTTGCCATTGCCGTACTGCGGATTGCCGGCATCCAGCGGGTCGACGGTGCCATAGCGCCAAGCCACGTCAGCTTTGCGCCGCTGGTAGTCAGCCCCCAGTAGCAAGGTGTGCTTGGCGGCCCCAGTAAAGAATTCTGCCTGCAGCATGTTATCGATGATGTACGAATGCAGACGCTCGTCGCCGCCGGTATAGGCGCGATTTAACATGTTGCTGTCAACATCTGCCCAGCCGGCGGAGTACACCTGATCCATCGACACGTCGGAGTCCTGATAGCGGAAGTTCTGCCGTGCGGTGAACACATCATTGAAGCGATGCTCAAACTGGTAGCTGAAGGACTGCTGAGTGCGCTCGTAGTTGTCGATATTCGGCTCGCCCTCGAAAAAATGGTCTGACAGGCGTATACCGTTGCGCTTGTGCAGCATGCCATCCGCAGGGTTGCCGCCGTGGTACCCGCCGTTAGGGTCGTGTTGCAAATAGGCCTGCAGCGTGAGCGAGGTGTCTTCGGTGAAGTCGACGCTGATAGCGGGGGCGATGGCGTAACGTTCTTCCTTGTTATGGTCGAACTGAGTGTCGGAAGCATCCGCCAAACCCGTCAGGCGATACGCAATGCGTTTGTCGTCATCCACAGGACCACTGAAGTCGAAGCCAAAACCACGCTGACCCTGAGTGCCCACCGTGGCCTGAACCTGATGGTAAGGGGCAAAGAGTGGCTTCTTGGTGGTCAGGGCTACCAGGCCACCCGGCGAGCTTCGCCCGTACAGTACCGAAGACGGTCCCTTGAGAATGTCGATGCGCTCAAGGAAGTATGGGTCTACCTGCATGGTGCTGTAGGTGCCGTTATCTCCCATTGACTTGAGCCCATCGACGTAGATGTTGTCCACTGAACCGTCGTTGAAGCCGCGCATGGCTACATAGTCGTAGCGATGGGTGGCACCGTACGGGTTGGTCATCACTCCAGGCGTGTAGCGCATGGCTTGGGCAACGGTCTGAGAGCCCTGATCGTCCATTTGCTGGCGAGTCACTACCGAGACCGATTGGGATGTCTCCACCAGAGGCATGCTGGTCTTGGTCGCCACCTGGCTGTGCGTGGCGTTGTAACCCTCCATGCTGCCCAATGCGTTGCCGAGGGAGAAACTACGGATGTCGGTGTCGGGCAATGCCAGGGCAGCGTTCTGACGCTGTGCCTGCAGCACATAGTTACGTCCCTCCTGGCTGACGGCTTCCAATCCGCTGCCATTCAACAACTGGCGCAGCGCCTGATCGGTGGTGTACTGCCCCTGCAGTCCGTTGGAATGCAGGCCATCGGTCAGCTGCGGCGTGCTCGACAGGGTGATGCCGGCCTGGCGAGCGACTTTATTGAGCACGTCGGTCAGTTGGCCAGCCGGTATCGCATAGTGATGGCTCACTTCGGCTGTGTCGGCCGCTACGGAAAGTTGCGGAACAGTTGCCAGGCTCAGTGCGGTACCAAACAGAACAGCCTGGATGGCATGGCGCAAGCGAGCTGATTGCAGGAGGGGACAAAAATCATTCGGACTGAACGTGTGGGTTAACATCGGGTGGGTAGACATGAAGGGTCCATTGAAGTGTCGAGGGCAGAAAGTGTCGCTTACTGTCCTAGCCGGACCTGGATTCAAAACCCGTCAGAAATCGATAACGCCTTATCAGCTCATGCTCTCTACATGCACCCACCAGCGTGTATGTCGACGAAGTCGTACGGGCAACGTCTGCGGTAGCAGCCGAAGCAGTTGTTCAGGGTCTTCGAGGCGGAACACCCCCGACAGGCGCAGGTCGGCAATCTCATTGCTGCAGCCCAGGTAACCGTGGCGATAGCGGTTGACCTGCGCGAGGAAGTTGGAGAGGCGCATGTCCTGGGTGACGATCAGCCCTTCAGTCCAGGCCATCGCATCCATGTCCATGCGCGCGAGCCGGTGCGCGCCTTGAGCATCCAGACGCCAGTTCTGGCCACTTTCGATCCACTGGAGTCGGCCAGTACCAGGCCGGTGTATCGCCACTCTGCCGTGGCTGACGCTGACACGTGTGCTGTCACTATCCTGATAGGCCACAAAGCGCCCTTCGAAACCTTCCAGCCGCGCGTCGCGGGTTTCTACCAAAAGGGGATGCCGTGGGGTGCAGGTGATCATCAGTTCCCCATGCTTCAGGCGAACCAGATGTTGTTGATCATTGAAGACCAGGTCCACAGCACTGCAGGTGTTGAGTTGCATCAGTGAGCCATCGGGCAGGGCGAAGACGCGTCGCTCGCCCGTGCCGGTGGCATAGTCTGACGCCCAGGCGCTGACAGTATCGAGGTCTTTGGCCAGCCAGCTCGCCGATCCTGCCATGACGACGCCACCAAGGAGCTTCAGTGCCTGCCGACGGCGCAGGCGCTGCTGGCTGGTTTCCAATGTCTGCAATGCCAACCCGGCACCGGGGATAGCGCGCAGGTCAAGGTCCTGATGAAGGTGAACCACACGCTGCCAGGCCTGTTCGTTCTCGGAGTGGATGCTGCGCCATTGCGCGCACTGTTGTTGCAGAGCCGGATCGTGCCCGCTCTCACGTAGCCGCAGCATCCACTGAATGGCCTGCCTGACCGTTTTGGTATCAGGGTGTGCGACGGTCATGGATTCAGCAGCCGTCTTCATAGCGCAGCACGTAGCAGTGATAGAGCGCATCGGCGATGTAGCGCTCAACGGTGCGTACGGAGATCCCCATCTGTTCGGCGATGGTCTGATGCTTCAGCCCCTCGCATTGAGCCAGCAGGAATGCACGACGTACCTTGGGTTTGAGACCGTCGAGCATGCGTGCAATACGCTCGAGCAATTCCAGCAGCAGCTCGCGGGTCTCGACTGAGGGGACCAGTGCTTCCGGCACATGGGCCAAAGCCTCCAGGTAGGCCCTGTGCAGTTCCTCGCGCCGCCAATGATCGATAACCAGCCCACGCGCTACTGTGCGCAGGAAGGCCCTGGGTGCATTCAGCTGCAATTGTTCACGACGCTGTAGCAAGCGGACGAAGGTATCCTGGGCCAGGTCAGCCGCATCGGCTGCGTTGCCGAGCTTGCTACGCAGCCAGGTATGCAACCAGCCGTGGTGGTCACTGTAGAGCGTTTGCACGGAATCGTTGCTGGGCATGGAAGAGGGCGCCGGCATCAATGGACGTTAATGATAATTAGTCTCATTGTTGGCGGAGCAGGATTAATTTGCAACCCATCAGTTACCGCGTGAAGCCGGTAATGGGCTAACGCGCCAATTGCGTATCCAGGTAATTGCGGATCACCCGCGCCCCGCCATTGAGGTGCCGTTCCAGCACCGCTACCGCTTCGTCCACCAGCTTGTCGCTGGCTGCATCTACCAGAGCGTTGTGATCGTCCTGAGTGAGCTTGCCCAAGCCCATGGACGAAAGATGGAAACGCAGGAAGCGTTCTTCCTCGTTCAATTCGTTCTCGATAAGGCGCAGTAGTTTCTTGTTCGGTGCCTTGCTGTACAGCGCCATGTGGAACAGGCGGTTGAGGCGGCCAATTTCAGCGTGGCTGGCCTCGTTCTCCAATTGCTGGATATACCCGCGGGCGGTGGCAATGTCGCTGGCATCAAGCAGCGGGATAGACTGGCGCAGCGCCTCGCTCTCGAGCAATACGCGAAGGGCATAGGTGTCCACTGCATCCTCGCCGATCAACGGCGCAACAACGGCGCCCTTGTGCATCTCCACCTTCAGCAGGGACTGGGCTTCGAGCTGGCGCAGGGCTTCGCGCACGGGCATGCGGCTAACGCCGTACAAGGTGGCGAGCTCTTGTTGGCGAACCGCAGTACCAGGGGGCAAGCGACCATCGAGAATGGCGCTGCGCAGACGTTCTTCGATCACGCCACGGGCCTGATGCGGCGGCAACTGCTCGCTGGCCAGCACATTGCTCAATTTGATTTTCTTGGCCACGCGACGCCTGCCTCAACGATGACTATATTGGATCCAATGACACTAGTAACAGCTTGTGAGGGTGTCAAACCTGCGCCCACACTGGTACGGGCGCCCCAAAAGCGCGGCTATGGTGGAGGAAGTCACACGTCAAAGGAAGCTGCCTATCGAAAGATGTAAGCATAAAGTATAGGTGGGCTGACAGCCGGGTGCGTGATTGCAGGGTGCCATTGTCTTTTGCGGTGGCAAGGCCCACCATCGCTGCTTTCGACTGGTCTGAACAGGGCTTCGCAGTGGCGATATCCTGGTTGCTCAAAACCGTAGTGCGATATGTCGGCTTTGCCGCGCTGCTGGGCAGTCTTCTGCTGGGCGGCTTGCACGCGGATTGGGATTTCTCCCAGATCAGCCGCAAGTCGCAGGCTTTGTACGGCCCACTAGGTACCGGGCAGGGTCGCATTGATGCCTGGCAGAGCCTGATGGCCACGCAGAAGCAGGGTACCGAGCTTGAACGGTTGCAAGTGGTCAACCGCTTCTTCAACCAGCAATTGCGTTATGTCGAGGATATCGATCTGTGGCATGAGGTCGACTACTGGGCCACACCGGTGCAGGCACTGATCAAAGGTGCAGGGGACTGCGAGGATTACGCCATCGCCAAATATTTCAGTCTACGGCGCATGGGAATCCCCAGCGAAAAACTGCGCATCACCTACGTCAAGGCGCTGCGGCAGAACCGGGCACACATGGTCCTGACCTATTATTCAAGCCCACAGGCCCAGCCTTTGGTGCTGGACAGTCTGATGGATGCCATCAAGCCGGCAAGCCAGCGTACCGATCTGCTGCCGGTGTACGCGTTCAATGGCGAGGGGTTGTGGCTGACGGGCGCCGCAGGGAACAAGAAGGTTGGTGATACCAAGCGGCTGTCACGCTGGCAGGATTTGTTGAAGAAAATGCAGGCCGAAGGGTTCCCGGCCGAGCCGGTTTACTGAAGGAGCACAGATGTCACTGTTCAAACAATTGCTGTTGGCCATTTGCCTGTTCCTGGTGGTCGCCTTCAGTGGCAGTTTCATGGTCAGCCTGGAAAGCTCGCGCAGTCAGTACGTCAACCAGCTGCGCTCGCACGCCCAGGATGCGGCCACCGCGCTGGCGCTTTCGCTGACGCCGAATATCGACGACCCCGCGATGGTCGAGCTGATGGTCAGCTCGATTTTCGACAGTGGTTACTATGCAAGCATCAAGGTCGTCGACCTGGGTTCCAATGCCGTGCTGGTGGAGCGTCACGCAGAGCCAGACCCTGGCGGTGTGCCGCTTTGGTTCGTGCGCCTGATCGGCCTTGAGGCCGCCGGCGGTGATGCAATCGTCAGTCGTGGCTGGCAGCAGGCCGCGCGCGTTGAAGTGATCAGCCACCCGATGTTCGCCATTGCCAAACTTTGGCAAAGTGCCTTGGGCAGCCTGGGTTGGTTACTGTTGTGCGGAGCGGCCAGTGCCGTGCTTGGTGCTTTGCTGTTGCGCCGCCAGTTGAAGCCGCTGGACTACATGGTCGAGCAATCCCACGCTATTGCCCGCCGCGAATTCCTCAGCCTGCCAGAGTTGCCACGCACGCCGGAGCTTCGCCGCGTGGTGCAAGCGATGAACCAGATGGTCGAGAAGCTCAAAGCCCTGTTCACCGAGCAAGCCGAGCGCAGCGAGCGGCTGCGTGCGGAGTCCTACCAGGACAGCCTGACCGGGCTGTCGAACCGCCGCTATTTCGAAATGCAGCTGAACAACCGGGTAAGCAACCTGGAAGACGCGCGCGCCGGCTACCTGTTGTTGCTGCGGGTTCAGGGCCTGGCTGGCCTGAACGCCCGCCTTGGCGGCCAGCGTACCGACCAGTTGCTGCAAGCGGTAGGTGAACAGCTGCGCCGTACTTGTGCCAGCTACCCGGAAACCAACGACCTCATTTCCCGCAGCCGCGGCGGCGAGTTTGCGGTGCTGGCACCGGGCATGGTGCATGAGGAAGCAGTACACCTTGCCCAGGCGCTGGAAGCAACGTTGCAGAGCCTGCACGAAACGGGGGCCAGTGATATCGACCCGGTGGCTTGTATAGGCCTGGCGCCATTCAGCCCCGGTGATTCACCACAGGCGTTGCTGAAGCTCGCCGACGAGGCTCTGGCCCGCGCTGAGAACCAGCCAACGCCGGGCTGGGTCTGCCTTGAGCAAGGTGTTGCTGCGGTTGCTGCGGATAGCCAGCATGCCTGGCACGAACGGCTCGACCAGGCGTTCATCAATGGGCATTTCGAGCTGTTCTTCCAGCCAGTGATGGAGTGCGCTTCCTCGCAACGGGTACTGCACCACAAAGTTATTTCGCGTTTGCGCGATGGCCAGGACGAGGCTCTGCCGGCGGGCCGCTTCCTGCCCTGGCTGGAGCGCTTCGGCTGGATGCCGCGGCTGGATGTGCTGGTGCTGGAGAAAGTGTTGGCGCACCTGCGAGGGCATGACCAGGTACTGGCGTTGAACCTGTCCGCCGCCACCCTGGCCGACCCCAAGGCCCTCCAGCGCATTTTCGAGCTGCTGAGCCAGAACGCGGTGCTCGGCCCACGGCTGGTATTTGAAATTGGTGAGGAGCAGTTGCCTGAGCAGGCAGCACTGGAGCAACTCACCCGGCGCCTGCATGGGCTTGGCTTCGGGTTGGCTTTGCAGCGCTTCGGTGGGCGCTTCAGCATGATTGGCAACCTGGCGCACTTGGGCCTGGCGTACCTGAAGATTGACGGCAGTTACATCCGCAACATCGATCATGAGCAGCACAAGCGGCTGTTCATCGAAGCGATTCAGCGCGCGGCGCATAGCATCGACCTGCCGCTGATTGCCGAGCGAGTCGAGACGGAAGGGGAGCGGTTGGTGTTGCTGGAGATGGGCGTAGGCGGGATCCAGGGGCAACTGGTGGGTGAGCCAGCGCCTTGGCGCTGAATAGCCTCTCGCGCGCCGCTGTAGGAACGGCCCAGAGCCGGCAAAGGGCCGCGTAGGGGCCCAGGTTCACGTAGCGATATGCAGGGCTGCTTGTACAGCCCTATCGCGGCGAGGCCGCGCCTACAGCGATGGCGAAACCAGCAGGTTGGCTATCACCGCTCGCGCAGCGCTTCCGAGCGCGCCTTCATGATCGGCTTGAGCAGGTAGCTCATGATGGTTTTCTTGCCTGTCATGATATCCACCGTCGCCACCATCCCCGGAATGATCAGCAGTGGCTTCTCGTCAGTCCCCAGGTGACTGCGATCGGTGCGCAGCTTGATCAGGTAATACGTAGTCTTCTTGTCTTCATCGGTAATGGTGTCGGCGCCAATCTGCTCCAGCTTGGCCTTGAGCCCACCGTAGATGGTGTAGTCATACGCGGTGAACTTGACCGTCGCTTCCTGGCCAGGGTGCAGGAAGGCGATGTCTTTGGGCAGGATCTTTGCCTCGATGACCAGCGTGTCGTCCAGTGGCACGACTTCGATGATATCGCTACCTGGCTGGATTACCCCGCCAATGGTGTTCACCAACAGTTGCTTGACGATACCGCGTACTGGCGAAGTGACCAGTGTGCGATGCACCCGGTCGTCCAGCGCCTTGCTGGTGGCGGTTGCCTTGTTCAGTTCGGTGCGTGCCTCGTTCAGCTGGGTCAGCGCTTCACTTCGGAACTTGCCACGCGTCTCTTCGATCTTGCTTTGCACCTCACGGATGGCCGCCTCTGCGCGCGGGATCGCCAGCGCAGTGGAGTCCAGTTGACCGCGGTTTTCCACTTCAGCACGGCGCAGGCGCAGCACTTCAACCTGGGAAATCGCGCCGGTTGCCACCAGCGGTTCGGACATACCGATTTCCTTGCGCAGCAGCTCGAGGCTGTTGGCGTACTGGGTGCGCTTGGAGCTGTATTCGCGCAGTTCCTGCTGGCGTTGGACCAACTGCTGTTGCAGGCCGCCAATTTCGTCCTGCAGTTGCTGGCGCCGGCTCTGGTACAGCGACTCTTCACTGGCCGCCTGGTTTGGCGCGGCTTTACGCAGCTTTTCGTCGATTATCAGCGGGCTGTCCTGTACTTCGGCACTCAAACGTTCGACCCGCAGGGCCATGGCCAGGCGGTCGGCCTCGGTTTCACCAACGTTGGAGGCGAAGCGGGTTTCATCCAGGCGCAGCAATGGCTGGCCCACTTCGACGATCTGCCCCTCCTTGGCGAAGATTTCGGCGACGATGCCGCCCTCCAGGTTCTGGATCTTCTGTACCTTGGAAGAGGGAATGGCCTTGCCTTCACCCCGCGTAACTTCGTCGATGGGCGCCACGCTGGCCCATACAATCAAGAACACGAAGAACAGGATCACACCCCAGATAGTCAGCCGCACCACCCGCGGTGCATCTTCGATCAGGGCTTTGTTGACCTCGGGCAGCGGCTGGCCGCCAAGCGAGTCGCTGCCTTTGAAATAGCGCCGCAGGCCGTCCTTGAATTGCCCCATATCCAGCTTATGCAACACTGATCTGCCCCTTCTTCAGTGCATCCATGACCGCGGCTTTCGGGCCGTCGGCGACAATCTGTCCGCGATCGATCACGATCAGCCGGTCTACCAGTGACAGCAACGAGGCACGGTGCGTGACCAGCAGTACCGTCTTGCCTTCCACCACCGCTTGCAGGCGCTGCTTGAGGCGCTCTTCACCGGTGTTGTCCATGGCGCTGGTCGGCTCATCCAGCAGCAGGATCTGCGGGTTGAGCAGCAGCGCACGGCCCAAGGCGACGTTCTGCCGCTGACCGCCGGACAGGTTCTGCCCGCGTTCACCCACTTGCAGCTCGTAGCCGTCGGGGTGCAGCCGGGCGAATTCATGTACGCCCGCCAGTTCAGCGGCCTGCAGGATCAATTCGTCCTCGATGTAGCGGGCACCGCTGACCAGGTTGTCACGCAAGGTGCCGGCCAGCAGCTGGATGTCCTGGGGGACGTAGCCGATATTGTGGCGCAGTTCGCTGACATCGATCTGGCGAATGTCGACGCCATCGACCAGCAGCGAGCCACCATCGGCCTCGTACAGGCCGACGATGAGCTTGGCCAGCGAGCTCTTGCCCGAGCCGCTGCGACCGATGATGCCGACTTTCTCGCCAGGGCGGATGGTCAGGTTGATATTCTTCAGCGCCAGGTTCTGCTGGTTCGGATAAGTGAAGTCGACCCCGCGGAACTCGACGCTGCCCTGTAGCACCTTGCGGCTCAGCGGGCGTTCTTCGAAGTTGCGCTCTTGTGGCAGCTCCATCATGTGATCGGTGGAGACCATGGTCACCTTGGCTTGCTGGTAGCGGGCGAGCAAGCCGTTGAGTTGGCCCAACGGGCCGAGGGCGCGGCCACTGAGCATGTAGCAGGCCACCAGGCCGCCCATGCTCAGGTTGCCGTCGATGATCAGGTACACGCCGACGCAGATCATTGCCACGCCTGCCAGTTGCTGGATCAGCAGGGTGATGTTCATCGCCAGGCTCGACAGCACTTTCACGCGCAGTTCCAGCCGGCTCAGGGTGCCGAGGGTTTGCTCCCACATGTACTGGCGTTCGCTTTCGGCGTTGTTGACCTTTACCGCATCCAGACCCGCCAGGGTTTCGATCAGGCTGGACTGGCGCTCTGATGCCAAAGCCATGGTCCGCTCCATGGTCGCCATCAGTGGCCGTTGGAGGGCGTAGCCGATGCCCAGAGCCAGCGGGAAGGCGATAATCGGTATCCACACCAGGTGCCCGCCAATGATGGCGATGACGATCAAGATCAGGATGGTAAAGGGCAGGTCGATCAGGCTGGTCAGGGTCAGCGAGGCCAGGAAGTCGCGCAGGCCCTGGAACTCGTGAATGTTCTGGGCAAAGCTGCCGACCCGCGCCGGCCGGTACTTCATCGACATGCCGACGATACGTTCAAACAGCGTTGCCGAGATGATCAGGTCGGTCTTCTTGCCGGCCAGGTCCAGGCACAGGCCGCGAAGGCCTTTGAGGATCAGATCGAAGATGTACGCGCCGGCGATACCGATGGCCAGTACCCAGAGCGTCGATGTGGCCTGGTTTGGCACCACCCGGTCATACACGTTCATCACGAACAGCGGCGCGGCCAAGGCGATCAGGTTGATCACCAGGCTGGCGGCGATGGCGTCGATATACAACCACTTGCTGCGCAGCAGGGTGTCGCGGAACCACGACTTTGCGCGTGGGATGAGGTTGCCGTGGTTGACATCGAACTTGTGCTGCGGCTGCGCGAAGAATACCCGGCCGCTGTAGTCGCTTAGCAGTGCTTCGCGGCTGACGTGTACCTCACCACCGTCGCTCTCGCTGAGTAGCAGGCGCGCGGTGTCATTGTTCTCCCAGCCGAGCAGGACCGCGCTGCGGCCCTCCTTGAGCAACAGCATGGCCGGCATGGCGATACTGGGAATCTGCTCCAGCTTTCGCTGAAGCAGGCGCCCCTGCAGGCCTGCCCGTGCCGCAGCGCGGGGCAGCAGTTCAGGGCTCAGGCGCTGGGCAGGTAACGGTAGGCCTGTTGTCAGCATGACCCGGCTGGCGGGCTTCTGGTGCAGGACACACAGGCTCAGCAGACTATCCAGCAGGGGATCGTCATGCTGACTGCGTGGATCGTGGCTGAGTTGGACTCGACTGACTTCGGATTCCACGCGGCGCTCTCTTCATCCTTGTGGTGGGTGGGGTGGGTGTGCCGTCGTTAAGGTCAGGCCGGCTCACCCTGGCTCTCTATCGGTACTGCAAAGCTGTGCTGATAAGGGTTATCACGCCCTGGTGCTTGAGCAGCTGGCCAATGTTCGCCTTGAATCGGTGTTGAGTAAACAATTCTACGTGCTTCATTTTCACCAGGCTTAGCGGGGCAATGATTGTTTCATTTTTGATCCAGCCATCATCCGGCTTTTTGCAGCATAGCCTGCCACTCCGCCAAGGGAAGCAAGGACTATGGATTCCAGCTTAGTCATTGTCAGTAAACAGGCGCTGGTTTGTTGGCGCATATCTGCAGCTAGTTAGTCAAAATTCATCTATAGAAAGCAGATCCTTTGCTTACCTGCATTCAAAACTCGCAAGCGATTTCCCATGATCGGGTTGCCAGTGTTTGCCCACTCGTGCGTCATCTCTTTGATTTGCGTCAAATTGCTGCTTGTGGCTGGCGCGGTGTTGAAAGCCTGGTGAGCCTCAAGCAGGCAAGGGCTCCCGGCTCTGGCGGGTTATCTACCTCTGCCTGGCCGCATTCCGGCAAGGTTTGTGCTTATTCGGCATTCAATGCCCAAGCAATTGATAGTGACCTGGATATTGACGCCAGTAACGCTGACATTGCCCAGGGAGGACAATCGCGCCGCGTGATTTACGGCTGTTGAGGCGTATGAAAAAGTGATGGAGCTGACGGCTTCACACCTCTTAGATGATGTAAGACATTTGTCCTGAGGAAACGCTTGGCTAAGGTATAAATATCAATGTGACATTACATTGCCGATTGTTTAGGATGGCATGTATAAGGTCAATAGTTTGGCAGTCAGGCAATTCCAAAAAGTTATAGACGGAATATTGACGTCAAAAACGTCAAGAGATCATCGACATAGTTCCGCCTGAAGTGGCTAGCTAGCGCCGCTCTGGCAGGGAAGTACCCATCGGGTCACACGGAGAGTCCAATGAGCAGCGTTGTAGCCATCGTCAAAAGCATTGTCGGCCAGGTTATTGCGGTATCCCCAGAGGGCATCCGGCGTGTACTTATCGAAGGTGACCGTCTATTGACCGGTGAGGAAGTGCTCACCGGTCCGGGTGGCGCAGTGACTCTGGAGTTGGCTGATGGCCGTATGCTCGATCTGGGCCGTGATAGCCAATGGAGCGCCGATGCGCCTGACAGCAGCACCGACCTGAGCCAGGCGGCAGCCCAGGCCGCGCCTTCGGTGGAAGAGCTGCAGCAGGCTATTGCTGCTGGTGTTGACCCGACTACTGAGCTTGAAGCTACCGCCGCTGGCCCGTCATCAGCGGGTGGTGGTGCGCTGGGCGGTGGCCACAGCTTCGTGATGCTCGAAGAAACGGCTGGGCGAGTTGACCCGACGGTAGGCTTCCCGACTGACGGGCTGGGCTTTGCGGGCGTACCCGATAACCAAGAAGTGGGCCTGCTGGACACTAACGGCAACACCCTGGTGACCACACCCACGGATACCAACGTCGCTACTGAGCTGACGCTTGGCGCAACCCCTTCTATCAGTGAAGCGGGTGGCGTAATCGTTTATACCGCCACTGTTGGTCAGGCTCCGACCACCAACCTGGTAATTACTCTGTCCAATGGTGCCGTGATCGTCATTCCGGCTGGACAGACTAGCGGTAGCGTCAACGTCGTAGTTCCGGCAAACGACACACCCTACATCGACGGGGGCCAGATTTCGGCGACCGTGACAGGTAGTTCCGGTGGTAGCGGGCTGACGGTGACATTGCCGCAAACGCCAGCGGTTACCCAAGTGACCGATACAATCGACACTACAACCGCAACCCTGACCGCTTCGCCAAGCGTGACTGAAGGCGGCGTGATCACCTACACCGTGACC
>NZ_JAJSAW010000032.1:0-11166 GCF_021378985.1 Pseudomonas sp. JR33AA
AATCGAATACGCCGGGCGCATCGACCAGCAGGTGAAGATCCGCGGCTTCCGCATCGAACTGGGTGAAATCGAAGCCCGCCTGCAAGCGCAGCCGCAGGTGCGTGAGGCCCTGGTGCTGGCCCAGGACGGCGCGACCGGCCAGCAGCTGGTGGCCTACCTGATCCCCGCTGCCGAGGTGGCGCTGGAGCAGCACGCCGAGCTGCGCGCGCAGTTGCGCGAACAGTTGAAGGAAGCACTGCCGGACTACATGGTCCCGGCGCACCTGCTGCTGCTCGACCAATGGCCGCTGACAGCCAACGGCAAGCTCGACCGCAAGGCTCTGCCCAAGGCCGATGCCAGTCTGTTGCAACAGGCCTACAATGCCCCTCAGGGCACGCTGGAGCAGGCTTTGGCCACGTTGTGGCAAACCGCCCTCAACGTCGAACGTATCAGCCGCGACGATCACTTCTTCGAACTGGGCGGCCACTCGTTGCTGGCCATCCAGCTGCTGGCCAGCATCAAGCAGGAACTGGGCCTGGCAGTGCGTATCCAGGACCTGCTCGCCTACCCCCGCATCGACCTGCTGGCCGCACATCTGGGCCGTGAGCATGCACGTGCAAGCCCGTGCATCGTGCCCCTCAACCGCCCGGCCACACCGCTGCCTGCGTTGTTCTGTATCCACCCCAGCGGCGGCATGGTCTTCAGCTATCAGCCGCTGGCCAGGTGCCTGGAACAGCAGGCGTGCGTCTACGGCGTGCAGCACCGGGGCGGCAGCCCGGCGCCGGCCGAACGGCAGGATTGGCAAGCGATGATCGCCGACTACACCGCACAGATTCGCCAGGCACAACCGTCCGGGCCATACCGCCTGATGGGCTGGTCCCTGGGCGGCAGCATTGCCTGGGACATCGCCCGGCAACTGGAGCAGGCCGGCTGCGAGGTCGCATTCCTGGGGCTGGTCGACAGCACCCTGCCCGAAGCGCAGTTGAGCCGCGCCGCGTTCCCCCCTCACATCCCTCGCCCAGCCCGCCACAGCGATGCACCGGGCCAGCGCGAGCTGCAAGACACCGTCGAGCTGTTCGGGCTGTTGTTCCCGCAGGCCAGGCAGGCCGCTGCCGAGCAGCTGCACGCCAACCCTACTCAGGACATCAAGGCGTTCTACCAGTGGGCCACGGCGCACCTGGCTGACGCTGGCACCGATGTCCAGGGCGTGCTGGCCAGTGCCAAGGCCCAGATCATGAATGCCCAGGCGTTCGACATCCACGATCAGCTGGAAGCGAGCTTCGCCGATTTCACCCTCGCTCCGCTCAGGGTCAAGCCCAGTTGCTGGTGGTCGCAGGTGCACAAGAGCGCAGCACACATTCACGCCGCCGAGCAGGTCATCCGCCAGTTCAGCGCGGGGGGTGAACTGGACGTTTCGCTGCATTCACCCTACCCACACGAAACCATGATGCTGGAGCAGCCCCTGATCGACTCGTTCATCGAGGCGTTCGGCCGTAGCTGCCCGGCACCCTGAATACCCCGTCACACCTGCCAAAAAGGAAACGTTCGCCATGAAGTGCGCCCCCTACACCGTCACCGGCCTGGCCCTTGCCCTGACCCTGGCGGCCTGCCCGCTACTCGCTCAGGCTGCCAGCAAGACCCCGGGCGAGGTGTTCCAGGATTGCAAGGCCGGCTGCCCGGAAATGGTCGTGCTGCCTGCGGGCAGTTTCGTCATGGGCACGCCGGATGACGAAACGGGCAAGCAGCCCGACGAAGGCCCGCAGCATACCGTGACCTTCGCCAAACCCTTCGCCATCAGCCGCTTCCAGGTCACCGCCGGCGAGCTGGATGCCTATATCAAGGAAACCGGCGTGGTCATCAAGGACGGTGACAAACGCCCAGGGCGCCTGTGCCAGGCCAGCAAGCCTCGCTACCCGCAAGGGCCGCGCCAGCCGGCAGTGTGCGTCGATTACTACGATGTGCAGGCCTATGCGCAGTGGCTGAGCAAAAAGACCGGCCACACTTACCGCATGCTCAGCGAGGCCGAACGCGAGTACGCGGCAAGGGCCGGCTCCACCGGGCCGTTCCCCTTCCCGTTCGATGAGGAAGGCGACTACCAGATCAACAAGCACGCCAATACCTACGGCCCCAAGGACGGCTACAGCTACACCTCACCGGTAGGCAGCTACCCGCCCAACGCCTTTGGCGTCTATGACATGCACGGTAACGTGTATGAATGGGTCGCCGACTGCTACCACAAGGACTACGCCGGCGCGCCCAGCGATGGCAGTGCCTGGATGGAGGCCGACGGCGGGCTTTGCCAGGCGGCGCATATGCGCGGTAATGACTGGGGTGAAGCGCCGATCTTTTCGCGTTCGGGCAACCGCAATGATCGCGAGCGCACGGTACGTGGTGACTTCCTGGGCTTTCGTGTAGCGCGGGAGCTGTGACCTGACGCAGGCCATCTGGGCGGGGTACCCGCCAGGATGGCCTGCGTGGTCCCAGGTTCAGAACTGCGGGGTGTATTTGACAGAGAACATGAAGTTGCGCGGGTCGCCGTAGTAGTTGTTGGCAGTGACGGCCGCATACGACGGAATGTAGTAGACCTTGTCGAAGATGTTGTTGAAGTTGACCGCCAGGCTGACTTCGTCGCTGACCTTGTAACCAAGGCGCGCATTCCAGATGGTGAAGCCGGGCGAATCGAACTTGCGATCGAAGGCAACGGTACTGCTCTGGCTGTTGAAACCGCCGCCGACACTAAAGCGGCTGAAGTCACCAGGCAGGGTGTAGTCCGTCCACACCTTCACCGAGTGTTTCGGCGTCCAGGTAGAGAAGACCTTGTCCTCGTAGGTGTTGTCCTTGAGGTACTTGGTGGTGTTGTAGACGTAACTGGCCGACGCTTGCAGGCCTGGCAGCACCTCACCGTTGATCTCGGCCTCAAGGCCCTGGCTACGCACTTTGCCGGACGCTTCGGAGCATCTGGATCCATCACAGATTTGTGCGACATCCTGAACCGGCACCGCTCGGTTCTCGTGGTCATAGCGGAACAGGGCAACGCTGGTATTGACCTGGCCATCGTAGAGTTCACCCTTCAGACCGAGTTCGTAGTTGCTGCCAACGATCGGCTCGATCGTAGAGCCACCGACGCCCTTGGCACTCTGCGGAATGAAGACGTCCGCATAGCTCGCGTAGGCCGACCATTGCGGCGTCAATTCGTAAACCAGGCCGGCGTAAGGGGTGACGACACCGTTGTTGGCCTTGGAAGCCGGGCTGTCATACTTATAGACACGGGCCTCATAGACCTGAGAGTCGTAATCGTAGGAGTACCAGCTGGTACGCCCGCCCAGGATCAAGGTCAGCGGGTCGGTCAGCTTGATCCGCCAGGTACCGTAGATACCTTTCTGTATGATCTTGTACGTGCTGTCGGTGCGTGTGCCCCGCGCTGCAATGCTGTCGTAACTCTCGAAAGGCAAGTGGTTGTCGAGATCGAAAATGTTCGCCCCAGGAGTGCGCGCCACGGCCATGGTGTTGTCGCTGGTAAAGCGTGAGTAGTTACCGCCGAAGACCACTTCCTGGTCGAAGCCAAAACCGTTGAAGTCGCCGTCGACGAACATGTCCAGGCCGCGGCTGTGGGAGTTGAAATCGGTGGCGTAGCGCCAGTCGAACAAACCGGACCCATCGTTGGCGAGGCCGGTCGGCGCGACCACGTAGGCGTAGGTCATTTCGTTGCGCTCGTTGATCGCCACCGCCGCGGTCTTGAACTTCCAGTGGTCGTTGAAGCGGTGCTCGAGGTCGACATACAACGCCAGCTGTTCGGTCATGCCGCGGTTCCAGTCGGAGCCGGTGAAGGTCGAGCGCGACAAGCCTACGTCCCGGCCGTCACTGAAGCGCGGCAAACCGGCGACCATGGGCGTGAAACGCGTCTTGCGGTCGCTGATGCCGACCCCAAGGGTGGTGTCCTCCGACAGGTCGAAGTCCAACGCTCCGTAGACCTTCTGCTCCCAACCGCCCACATAGTCGATAAAAGAATTACGCGTGTCGTAGTCGACCACGGCACGCCCACGGATGTTGCCCGCCTCGTTCAGCGGGCCGCCAACGTCCACCTGGGTGGCATAGTGGTCCCAGGAACCGGCCTGGGCGGTCAGGGTGACCGTCGGCTTGGCCTGGCCGCGCTTGCGCACGAAGTTGATCGCGCCACCGGGGCTGTTGGCCCCCTGCAGCAGCGCAGCGCCGCCACGCAGCAGTTCGACACGGTCATAAAATGCCGTGGGTTCGGTCAGGTAGCTGCCCAGCGCATAGATGCCACGGGTCATGGGCACGCCGTCGTACTGCAGCGAGTCGATTTCAAAACCGCGCGAGGTGATGAAGCCGCCGGTGCCCGGGCTTTTGGCGAAGGTCATGCCCGGGGCGTTGGCCAACAGTTCCGTCAGGTCGGTGATGTTCTGGTCATCCATGCGCTTGCGGGTCATCACCGACACGCTCTGCGGAATGTCCTTGAGCTTGTGTTCACTCTTGCCGATGGTGACGCCACCGGTGGTATACGAGTTGCTGCCTTCGGTGGTCACGCCCAGGGTGTTGCCCGTGATGCTGGTGGTGCCCAGCTCCAGCGCCGAGGACGCAGCGCGCTCACGCCGCACCAGGGTCAGGGTATCGCCCTCCAGGCTGTAGCTGACCGGCAAGCCGCGCAGCAGCTTGGCCACTGCCGCGTCGACGGTGTAGCTGCCGCGCACTTCGTTGCCACGCAGGTCGGCCATTTCCGAGGCGTTGTAGATGAACTGCACATCGGCCTGCTCGCCAAGCGCACGCAGGGCGTTGGGCAGCGACTGGGCAGCGATGTCGAAGTTGACCCCCTGAGCCCAGACCTGAGCGGCCATGGGCAGCATCAATGCGGCGCCCAGCACCCCTTTGCCGAACAACGCCCGGGATGAGCGGGCGCTGATCGAGCGGGACATGCAAAGCGCCTTGACCAATGGTTTGAACTCGAAAAATCCTGCTGGCATGGTATTTCTCTATTTATATCGTGTAATGAAATCGTCCCGCGCCCGCCAACGGCCCGCAAATGGCCGAGTTGCCCATCCTCCCCCGGGCAGATCCCGCGACAGACGCCTGACACGCAAGTCAAAACGGCTTGCCACGTGTGGCTTTCAGCGCGCTCCTACATAAGACGTATCAACCTGGAAAATCCAGAATGAGAATTTTTTGCATTAGTACCTTGCCGGCATCCTTCCACGCAATCGGCACGGCAGTACGGGAGAGGCAATGCAAAAGACCCCAGGGGCGGGTTGCCCGCCCCTGGGCGTGGTGAGGCTCAGCGGCTCTTTTCCAGCAGCCGGGCTTTTTCTTCAGGGGTCATGCTGTCGAGCCGCAGACGGGCCTGGGCCAGCTTGAGCAACTGGCCAGGGTTGGCTTCGCGCTCGCGCAGCGCCTGGGCAAGGGCCGCCACCGTAGCGTGGTCGAAGATGACGCCTGGATTGATGTCGCACTGCAGCAACTTGCGCATACCTGCCGCCAGCTTGATGACCAGCAGCGAATGCCCGCCCAATGCGAAAAAGTCCTGCTCGATACCCACGTGCTCCAGCCCCAGCAGTTGCGCCATGCGCTGCGCAATCAAGGTTTCCAGTGCATCACGCGGGGCCTGCAGACCCGCCGCAGGTTCACTGCCCACCTGCCGCAACGCTTGCCGGTCGAGCTTGCCGTTGCCCAGGCGCGGCAACCGCGGCAAAGCCTGCAGGGTACGCGGCAGCATCACCGCCGGCAGTTGCCGGGCAAGGTACTCGCGTACCGCGTCCAGGGCAGCCGCCGTGGCCTCGTCGCGCAAACTGACATACGCGCTCAGCGCTTCTCCATCGCACAACACCGCCGCCTCGACCACCTGTGGTGCGCCCGACAGCTGTGCCTCGATCTCCGCCAGCTCGATGCGAAAGCCACGTATCTTCACCTGATGGTCGCGCCGGCCTTGCAGCTCGATAGCGCCGTCCGGGCGATAGCGGGCCAGGTCGCCGGTGCGGTAAAGCCGCTCGCCAGCCACGAACGGGCTCTCGACGAACGCCGGCGAGTCACTCTGCACGTCTTGCAGGTAACCGCGACACACCTGCTGCCCACCGACATACAACTCGCCCAGCACGCCGGTGACCGTCAGCTGCAAGTGCTCATCCAGCACATAGACCTGGTTGTTGGGCAACACCTGCGACAAGCCGAGGGTGCCGGTCGGTACCGCCCGTACCGGGTGCACCATGACCCCGACCGTGGTTTCGGTCGGGCCGTAATGGTTGAACAACCTGCAGTCCGGACGTATCTGCAACAGGCGCTGCAGCAACGCCGCGCTCGGGGCCTCCCCCCCCAGGATGACGGTGGCCGGTACTGCCGGTGCCTTCGACTCCAGCAGCGCGCTCAGGTGCGACGGCACGATTTTCAGGCAGTCGATGGCCTGCTGCTCGATGTACCCAGCAAACAGTTCGGCATCCTTCATCACCTCGTCGGCGGCCACGTGCAGTGTCGCGCCCACATACAAGGCAGCGAACAGCGTGGTATGGCCCAGGTCGGCCGACACGGTCGAGCCGAATGCGAAGTGACGACAGCCCTCCAGCGCCAGCGTGTGGCACACGCCTGCGGTGTAGTTCAGCAGTTGCCGGTGCTCGACCACCACGCCTTTGGGGGTGCCTGTCGAGCCTGAGGTGAACAGCACATAGGCGGCATCGCTGGCGCTGGCGGGGTGCGGGTACAGCGGTGAAGCGTCGGCCGCAAGCGGCTGCAGGCTGTCGAGGCTCAGCGCCTCCACGCCCTGCTCACGCAGGCTGGCCACCGCTGCCGGCTCGACCAGCACCCGCGTGGCCCCGGCCTGGGTCATCAGGCGCACCTGCCGGGCAACGGGCCAGTGCGGCTCCAGCGCCAGGTAGGCTGCGCCGACACGCCAGCTGGCCAACATCGCCACGACCCAGTCCAGCGAACGCGGCAGCGCCAGCGCCAGCACCGCCCCGGGTTGCACGCCGGCCTGCTGAAGCGCCAGCGCCAGGCGCTGCACTGCTTGTTCCAGTTGGGCGTAACTCAGGCCCGCTTCGTCTGCGACCAGCGCCGGCGCGTCGGGGGTGTCGATTGCCCACTGGCTGATCTGTGCCGCCAGTGACATCGCGGCCAGGGGTTGCGGCGCGGGGTTGATCGACAACAGGCGCTGGCGCTCGGCATCACCCAGCAGGTTCAGCTGCCGCAGCGGGCGGTCCGGCGCCTGGGCGATGCTGTGCAGCATTTCGATGTACTGTTCCAGCAGGCCTTGCATGCCGCGCGCACTGTAGCGCCCGGCCAGGTAATCCAGGCTCACGGTAATTGGTTGGTCAGCACCCGCCGCTGGGCAAATGCGCAGCTGCAGCTCGATGCCCGCCGGCAGCCGTGGCGCCAGTAGCTCGCCCTGCCAGCACAGCCCACCGGCAACCTGCGGCGCAAGCGCCGGCGTAGTGGAAAACGCTACGGTCGGCACGGCTGTGGGCCCCCATTCCGGCACCCAGTACTCCTGCCACGCCACATGCTGCTCCAGCGCGGCGCCGAGCGCTGCAAGGTGCTCGCCGAAACGGGTTTCGTCAGCCCACTGCAGGTACAACGGCAATAGCTTGCTGAACGCCCCCGCACTGTTCGCGAAGTAGCCATAGTCCTGTCGCGCATCGTGCTGCCAGGCGCCCAACAACCGGTTGCTGTCGCCAAGCCGGCCCAGCAAGCCCCACCAGGCCGCCTGCAGCAGCGTGTCCAGGCTGGCCTGACGGGCGTCGGCCAGGCGTTGCAACTGCCCTTGCAAGGCCAGCGGCAGATTCACCTGATGGTGTGCCTGATGCGTCGCTGGCTGGTCCTGGCGATAGGCCGGCCAAGGCGCGCTCGTGCCCTGCTCCGATGGCATCAGGTGCCCTTGCCAGTAGCCACGGGCTGGCGCTGCATCCTCATCCTGGGCCACTTCGGCACGCCAAGCCAGATACTGCCCGAAGGCTTCAGGCAGGTCTTCATCCGGCCCGGCTGGCGTTTCATACAGCGCCAGCAGGTCACGGTACAACACAGCCATGCCAGCCTCGTCGCTGGCGAAGCCCGCCACCCCCAGCCACAAATGCCATTGCCCGGCATCGGCGGCAGGTACCAGCAAGGCCTGGGCGGCTGGCAACTGGTCGATTTCGAAGCGCTGCTGCAGCCAAGGCTCAAGCAGTGCCGCCCCCTGCGCCTCGGCCTGCACTGCCAGCGTCAGGGCTGGCCGGCGGGCGCCGATGAACTGGCGCATGCCGCGGTATCCCGAGGCAGTGCCCAGCCGCCCGGCCAATATCGGGTGGCGCTCGACCAAGCGCTCAAGCGCCCGGCTCAGGCGCGCCGGGTCTGGCTGGCCCTGAACGCTGATCTTCAGCAGCGTCGCGGCCTGTGACCAGTCCGGGCAAGCGGGCAAGGTATCGAGCCAGTGTTGCTGGTCGACGGTCAGGGCAAAACCGATGTCCTCGGCTGGGTCTACGTAACTGTTCATCGCTCGGCCTCCTCGGTCGCCATCACCTGCATGGCCGCAGCCGCCTCCAGCGCGGCCCGGTCGAACATGTCGCCCATCGCCACGACGATCTTGCGTGGCCCTTCGTACGGGTCACGGGCATGCGCCGCCAGCATGTTGTCGACCAGGATCACGTCGCCCTTCTGCCATTGGAACCGCACGGCACAGGCTTCATACAGCTCGCCGATCAGTTGCATGTCTTGGTCGGGGATCGGCGAACCATCGCCGAAGTACACATGCCGTGGCATGCGCTCCAGGCCGAACATGGCCAGCAGGTCTTCGCGTGCATCGGGCTCCAGCCAATAGATGTGGTGCAGCTGCACCTGGTTGAAGAACGAGCGTGCGCCGGTGATCGGGTGCGTGATGATCGCCGGGCAGCGGGTGCGGGTCTGCAACTCGTCGTTGTTCAGCCAGCGCCATTCGATGCCTGCGGCGCGGCAACGGGCCTCGACCTCGGCGCGGTCATCGGTGCGGAAGAAATGCTGCCATGGCACGTCGAGCTTGTCGGCGAACGTGCGCACATACAGCAGCCCTTTGTCCTCGAGGGTTTGCCGCAGTGCCTGCGGCAGCTTTTCGTACATCAGGCGGCAGTCGACCACCGGCGTGGCACCGCCGACCGGCGAAGGCTGCTCGCAATAGAACATCTGCTTGCGCGGCCAGCTGTCCTGGTGCGCACTCTCGTTATGGAACAGGATCATTTTGTTTTCCGGGTACGGCGTGGAGCGGTAGGTGTTCTTGCCCCCCTCCTTCTTCGGCAGGTCACCGTACTGACCATAAAGCCCCGGCTGGACTGCTTCGGCAAATGCTTCGAACCCCTGGATACCCTCCAGGGCGAAGCCGCGGAACAGGATGCCAGCATGCTCGCCCAGCTTGCGCTCGACCAGCGGCCGGTTGTTGCGCACCCATTCGATCAGGTCGATCGAAGCGTCGCCGGGCTCGACGAGCAATGGGAACAGCTGGCCGGGTACCAGCAGCGACTCGCGCACCGAAGCCCGTGGCGGTGCAACTGCCGTGGCGCCGGCGGAGCGCTTGAGGAATTTGCCCAGCTTGTCGGCCTTGCTGGCCGGGGCGCTTACCGGTGTGCTGCCGGGCAGGCCGTCACCGTGTAGTGGAACGTTCATCGCTTGCCACCTCATATCCTGAACACTGACGATCTGTTCGAGCATCGCAATCCATGCGCTGACGAGTCGCTGGATATGCGCTTGCCTGAAAAGCGTTGTCGCAAACTGCCAGTTGCCACTGAGCTGCCCGGCCTCCTGCTCGATGAACAGGGCCATGTCGAACTTCGAATACAGCGCCGGGGCGGGCAGCGCCTGCACGGTAATGTCGGCCAGGGCTTCGCTGCGTACGGGCAGGTTGTTCATCACGAACAGCACCTGCACCAGCGGGTTCATGCCGCGCACCCGCGGGGCGCCATGAGCCTCGACGATCATGTCGAACGGCAGGTCCTGATGCTCCAGGGCCGCGAGCAAGGTGCGCTGGGTACCCTGCACGAAGTCAGCGAAGGCCAGCCCATCGCTCACCCTGGAACGCAGCGGCAACACATTGACGAAGAAGCCGATCAGGCCTTCCAGCTCGCTGTGCTGCCGGCCTGCGGTGTCGGCCCCGACCAGTACGTCGTGGGCACCGCTGGTCTGGTGCATCAACCACTGGAACGCTGCCAGCAGCGTGCTGTACAGGGTCACCCCGGCCTTGGCCGCGAACTGGCCAAGCGCATCGGTCAATGCCGGCGACAGGCTGAAGTCCACCGCACCGCCTGCATGGGAGGCCTGCTCGCTGCGCGGCTGCTCCAGTGGCAGGGCGAGGCGCCCGGCATGGCCCGCCAGGGCCTGCTGCCAGTAACCGGCCTGGCGCTGCAGCTCGCCCGCCCGCTCGAGGGCCTGCTGCCACAAGGCGAAGTCTGAATACTGCAGCGGTAACGGCGCCAGAAGGTGGGTATGCCCTGGAGCGCTGTGACGGTAGATTTCAACCAGGTCACGGACCAGCACGCCCATCGACCAGCCATCGGAGATGATGTGGTGCATGGCGAAGAACAGCACATGTTCCTGGTCTGCCAGGCGTGCCAGACGGCAGCGCAACAACGGTGCATGCTCCAGTGCAATCGGGGTGCTGGCGTTGGCCAGGGTGGCTTCGGCGATGCACCGTTGCTGTTCCTGGTGACTAAACCCGGCCCAGTCGTCGAGGGCGATATCCACCTCGATCTGGTCGGCAATCTGCGCCAGCGGATCACCTTCGTCATCCTGCACGTAGGCCGTACGCAACACTTCGTGTCGCTGCGCCAGTGCGTTCAGGCTGTTGCGCAACACCTCGACCTGCAGCGGGCCCTGCAGGCGCAGGGCCAAAGGCATGCCATAGGCGGCGCTACCCCCGGACAGTTGCTCGGCAACCCACAAGCGCCGCTGCATCAGCGACAACGGTGCGGTGGCTTTTTTACCATGGGCCAATAGCTCGACACCGTGCGCGGTCGCAGCCTTGCCCGCGCCGCCGAGCGCTGCCAGCAGGCGCTCCAGCACCGGGTGATCGAACAGGTCACGCAAGGTCACTTGCATACCCGGCAGCTTGCGCATCCGCGATACCGCCTGGGTAGCCAGCAACGAGTGACCACCCAGCTCGAAGAAGTGGTCGCCAAGGCCCACCCGCTCAAGGCCGAGCACCTCCTGCCAGATACCCGCAACGTGCTGCTCGAGCGGGGTTTGCGGCGCCCG
>NZ_JAJSAW010000033.1:0-7685 GCF_021378985.1 Pseudomonas sp. JR33AA
GTTGGCGTCGCCATCGAAAACGGACGGTTCGCTGAGTCAAAACAACGAGTTCGCTTCTTGGCTTCTTGGCTTCTTGGATGAGGCATCCACATCGAGTAGGTATTCATTCGCGCAGGTGGGGCATAGTCACCGTTCTGCCCTTACGCGAACTGACCCTCGAAAGTTGGACGGTTCACTATGGATTAAGCGCTTGACGGGCATCCATGCCCGTCGCCTCCCTTCGCAAGCCCTACGCTCGGCCTCCTGAAGTCGCAATCTGCGTCGCCTGAACTATCGCGCGCTTACAAGCAAAAGCAGAAACAGCGTTACTGCGCGAACGCCCGCCCTAACCCACCTGGTACACCACTGCTGTCAGTTTCCTGCCAAGGCCCATTCGGGCTCAACGACCAGCTCCAGCCGTTATTAAACCGATAGTAGGTACGCTGCCGGTAGAAGGTATTGGGCTGCTTCTCCAACACATATACACCCAGCCTGGGATCCCAGTGGCTTGCCCCGCCAGGCGGTGGCGCAAAGCTGGCCGAGGTACGCGGCATGGGCTTGGGTATCGCCGCCGGCTTGCTCGGCTGAGTGGAAGGCTGCCCACCCGGCAAGGGCTTGACCACCGGCCCCGATGGCGGCACACGCTCAATCGGTGGCGCGGGCTGCTCGTACGGCTCGTGCACCGTACACGCAGACAAACCCAGGGCCAGGGTAATCAGGGTCAGGCGGACGGTGCTGTGCATGGCATTGCTCTCTTACTGGTCTGGACTGTCGATGGTCAGGCGCTGGGTAGCCTGGGTGGCGCTAGGCAACGGGGCACCCTGGCCAATCCACTCACCATGGGTAGGCTGACCAGCGCGTGATACACGTGCAACCAGTTGGACTTCAGCATAGTGCGACAGTTTCATCTGCGGCATCATCGCATCAGCATCAGACAACTCCACCTCGATCGGCAACTGCGCCACGGTTACCCGCCTGGCCGCCAGTGGCATCGGCGGGCCATTGCTGGCGCGTGCGAAGATAAACACCGTGTCGTCCGGCTTGACCTTGTCCTTCAAGGCAGCCGCCAATTCCACCCGCACTTTCAGGCGAGCCGCCACAGGTGCAGGCTCGGTAGCCTGCGCCGGCGCGCCGCCCAGGCGCTCGGCAGCGCGGTCGATACCGCCCTGCAGGGCCGCTCGCGAGGCATCACCTTCTGGCAACTGCGCCAGCAAGCGCTTCCAGTAGTCGATGGCTTCCTGATAACGCTCGCCTTCAAACGCGGCAATACCGCGCAGGCCCAGGCTGGTCACCTCGTTGGGGTCAGCCTTCAGCGCTTCGTCGGTCAGCGCCTGCAATTGCGGGCTCCACTGCTTGTTGGCGGCAAAGTACAGAGCCTGCGCCCATTGCCCCAGCAGCTCGGGCTGGCGACCGGCCAGGGCCACAGCCCGTTCGAACGTACGCGCGGCGTCGACCGGGCGCTGCTCGGCCATGTAGGCCCGGCCAAGGAAATACATGGCCTCGGCCGAATCCGGCTGGGCCTGCACCACGCGCTCAAGGCGCGTAGTCATTTCTTCCATCGACTTGGGTGCCTCGGCAAACTCCTGGGTCAGCGCCACCTTGTCGGCCGCACCAAAATGCAGGTACAGCCCCAGCGCCATCAGCGGCACCAGCACTGCAGCCAGCAGCGGCAGGGCCTTGCCCAAATGCCCCTGGCGCGGGGCCTCGGCGCCTTCGGTATCGGCCAGCAGCTCGCGCGCTGCCTCGTCCCGGCCCTTGGCCATCTGCGCCTCATCAAGCACACCGGCGGCTTGCTGGGCCGCCAACTCGGCGACACGTTCCTGGTAAAGGGCCACGTTCAGGGCCGTGCGGTCTTCTTCCTGCTGGCGACGGCGGCCGCGCAGGATCGGGAGCAGCAAAAAGCTGAGGGCAGCGAGCAGCAGAAGGCCCGCGCTAAGCCAGAATTCAATCATGGGTCTGTTCTTTTTCCAGCAGTTTGGCGAGACGCTCGCGTTCTTCGGCAGACAACTCATCGGCGCCCTGCACGGCCGCCCCCCGGCGCCGGCGCACGATCACCGCCAGCACCACGAAGCCACCGGCCAGCAAGATCCCCGGGCCAAACCACAGCAGCCAGGTACGCCCGCTGAGCGCCGGCTTGTAGCGCACGAAATCGCCATAACGGTCGACCATGAAATCAATGATCTGCTCGTTGCTCTTGCCCTCACCGAGCATGCGGAAGATTTCCCGGCGCAGGTCGGCGGCAATCGGCGCGTTGGAGTCGGCAATGTCCTGGTTCTGGCACTTGGGGCAGCGCAGTTCCTTGGTCAACTGCTGGTAACGCTCGCGCTCGGCCTCGTCGCGAAACTGGTAGGTGTCGATAGCCGCCTTGGCCACACCGGCCAGGCTCATGCCCAGCACCGCAGCTGCCAGCCAGCGCCTCATGGCTTGGCCTCATCGATCAGGCCCTGGTACAACGGCGCCAGCTGTTCACGCCAGACCGTGGCATCGACGATGCCCACGTGCTTGTAGCGGATGATGCCCTTGGCATCGATCAGGAAGGTTTCCGGCGCCCCATACACCCCAAGGTCGAGGCCCAGGCTGCCCTGTTCGTCACGAATATCCAGCTGATAGGGGTTGTGGAACTCGGCCAACCACTTCTGCGCGGCGGCGTTGTCATCCTTGTAGTTGACCCCATGGATCACCACCCCCTGCTGTGCCAGCTGGTTCAGGTACGGGTGCTCGACCTTGCACGACGGGCACCAGGTGGCCCACACGTTGACCAGTGCCGGGCGCCCCTGCAAGTCAGCCGCAGTCAGGGTGCGGTCCCCCTGTGTCGAAGCCAGGGAAAACGCCGGGAACGGTTTGCCGATCATTGCCGAAGGCAGCTCGTCGGGCTTGAGGAAAAGCCCCTTGTAGAGGAACACCGCCACCAGCAGGAACACTGCCAGGGGCACTACCATGATCCAACGCTTCATGCAGCTGCTCCAGACACGCCCAGGGCATCACGCACCCGGGTCTTGACCTTGACGCGGTAGCGCCGGTCGAGGGCCGCCAGCAACCCGCCCAGGCCGGTCAGCAGACCGCCCAGCCAGATCCAGCGGACGTAAGGCTTGATATGTACACGCACAGCCCAGGCGCCATTCTCCAGTGGCTCGCCAAGCGCGACGTACAGGTCACGGGTAAAGCCGGCGTCGATGCCCGCCTCGGTCATCATCGACTGCTGCACGGTGTACAGGCGCTTCTCCGGGTGCAAGGTGGTCACTTCACGGCCATCGCGGCTGACCACGACAGTGCCCTTGTCAGAGATGAAGTTCGGCCCTTCGAAGTGTTTGGCGCCCTGGAACAGGAAGTGGTAGCCACCCAGCTCCACGCTTTCGCCCGGCGCCATGCGCAGGTCGCGCTCGGCGCTGTTGTTGCTGGACAGCACCACGCCCAGCGCACACACCGCCAGGCCCAGGTGCGCCAGTTGCATGCCCCAGTAGCTGCGGCCCAGGCCCGGCAGGCCTTTGACCAGGCCCTTGTGCCGGGTCTTGTCGAAAATGTCACGCAGCCCGCCAAGCACCACCCAGGCGGCCAGGGCGAAGGCGGTCAGGGTGGGCCAGTCGAAGTCGTCGACGATAAAGCCGGCGACCGGGGCAAGGATGGCACTGCCGATCAATACCGGGGTCATCATGCTGACCAGCCATTTGCCCGGGGTGTCCTTCCAGCGCACCACCACGCCCACGCTCAGCACCACCATCAGCAGCGCCATCAGCGGCAGGAACAAGGCATCGAAGTACGGTGGGCCGACCGACAGCTTGGCCCCGGTCAGCGCGTCGAGCACCAGCGGGTACAAAGTGCCAAGCAGAATCATCGAGGCGGCCACCACCAGCACCAGGTTGTTGGCCAGCAGCAGCGTTTCACGCGACCACAGGGCGAAACCGACCTGGCTCTTGACCACCGGTGCGCGCAAGGCGAACAGGGTGAGCGACCCGCCGACCACGAACAGCAGGAAAAACAGGATGAAAATGCCCCGCGACGGGTCGGCGGCAAACGCGTGCACCGAGGTCAACACGCCGGAACGCACCAGGAAGGTACCTAGCAGGCTCAGCGAGAAGGCGGCAATTGCCAGCAGCACGGTCCAGCTCTTGAACACGCCGCGTTTCTCGGTCACCGCCAGCGAGTGGATCAGTGCGGTGCCCACCAGCCAAGGCATGAATGAGGCGTTTTCCACCGGGTCCCAGAACCACCAGCCACCCCAGCCCAGTTCGTAATAGGCCCACCACGACCCCAAGGTGATGCCAACCCCCAGGAAAGCCCAGGCGACGATGGTCCACGGCCGCGACCAGCGCGCCCAGGCAGCGTCCAGCCGGCCGCCGAGCAAGGCGGCGATGGCGAACGCGAAGGCCACCGAAAAGCCCACGTAGCCCATGTAGAGCATGGGGGGGTGAACGATCAGACCAAAGTCCTGCAGCAGCGGGTTGAGATCACGGCCATCGGTCGGCACCTGCGGCAGCAGGCGCTGGAACGGGTTGGAAGTGATGATAAGGAAGCTCAGGAAGCCCACGCTGATCATGCCCATTACCGCCAGCACGCGGGCCAGCATCACCTGCGGCAACTGCCGGGAGAACACCGACACGGCAAAGGTCCAGCCGCCGAGGATCAGCGCCCAAAGCAACAACGACCCCTCATGGGCGCCCCACACCGCACTGAACTTGTAGTACCAGGGCAAGGCGCTGTTGGAGTTGCTGGCCACATAGGCGACCGAGAAATTGTCTGTCATGAAGGCATGGGTCAGGCAGGCAAAGGCAAACGCCAGGAAGGCGAACTGCCCCCACGCTGCCGGCCGCGCCAGGCTCATCCACAGGCTGTCGCCACGCCACGCGCCAAGCAGCGGCACACTGGCCTGCACGACGGCAAAGCAGATGGCCAGAATCATCGCCAACTGGCCCAGTTCGGGGATTACCAGCGCTGCGTTCATGGTTTCGTCTCCCCGCCGGTAGCGGCCTGGCCGCTTTCCTTCAGGGCCTTGGTGACTTCGGGCGGCATGTATTTCTCGTCGTGCTTGGCCAGCACTTCATCGGCTACCACCACACCGTCGTTATTGAGCTTGCCAAGGGCGACGATGCCCTGCCCTTCGCGGAACAGATCGGGGAGGATGCCGCGGTAGGTGATGGGGACCGACTTGTTGAAGTCGGTTACCACGAAACGCACGTCCAGCGAGTCGGCCGAGCGCTGCACCGAGCCTTTCTCCACCATGCCGCCGGCGCGGATGCGTGTGTCCAGCGGGGCTTCGCCGTTGGCGATCTGGGTCGGTGTGTAGAACAGGTTGATGTTCTGCTGCAATGCGCTCAAGGCAAAGCCGACGGCAACCCCGACGCCGACCAGCAGGCCGACGATGAGCAACAGGCGTTTCTTGCGCTGCGGATTCACTGGTTGTTCTCCCGGCGCAAACGGCGCGCCTCTTCTTGCAGATAGCGACGACGAGCCAGCAGTGGCGCACCGACATTCAGCGCCAGCACCGCCAGGCAGATGCCATAGGCCGACCACACGTACAGGCCATGGTGGCCCATGGCGAGAAAGTCACCGAAGGTGGCAAAGCTCATTGTGCGGACCTCCGCCCCAGGCTGTTCAATACTTCCTCCTTGACCCAACTGGCGCGTGCTTCGCGCTTGAGCACTTCAAGGCGCATGCGCAGCAGCAGTACGGCGCCGAAGAAACAGTAGAACCCCAGCGCCGTGCACAGCAGCGGCAGCCACATTTCGGCCGGCATCGCCGGCTTTTCGGTAAGGGTAAAGGTGGCGCCCTGGTGCAGGGTGTTCCACCACTCCACCGAATACTTGATGATCGGGATATTCACCACACCGACAATCGCAAGCACCGCACAGGCCTTGGCCGCACTGTCACGATTACTGATCGCCTGGCCCAGCGCAATAATGCCGAAGTACAGGAACAGCAGGATGAGCATGGACGTAAGGCGGGCATCCCACACCCACCAGCTGCCCCAGGTCGGCTTGCCCCAGATGGCGCCGGTAACCAGCGCCACGGCGGTCATCCAGGCGCCAATGGGCGCGGCACATTGCAGGGCGACGTCGGCCAGTTTCATCTTCCACACCAGCCCCACCACCCCGGCCACCGCCAGCAGCACATAGCAGGACTGCGCCAGCATCGCCGCCGGCACATGGATATAGATGATGCGGAAGCTGTTGCCTTGCTGGTAGTCCTGGGGGGCGAAGGCCAGGCCCCAGGTGATGCCGACCAGCAGCAGGAGCACGGCAGCACCGGCCAGCCACGGCAGCATGCGGCCGCTGATGGCATAGAACCATTTCGGGGAGCCCAGCTTGTGGAACCACGTCCAGCTTATTTTCATCAGGGTACATCCAGGGTATTTGCCGGGCTTGAGAGCCCGGGACTCGTTATTCGCCGACGCTGATCTTCAGGCCGGCCGCTATCGCAAAGGGTGCCAGGGTCACGGCCAGGGCCGTCAGGCTGGCGAGCCAGAGCAGATGGCCGGTTGCCGGCATATTTTGCAACGCCGCTTGCAACGCACCACTGCCCAGGATCAATACAGGGATATACAACGGCAGAATCAGCAACGCCAGTAACAAACCGCCGCGTTTAAGGCCGACTGTCAGCGCCGCACCTACCGCGCCCAGCAAGCTCAATACCGGCGTACCCAGCAGCAGTGAACCGAGTAGCACCGGCAGGCAATGGCTTGGCAGCCCCAGCATCAGTGCCAGCAGTGGCGCCAACAATACCAGCGCCAGCCCGGAAAAGATCCAGTGCGCCAGCACCTTGGCCAGTACCAGCAACGCCAGTGGGTGCGGCGACAGCACCCATTGTTCCAGCGAGCCGTCTTCGAAATCGCTGCGGAACAGGCCGTCCAGCGACAGCAGCACGGCCAGCAATGCCGCCACCCAGACCAGGCCCGGCGACAAGGTTTGCAACAATTGGCTTTCCGGGCCGACCGCCAACGGGAACATGGCCACGACGATGGCGAAGAACACCAACGGGTTGGCCAGTTCGGCCGGGCGACGGAACAGCAGGCGCGCTTCGCGGCGCAGCAACAAGATGAATACGCTCATGCAGCCCATTGCCCCAGGTTCAGTTCTCGGTAACCGGAGGGCTTGCGTTCCAGTGTGTGGTGAGTCGTCAGCACCACCGTGCCGCCCTGCTCGCAGTGGGCCGCCAGGTGCGCTTCGAGTTGCGCCACGCCTTGCTTGTCGAGTGCGGTGAACGGCTCGTCAAGGATCCAAAGCGGCGGGCAAGCCAGGTGCAGCCGGGCCAGGGCCACCCGGCGCTGCTGACCGGCTGACAGGGTATGGCAGGGGACGTCTTCGAAACCGCGCAGGCCGACCGCCTCCAATGCCGCCCAGATCGCCTCGCGGCTGGCCGGCTGGTGCAGGGCGCACAGCCAGGTGAGGTTTTCTTCGGCGGTGAGCAAGTCCTTGATGCCGGCGGCGTGGCCAATCCACAGCAGGGCGCTGGCCAGGGCATGACGCTGCTCTGCCAATGGCTTGCCACCCAGCAGAATCTGCCCGGCCGTCGGCTGCATCAGCCCGGCCAGCAGGCGCAACAGGCTGGTCTTGCCACTGCCGTTGGGGCCACTGATCTGCAGCATGTCGCCGGCGCCCAGCTCGAAATCGAGCTGTTCGAACAGCAGGCGCCAGTCGCGCTCGCAGGCCAGGCCCGCGGCTTGGAGGTGAAGGGTCACGGTTTCGCCTTATCTTTAGGAGGGATTTGGAGCG
>NZ_JAJSAW010000034.1:0-5587 GCF_021378985.1 Pseudomonas sp. JR33AA
GATCGAATACGCCGGGCGCATCGACCACCAGGTGAAGATCCGCGGCTTCCGCATCGAACTGGGTGAAATCGAAGCGCGCCTGCAAGCGCAGCCGCAGGTGCGTGAGGCCCTGGTGCTGGCCCAGGAAGGCGCGACCGGCCAGCAGCTGGTGGCCTACCTGATACCCGCTGCCGAGGTGGCGCTGGAGCAGCACGCCGGGCTGCGCGCGCAGTTGCGCGAACAGTTGAAGGAAGCACTGCCGGACTACATGGTCCCGGCGCACCTGCTGCTGCTCGACCAATGGCCGCTGACGGCCAACGGCAAGCTCGACCGCAAGGCCCTGCCCAAGGCCGATGCCAGCCTGTTGCAGCAAGGTTACCGCGCCCCGCGCAGCGAGCTTGAACAGCAGCTGGCAGCCATCTGGCAGGACGTGCTCAAGCTCGAGCAAGTAGGCCTGGACGATCACTTCTTCGAGCTGGGCGGCCACTCATTGCTGGCCGTCAGCGTGGTCTCGCGGGTGCAACTGGAACTCGGCCTGAGCCTGACCCCGCAACTGATTTTCCAGCACCCGACCCTGGCGAGCTTCGCCGAACAGCTGGCCCAGGCATCTGCGCCGGCGGACACACAAACACTCAGCAAGCTGTCGGCTTTGCTGGACGAAATGGAGGAGGTGTGATGGACACCGCAGTCGCCACGAAAATTGCCCAGCGCTTCATCAATCTGCCGCTGGAAAAGCGTCGCCAGTACCTGCAGACCATGCTTGCAGAAGGCGTGTCCCCGGCCAACCTGCCCATACCGCTGGTGCGCGACGACACCACCGTGGTGCCCTTGTCGTTTGCCCAGGAGCGCCAATGGTTCCTATGGCAGATGGAGCCTCAGGGCACTGCCTACAACATCGGGGTCAGCCTGCGCCTGCACGGCCCGCTGAACCTGCAGGCCTTGCAGGGCAGTTTCGATGCGCTGCTGGCGCGGCACGAGAGCCTGCGCACTACGTTCACCCATGACAGCCGCGACGGTGGCCCGCGCCAGCAGATCGCCCCACAGCTGACGGTAGCGATCGCATGCAGTGAGCGCGGTGTGGGCGATGAACAGGCGCAGATTCAGGCCTTCGTCGAAGCCCACCGTGAGCAGCCGTTCGACCTGCAACAGGGCCCCGTGTTGCGCGTGGCGTTGCTGCGCCTGGCGGCCGAGGACCATGTGCTGAGCCTGGTGGTGCACCACATCGCCGCTGACGGCTGGTCGCTCAAGGTCATGGTCGATGAGCTGCTGCAGGGTTACAGCGCCTGTTGCCAAGGGCACGCTGTGGCTGTTCGGCCGCTGCCCATCCAGTACGCCGACTATGCCATCTGGCAACGGCGCTGGATGGAGGCCGGTGAGCGCGAGCGGCAGTTGGCCTATTGGCAAGCGCAGTTGGGTGGCCAGCAGCCGGTGCTGGAGCTGCCGACCGATCGGCCCCGCCCGGGGCTGATGAGCTACCGCGGCGCACGGCACGACTTCAGCTTGCCGGCCGAACTGTGCCAACGCCTGCACGACCTGGCCCGCCAGGAAGGGGTGACCTTGTTCGTGCTGTTGCTGGCCGCGTTCCAGGCCTTGCTGCAGCGCTACAGCGGGCAGCAGGACATTCGCGTCGGTGTACCCATCGCCAACCGCAACCGGGTAGAAACCGAAGGGTTGATCGGGTTCTTCGTCAATACCCAGGTGCTGCGCGCGCAAATCGAGCCGCAGCAGACATTCCGCGCGCTGTTGCAGCAAGCCCGCCAGGCCGCCAGCGACGCCCAGGCCCATCAAGAGCTGCCGTTCGAACAACTGGTCGAAGCCTTGCAGCCGGGGCGCAGCCTGAGCCACAGCCCGTTGTTCCAGGTCATGTTCAACCACCAGCGCCAGGGCAATGGCCAGCAGGCCGCCAGCGACACAGTGCTGCGTATCGAGGCTTTGCCTGGCGAAACGCGCACCGCGCCGTTTGACCTCACCCTGGAAACCTTCGAAGCGCCAGGGCAGATCGGCGCCTCGTTCAACTACGCCACCGACCTGTTCGATGCCAGCACCGTGGCGCGCATGGCCGGGCACTGGCTGCAATTGCTGGACGGCATCGTGGCCGATGCAGGCCAGCGAATCGCCGCGTTGCCACTGCTCAGCGACAGCGAACTGGACGTGATCGGGCAAGCCTGGAATGACACGGCGGTGCCGGTTGCCGACGCTTGCATCCAGCACTTGATCGAGCGGCGTGCCGATGCCACGCCACATGCACCGGCGGTGCAGTTCGAAGACCAGACGCTGAGCTACCAGCAGCTCAACCAACACGCCAACCGCCTGGCCTGGCACCTGATCGAAGGCGGCGTAGGCCCGGACGTCAAGGTCGGGGTGGCTCTCGAACGCTCGCCACAGATGCTTGTCGCTTTGCTGGCCGTGCTCAAGGCCGGGGGGGCCTATGTACCGCTGGACCCCCACTACCCGGACGAGCGGCTGGCCTACATGATGGCCGACAGCGGCATCAGGCTGCTGCTGACCCAGCCGTCGCTACAGGCACGCCTGCCGATACCGGCCACGGTCCAGTGCCTGTTGCTGGCGCCCGAGCACCCGCTGGGCAGTGGCTGCAACGCGGCAGCCTACAGCGTGCACAACCCGCAGCCGCAGCTGTCGGCCGAGCACCTTGCCTACATGATCTACACCTCGGGCTCCACCGGCAGGCCAAAAGGGGTGATGGTGCCCCACGGCGCTCTGGTCAACTTCATCGCCAGCATGGCCAAGGCGCCGGGGCTGGCTACCGGCGACCGCCTGTTGTCGTTGACCACGTTCTCGTTCGATATCTTCGGGTTGGAGTTGTACCTGCCGCTGGTGCAGGGGGCCTGCGTGGTCCTGGCCGGTCCGGATACTGCACAGGACCCGCAGCAGGTGCTGGAACTGGTCGCGCAGCAGGCAGTGACCGTGCTGCAGGCCACCCCCTCGACCTGGCGCATGCTGCTGGACAGCGGCCGCGGCGAGGTGCTGGCGGGCTGCACGAAGTTGTGTGGCGGCGAAGCCCTGAGCGATGACCTGGCCCAGCGGCTGCTGGCCCTGGGCGGGCCGTTGTGGAACCTGTACGGGCCGACCGAAACCACCATCTGGTCGGCGCTGCACCGCTTGCAGCCCGCCAGGCCGCAGGCGTGGCTCGGCAGGCCATTGGACAATACCCGGCTCTACCTGCTGGGTGAGAACCTGGCGCCAGTACCTGTTGGCGTGGCTGGTGAATTGCTGATTGGCGGGGCGGGGCTGGCGCGCGGGTATTACCAGCGGCCAGGGCTGACTGCCGAGCGTTTCGTCCCCGACCCGTTCGCCGTGAACGGTGAGCGGCTGTACCGCACCGGCGACCTGGCGCGCTATCGGGCCGATGGCGTAGTGGAATACCTCGGGCGAATCGACCAGCAAGTGAAGATTCGTGGCTATCGTATCGAACTCGGCGAAATCGAGGCACAACTGGCGCGTCATCCCGCCATTCGCGAAGCGGCGGTGGTCGCCCGGCCGGGGCCTGGGGGCCAGCAGCTGGTGGCTTACCTGGTGCCGCAGGACGTGGCCGTGGTCGACGATGCGCAAGCACGGGAGGCACTGGGCGAGGCGCTGAAACGGCAACTGCGCAGCGTGTTGCCCGAATACATGGTGCCGACCTGGACGACGTTCGTCGCGACCTTCCCCCATACCCCCAATGGCAAGCTTGACCGCAACCGCCTGCCTGCCCCCCAGCTGAGTGTCGCCCGGGCGGCCTACCTGGCACCGCAGAGCGAGCTGCAGCAGCACGTGGCGCAGATCTGGCAGGAGGTGCTGCACGTCGATCAGGTCGGCCTTGCCGACAACTTCTTCGACCTCGGCGGGCATTCGCTGCTGGCCACCCAGGTCACCGTGCGCCTGCGTGAGCAGTTGAAGCTGGAAACAGCGGTCAAGGCGCTGTTCACCACCCACGACCTGCAAGCCTACTGCGCCGAGATCGCGGGTGCTCAGCCGCACACCCAGGCGGTCAACGATGCCTTGGCTAAATCCTTGGAGGCCCTCAATCGTCTATCAGCCGAAGATCTGGAAAATCTGATCTCTTGACAGGGGAAGGGCGTGCAAAAGTTAATCGAATCGGTAGCAACACTGTCGGCAAAGCAACGCAAGGCGCTGGCGGTGCTGCTCAAGCAGCAGGGTGTCGATCTGTACAGCGTGGCACCTGTTTTTCGACGCGACCCTACCGAGCCGCTTTCGCTGTCCTTCGCCCAGGAGCGGCAGCTGTTTCTCTGGCACCTTGAGCCAGACAGCGCCGCCTATCACCTGCCCAGTGCGCTGAACCTGCGCGGCGCACTGGACCTGGCTGCCCTGCAGCAAAGTTTCGACGCGCTGGTGGCGCGCCACGAGTCGCTGCGCACCACCTTCGCCACTGACGGTGAGCGCACCACGCCAGTGATCCATGCCCCTGCGCCGGTGCGCATTGCCAGGCACACCCTGGCCCTGGCGCCCGGCGAGGACCGGGCGGCGCGGCTGCGCACCTGTATCACCGAAGAAATCCGCCAGCCGTTCGACCTGGCCCAGGGCCCGCTGCTGAGGGCCAGCCTGCTGTGCCTGGCGCCGGACGATCATGTGTTGCTGATCACCCAGCACCACATTGTCTCGGATGGCTGGTCGCTGGCGCTGATGGTGCAGGAGCTGGTGCACCTGTATCGCGCGTACAGCAGTGGCCAACCTGCCAGCCTGCCGGCGTTGCCGATCCAGTACGCCGACTATGCCGCCTGGCAGCGCCAATGGATGGAGGGCGGCGAACGGCAGCGCCAGCTAGCCTACTGGACCGCCCAGCTGGGCGGTGAGCAGCCTGTGCTGGCGCTGCCCGCTGATCGCCCGCGGCCGTTGCACAGCAGCTACCGTGGCGCCCGCATCGACCTGCCACTGAGCCCGGCACTGGCCGATGGCCTGCGGCAACTGGCACGGCGCGAAGGGGTGACCCTGTTCATGCTGCTGCTGGCGACCTTCCAGTGCCTGTTGCACCGCTATACCGGGCAGTCGGACATCCGCGTCGGCGTGCCGGTCGCCAACCGCACCCGCAAGGAAACCGAAGGCCTGATCGGTTTCTTCGTCAATACCCAGGTGCACAAGGCCGACATCGATTCGCACCTGCCGTTCGTCCGCTTGCTGCAACAGGTCAAGGCCACTGCGCTGGAGGCCCAGGCGCATCAGGACTTGCCCTTCGAGCAACTGGTGGATGCGCTGCAGGTCGAACGGAGCCTGAACCGCAGCCCGTTGTTCCAGGTCATGTTCAACCACCGCAGCGCCGAGCGCCGGCTGCCAGGGACCACACAGCTACCAGGCTTGAGCGTGGAAGTGCTGGCGTGGGAAGAAGTGAACGCCCAGTTCGACCTGACCCTGGACACGGTCGAGACCGCAGATGGCCTGTGGGCCTCGCTGACCTACGCCACTGACCTGTTCGACGCGCCAAGCGTCGAGCGTCTGGGGCAGCATTGGCAGCACCTGTTGCACAGCGTGGTGGCCCAGCCGCAACAGCCTGTGGGCGAGCTGCCGATGCTGAGCCCGCAGCAGGTGCAAGCGGTGCTGCATGACCTTAACAACACCGCCACCGACTACCCCGGCGACTGGCGCGTGCACCAGC
>NZ_JAJSAW010000035.1:0-4240 GCF_021378985.1 Pseudomonas sp. JR33AA
GTGACGCGGCCTTCCGGGCTGTATTGATACTGTGTCTCTCGCCCCAGCGGGTCCTGCTGCCAGAGCAGATTGCCGTGGCTGTCGTAGCCGTATTGCCGAGTCCGCCCGGCTGTGTCGGTGACCTGGACGGGTAGCGCCCAATGTCGCAGGTATTTGATGTGTTCGCGGCGGCCGAGAGGATCGCGGGTTTCGATCAGGCGGCCGATATCGTCGTAGCTGTAGCGCCATTCCCCCCCTTGCGGATCGATGCGCTTGATCAACTGTCCGGCGATCACTTCCGCCTGCCAGCAGTTGCCCTGAGGGTCGATGTGCTTATAGACCTCGTACAGTGGCCCCCAGTAGTAGTGATCACGGCGGCCGAGGTTGTCCGTGACGAGGGTTTCACCGGTCTCCAGGTTGTACTCGAACCGGTACTCTTCACCCTCGCTGCCCCAGTGACGAATCACTCGCCATTCGTGATCGGGTTGGGGTTCCAGCAGCGGTGGCAAGCGGTAGGGCGTGCCGTCCAGGCGCTTGGGAGCAGGGCGCTTTTCAGGAATGGCGAAGCGGGCCCATTCGTATTCGCGGACAGCACCGCTAGCCAGTTGATGGCTATTGAGATAGCCCTCGGGGGTGTAAGTGAAGCGGCGGACCTGTTGACCCGTCGCGTCCAATACCTCATGCAGTTGCCCGTCATTGGTGTAGCGATAGCTGACCAGCAGTTCGCTGCGTTCTACAGTCGGTGTGCCGCCGCCCTTTAGGAACACCCGCGATATGTCACTGACGCGCTGGGAATGCCTGGCACCATAATGAAGCTGCACGACCGTTTGGCCGTACTTGTCATAGAGGGCTTTCAGCCGCCCTTGTTCGTCATACAGCAGGTCGAGGCAATTGAGATTGCGGTCGCCGAGCCTGATCAGGCGTGAGCGTTTGGGATTCAGCGGGTCGGTATCGAAGACCCGATAAAGCCCTTCATTGATATCTTCGACAACGGTCTGGCCGTCCTCCAGCTGAAAGAAGGCCAAGCCGTCCACGGCACTGACGAAGGCATCACCGGCACTAAGGCGGCCCAGTTCCAGTCGGTTACCGTCGTTGTCGATGTAGATCCACAGCATACCGCCTTGAGGATGTGGGACGCGGGCTAGTTCCACTTCATAGGGGACACTCCAACCTATCCCCAGTAGACCGTCGCTGCGCATGTCCCTGCTGTCGTAGCGCCGTGCCCATTGGATGCCCAGCAAGCCTGGGAGATTGAAATCGATGTCCTCCGGCCCCTCCTGCAGCTTGCTCCCTGTGGCAACAGCAACCGGGTTGCCTAATGTGCACCCTTTGATGCGGCCAAACCTTCGGGAGATAAGCATCCCCGCAATAATCCCGGTAAACATCGCAATCTTGCTCTTGCCGTTGCGAATGTCCTGGACCGTCGCCGTACCGCCACCGATGCGCACATTGGGCGATACGTTTTCGTTCACATCAATCGTGGCATCGCAGGTGGTCTTGTCACCTGAACGCGCGGCGGGTTGGCCATTGATAAATACCTTGTCCGAGCCTTGCGCAATGAAGTTTTCGGGCAGTGGCGTGTGGCGGGAACAGCTGATCTTGTCCTCTTGCTTGGGTTCTGAACCGGGGGCGGCCGGTGTGGTCACGGGCGGGTTGAAGATGTCACGTATGGCCATCCCCAGCCCCACGAACGGGACGAGATAAGACGCCGCAGCCATGGCCATGGAACCGACGTTTTCCAGGATGGCCGGTTCCTCTTGTTCAGTATCGGCGGCGCCGCCTCCAGGTGGGCCAGTGGTGCCGGCCGCGCGAGCAGCGGGCTCACTGTTGATGAAAACATTGGTTGACCCGCTCTCGATTATTCCGAAGGGTTCGGGTGAGGACAGGCTGTTGCCAAGGCCGTCGCAAAAGGTGGAAATGGCACCACCGACAGTCTGGTCTTCGCCGACGGAAAGGGTGCTCATGGCTCCGACGGCTACACCCGCGACTGCGGCAATGGCGACGCCAGCCGCACCGCCAGTGGCTACGGTGCCAACAACGGCCAAGCTGATAGCTGCGGCGACGGCTGCGGTGGCCGCTGCATAGATAACGGCCTCGGCTACTGCGCTGATCATTTCAGCGGCAAGCGATGGATGAAGAATTGCGTCGCCCATCCGGGCGGCGTGAACGGTCTGCGCCATTGGCGGTAAGCTCCTAGCTATCCGAAAGTCCTTGTCCTGGGGCGTGGAGAGGCTCAGGCAAATCGGAGCTCGTCCTTGATGGCCCGCCAGTGGTTGATGTCGTCGTCACTCAAAGGGCCGGGTTTGCTGTAGTTGAGCACCAACATCCGTGGCTGCCCCGGTATCAGGCAGGCCGCCTGAAGCTGGTAGTTGGGCTTGTCGCCGACCCTGAACTGAATCGCCATTTCCCGGCCTTCCACCTGATGCTTGTTTCCTCCAAGGCGGGTTACTTGCGCGGGCGTAATGGTCAGCGCCTTTGACTGCTTCCGTAATAGGTTCAGTTGGTCGTCCAAGGCCTCGTCCAGGGTCTTGGTGGTTGCAACAGCGCTGCGAGCGATCACCAACGTGGTTTGTCTGCTGGGGAAGCGCAGCATGTTCAGCGTCAAGTCCTCGGGGGCTTCATCGCCCAGGTTGAGAATCACATCGTGCGTCAGGTATTCGATCATTACGGGTAGTCCTTTTCAGTTCAGGGGAGGGCAGGGCTGCAGTGCGAGCGCTAGTCGAAATGCCCTTCCACGTCTGCCATGAGTGAATCGCTGTCGCGCCCGTTCGCGCCTGCGCCCACCGAACCACCCGCTGGGTTGAGGTCGAGCTTTGCCGCCAGGGTGTTGATCTGCCCGGTCTGCTGTGCGGTGAAGTTGAAGGTTTCGCAGGTGATGTTCAGCGTGCCGTTGGCCTGCATTTCGATAAGGGTCTTGCCGCACTTGAGGCGTAGCGTGTTGCCCGCTTCGACTTCGTAGTCGCCTGCGATGAGGTCGTTTTTGCCACCTCCCACTTTCAAGGTGTCGTTGGCCTTGACCACGCGCAGACGATTGCGGCCAATGGCGACCGATTCGTCCTGGCCAACCTGTTGGGTGCGATCGACGCCCACAGAAAGGGACTGGTTGTGATTGACCAACGTGTTCTGATCTCTCTGGGCATGGATGAACACTTCCTCCTTGCCCAGCTCATCCTCGAAGCGCAGCTCATTGAACCCGTCACCCTTGTGGGTCTGGCTCTTGATGGTCATGCGGGTTTTGTGATCGGGCAGGTCGTAAGGCGGCAGTTGGTCACCGCAGTAGGTGCGCCCGGTGATCATCGGCTGGTCGGGATCGCCGTTGACGTAATGGATGATCACGTCCTGGCCGATACGAGGGATGGCCATCGAGCCCCAGCTGCCACCCGCCCAGCCTTGAGAAACCCTCAGCCAGCACGAACTGAACTCGTTGTTCTGGCTTTCGCGGTCCCAGGGGAAACTGACTTTTACCCGGCCCCATTCATCGCAATAGATTTCCTCGCCAGGCGGGCCGACGACGGTTGCCATGTGCGGCCCGTCGATTCGCGGTTTATCCAAGGGCGCGGGGCGCCATTCGGTCCGACCGGGGACCAGCACTGCCGTCTGCTCGTAGCGCGTACTGACATCGGCGCCGGCGGCTTCTTCCTGCAGGCTGGTGAACTGGTGGCCTTTATGGGTAACCGTGTTCACCCGCCAATGCGCATTGAGGTCGTCACGGGGGTGACCGGTCAGGGTGAAACTGAGCCCCGGTTGCAGGCGCACGTCATCGCCCTGGACCTCGGCAATGCGCACGTCGTGGCGCAGCGCCGTGATACGGTTTTCGGTGAACGGCTTGCCCACGGCATCGCGTTTATAGCGGCCTGGGTAATCGAAGTATTCGTACTCTTTGGACTGGTGCTCCAGGAAGGGCCCGGCGGCTCTGTGCTCCTGGCGGTAGGCCGGGTTGGTAAAAGTGTGGTCGCGCTGCACCTGGCGAGCGGTGCGTACCTGCTCGCTGTAGCACAAGCGGCGAAGGCAGGGCGTGGCTTGATCGCCACCGCTGTTGGCTTGGTACAGCACGCTGTCGGGGCTAACAGGCTCGTCGTCATCGTAGTAGCCCTCGTCTTCATCGTCGGTCTTGATGGCGCCATGGCTGATCAGGCCGAGGGACTGCAGCCGATCGGTGATGATCAGCTTGTGCAGCTTTTCACTGTGCGCAAAGCGGTAGACGAAGCCTTCTTCGGCCGCCAGGCGGGCGATGAACGCCAAGTCCGTCTCACCGGCCTGT
>NZ_JAJSAW010000036.1:0-3341 GCF_021378985.1 Pseudomonas sp. JR33AA
GCAGATAGGGGTTTTGCGAAATGAATCTTGACGATGACCTACTCTCACATGGGGAAACCCCACACTACCATCGGCGATGCATCGTTTCACTACTGAGTTCGGGATGGGATCAGGTGGTTCCAATGCTCTATGGTCGTCAAGAAATTCTGTTGCCAGAATGTCCAGATGGACAGCCCAGCGAATCCGGATATGCGATATTTGTGGTCTTACGAACTTTCGGGTCTTTCGTCTTCACCACCGCAATCTGCGTCAGCAAATTGCTTGGGTGTTATATGGTCAAGCCTCACGGGCAATTAGTATTGGTTAGCTCAACGCCTCACAGCGCTTACACACCCAACCTATCAACGTCGTAGTCTTCGACGGCCCTTTAGGGGATTCAAGATCCCAGTGAGATCTCATCTTGAGGCAAGTTTCCCGCTTAGATGCTTTCAGCGGTTATCTCTTCCGAACATAGCTACCCGGCAATGCCACTGGCGTGACAACCGGAACACCAGAGGTTCGTCCACTCCGGTCCTCTCGTACTAGGAGCAGCCCCTCTCAAATCTCAAACGTCCACGGCAGATAGGGACCGAACTGTCTCACGACGTTCTAAACCCAGCTCGCGTACCACTTTAAATGGCGAACAGCCATACCCTTGGGACCGGCTTCAGCCCCAGGATGTGATGAGCCGACATCGAGGTGCCAAACACCGCCGTCGATATGAACTCTTGGGCGGTATCAGCCTGTTATCCCCGGAGTACCTTTTATCCGTTGAGCGATGGCCCTTCCATACAGAACCACCGGATCACTAAGACCTACTTTCGTACCTGCTCGACGTGTTTGTCTCGCAGTCAAGCGCGCTTTTGCCTTTATACTCTACGACCGATTTCCGACCGGTCTGAGCGCACCTTCGTACTCCTCCGTTACTCTTTGGGAGGAGACCGCCCCAGTCAAACTACCCACCATACACTGTCCTCGATCCGGATAACGGACCTGAGTTAGAACCTCAAAGTTGCCAGGGTGGTATTTCAAGGATGGCTCCATGAGAACTGGCGTCCCCACTTCAAAGCCTCCCACCTATCCTACACAAGCAAATTCAAAGTCCAGTGCAAAGCTATAGTAAAGGTTCACGGGGTCTTTCCGTCTAGCCGCGGATACACTGCATCTTCACAGCGATTTCAATTTCACTGAGTCTCGGGTGGAGACAGCGCCGCCATCGTTACGCCATTCGTGCAGGTCGGAACTTACCCGACAAGGAATTTCGCTACCTTAGGACCGTTATAGTTACGGCCGCCGTTTACCGGGGCTTCGATCAAGAGCTTCGCTTGCGCTAACCCCATCAATTAACCTTCCGGCACCGGGCAGGCGTCACACCCTATACGTCCACTTTCGTGTTTGCAGAGTGCTGTGTTTTTAATAAACAGTCGCAGCGGCCTGGTATCTTCGACCGGCATGAGCTTACGGAGCAAGTCCTTCACCCTCGCCGGCGCACCTTCTCCCGAAGTTACGGTGCCATTTTGCCTAGTTCCTTCACCCGAGTTCTCTCAAGCGCCTTGGTATTCTCTACCTAACCACCTGTGTCGGTTTGGGGTACGGTTCCCAGTTATCTGAAGCTTAGGAGCTTTTCTTGGAAGCATGGTATCAACCACTTCGTCGCCTAAAGGCAACTCGTCATCAGCTCTCGGCCTTGAAATCCCGGATTTGCCTAAGATTTCAGCCTACCACCTTAAACCTGGACAACCAACGCCAGGCTGGCCTAACCTTCTCCGTCCCTCCATCGCAATAACTGGAAGTACAGGAATATTAACCTGTTTTCCATCGACTACGCTTTTCAGCCTCGCCTTAGGGACCGACTAACCCTGCGTCGATTAACGTTGCGCAGGAAACCTTGGTCTTTCGGCGTGCGAGTTTTTCACTCGCATTGTCGTTACTCATGTCAGCATTCGCACTTCTGATACCTCCAGCAAGCTTCTCAACTCACCTTCACAGGCTTACAGAACGCTCCTCTACCGCATCATCATACGATGATACCCGTAGCTTCGGTGCATGGTTTGAGCCCCGTTACATCTTCCGCGCAGGCCGACTCGACTAGTGAGCTATTACGCTTTCTTTAAAGGGTGGCTGCTTCTAAGCCAACCTCCTAGCTGTCTAAGCCTTCCCACATCGTTTCCCACTTAACCATGACTTTGGGACCTTAGCTGACGGTCTGGGTTGTTTCCCTTTTCACGACGGACGTTAGCACCCGCCGTGTGTCTCCCATGCTCGGCACTTGTAGGTATTCGGAGTTTGCATCGGTTTGGTAAGTCGGGATGACCCCCTAGCCGAAACAGTGCTCTACCCCCTACAGTGATACATGAGGCGCTACCTAAATAGCTTTCGAGGAGAACCAGCTATCTCCGAGCTTGATTAGCCTTTCACTCCGATCCACAGGTCATCCGCTAACTTTTCAACGGTAGTCGGTTCGGTCCTCCAGTCAGTGTTACCTAACCTTCAACCTGCCCATGGATAGATCGCCCGGTTTCGGGTCTATACCCAGCGACTAAACGCCCTATTAAGACTCGCTTTCGCTACGCCTCCCCTATTCGGTTAAGCTCGCCACTGAATATAAGTCGCTGACCCATTATACAAAAGGTACGCAGTCACCTAACAAAGTAGGCTCCCACTGCTTGTACGCATACGGTTTCAGGATCTATTTCACTCCCCTCTCCGGGGTTCTTTTCGCCTTTCCCTCACGGTACTGGTTCACTATCGGTCAGTCAGTAGTATTTAGCCTTGGAGGATGGTCCCCCCATATTCAGACAAAGTTTCTCGTGCTCCGTCCTACTCGATTTCATTGACAAGAGATTTTCGTGTACGGGGCTATCACCCACTATGGCCGCACTTTCCAGAGCGTTCCACTAATCTCAAACCAACTTAAGGGCTGGTCCCCGTTCGCTCGCCACTACTAAGGGAATCTCGGTTGATTTCTTTTCCTCAGGGTACTTAGATGTTTCAGTTCCCCTGGTTCGCCTCTTGCACCTATGTATTCAGTACAAGATAACCAGCTTGTGCTGGCTGGGTTCCCCCATTCAGAGATCTCTGGATCACAGTCTGTTTGCCGACTCCCCAAAGCTTATCGCAGGCTACCACGTCTTTCATCGCCTCTGACTGCCAAGGCATCCACCGTATGCGCTTCTTCACTTGACCATATAACCCCAAGCAATCTGGTTATACTGTGAAGACGACATTCGCCGAAAATTCGTACGTTGCGCTTTCGCGCAGAACTCACAAATTTTACCTTAGCCTGATCCACCAGCAGTGAAACTGGTGTTCAGTCTATATCTATCACATATCCGAATTTTTAAAGAACGATCTGACAAAAG
>NZ_JAJSAW010000037.1:0-3308 GCF_021378985.1 Pseudomonas sp. JR33AA
GGCGGGCGATGGCATTGAGGTTGCCGATGGGCAAGGTTTCGGTGACCGGGTCGCTGCTCCAGGTCAGCGGCATGCGCCGCTCGGTCGGTTTGAAGTCTTCGACCCAGGTTTGCAGGGCGCTCACCGGCAACACATGGGGCTGGGTGGACGGCGCCTGATTGCCGCTCACCAGCTCGGCCATGTCCAGCTGGCGCATGTGCCGTTTGCGCAGGGCTGCCGAACCGGTGATGCGGGCGGTGATGGCGTTGGTCCACATGTGCGGGCTGTAGCCGATCCACACTTCCTTGGCGGTGTCCTGACAGGTGTCGGCCCACACCCAGCCTGTGCTCTGGCCGGACAGGTAGCGCTCACGTCGGTGGTAGTGTTCCAGCCCTTGGTAGCGCAGCGCCTTGTAGAGGCCTGCGCCGAGATGTTCGTGAATGAACAGCTTTTCGCCCAGAGGGCCTTTCATGAACACGTAGACATAGCCTGGGCGCAAAGCGCGCAGGGTGTAGGCCGAGTGCTGCAGCGGGGCGAAGCCTTGTTCCAGGTTGAAGCCTGCATCGGCATAGCGGCAAGCGGGGGCGTCGCCGGTGCGGGGCACGATGGCGTAGCGCACTGGCAGGATGGGTATGCGTGCGCTGCAGGCAGGGCCGGAGGTGGCGCTGCTGACGGAGGCGTTAGTCATGGGCAGGCTCCTTGCTTTCGACCAGAGCCTGGAGCTCGCGAAGCCGGGCCTGGGGCGACTCTTCGAGGTTGGTGTATATTTTTCCCGCCTTGTCATTGCTCATCAGCCACATGTGCCCGGCTATCAGCCGAATGAATTGGCCCGCAACTTCCTCGTTCCGGAAATTGAGGGCTTTCAGTTGCGGCAGGAGCTTTTCTATCCATAGGCGTATGTCCGCCAAGGTATGGGTGGCATGGGGTGGCATGGCCAAGACCTCGTGCGCCAATGAGAGGACGAAATGCTCGTGCATGCCTGCTTGCAGCCGATCAAGCTCAAGCGGGTTGAGGGTCAAAGGCAGTTCTGATTTTGAGCGGGCAGCAATCGGCTTGTTTTCGTGTGTTTTCCACTCATGAGCCGGCCCCCAGTTGACTCGCCATGCCAACCGAGACACTGGGCCAAGCCAGGCCTTGCGGTGGTCGTCGTCCAGCGCATTCAGCCAGGCTGCAAGATGGTCCGGTGTGACAGGGTGAGTGGCAACGCTTTGGTCAGGGAGCACGACCTGCACCAGGCTGGTGAAATGGTCCGCCAGCGCTGCCAGGCCAACCTCGGCATCCAGCGCGATAGCTCCACCGATAGGCATCCAGGTCGTGATCGCATGGGCAAGCAGCTCGTGAGCGTCTGCAACGTCCACCAGCAAAGGCCCAAACTCATGACAGTCATCCAGGGCGCTGTTCTTCCATATCCATGCCTTTTGAGTATTCCGGCTGACAGCGTTGATAAGGTCGAGTACCGATGGGGCATAAGCAGGAACCAGTTCACCCTCCTGCGGGATGGGCCGATAGGCCCAGTACTCGATTGCCCTGGTCATGAGCAGCAGAAAGCGGCAGTTGTGAACAAAGTCTTCGCTGAGCGGAGCAGGTGATGACGTTGTAGTCATTGGCCTGGCCCTCGGATACAGCGGCAATCGGGCAGGGGGCAGGAACCATCAGGGCGGCGCCCACACAGGCGCTCCAGAGGCTTGCCGGTGTTTGGCGCACTGCTGATGGAAAAGGGGTTTGTCGTCCCATTTGCCGACTTGAGCATCTGGCCGGTGATGCGAATCGTCGGGCTGTCCAGGGTGATGCCCGTTTCGTCGATTCGAAGGGAGCCCCCAGGGCCTTGGATGACCACGGCTTCCGATGCTCGAAGGTCATAACGGCGAGTACGTCTGCGAATATCCCCACGGGCTTCCAGCTCGGCATGCCCTTCGACCAGTTGCTCACAGTTGCCACCGATACGGATGTGGTGATTGGCGGCGATCTGGTCGTGACGGTGATTGCCGATGTTTTCGACTCGGTCCTTGGCGATCCTGATCGTGTGGGTTCTACCGATGTCGAGCGCGGCGTCCTGCCCAATGGTAACGCGCTCGTCATTGCCAACCGTTTCCGTACGGTCGTGGCCGATCAGGATCGATTCGTCGTTATTGACCTGCTCTTTGCGGTCATTGCCGACCTGCGTAGTCTCATCGTGCTTGACCACATTGTTCTGATCCTTCTGGGCATGAATGAACACTTCCTCCTGGCCCAGTTCGTCCTCGAAGCGCAGCTCGTTGAAGCCATCGCCCTTGTGGGTCTGGCTCTTGATGGTCATGCGGGTCTTGTGGCGGGGAAGGTCGTACGGTGGTAGCTGGTTACCGCAGTAAGTGCGGCCGGTGATCATCGGCTGATCGGGGTCGCCGTTGACGTAGTGGATGATCACGTCCTGGCCGATCCGAGGGATGGCCATCGCGCCCCAGCTTCCGCCAGCCCAACCTTGGGATACGCGTACCCAGCAGGAGCTGAACGCGTTGTCCTGGCTTTCTCTGTCCCAGGGGAAGCTGACCTTGACCCGGCCCCATTCGTCGCAGTAGATCTCTTCACCGGGCGGCCCGACCACGGTGGCCATGTGCGGGCCGTCAACGCGTGGTTTGGGCAACGGGGCTGGGCGCCACTCTGTTCTGCCTGGCACCAGTACCGCCTTTTGCTCGTAACGTGTGCCCTTGTCGGCCCCGGCAGCTTCTTCCTGCAAGCTGGTGAACTGGCTGCCTTCGTGGCGGACTGTGCTGACCCGCCAATGCACATTCAGGTCTTCGCGTGGGTGGCCGGTCAGGGTGAAACTCAGGCCTGGTTGCAGGCGCACATCGTCGCCTTGCACCTCGGCAATGCGCACGTCGTGGCGCAGGCCTGTGATGCGGTTTTCAGTGAACGGCTTGCCAACGGCATCGCGTTTGTAACGGCCGGGGTAGTCGAAGCACTCATAATCCGTGGACTGGTGCTCAAGATAGGGGCCCGAGGCCCTCTGTTCCTGACGATAGGCCGGGTGGGTGAAGGTGTAGTCGCGTTGAACCTGCCGTGCAGTACGCACTTGTTCGCTGTAGCGCAAGCGCCGTAGGCAAGGTTGAGGCTGGTCGCCGCCGTTGTTGGAATGGTACAGCACGGTGTCTGGGCCGGACGGTTCACGCTCACGGTAGGAGCCTTCGGCGTCGTCTTCGTGTTTGATGACACCGTGACTTATCAGACCGAGTGATTGCAGCCTGTCGGTGATGATCAGCTTATGGCGTTTTTCGTTGTGTTCGAAGCGGTAGACGAAGCCTTCTTCAGCCGCCAGGCGGGCGATGAACGCCAAGTCCGTCTCACCGGCCTGA
>NZ_JAJSAW010000038.1:0-3019 GCF_021378985.1 Pseudomonas sp. JR33AA
AGTGCACCGCAAGGCCCGCTGGAGCAGCAGATCGCGGCCATCTGGCAGGACCTGCTCAAGCTGGAGCGGGTCGGCCGCAGCGACAACTTCTTCACCCTCGGCGGCGACTCGATCGTCTCGATCCAGGTGGTCAGCCGCGCCCGCCAGGCGGGCATCCGCTTCACCACCAAGGACCTGTTCCAGCACCAGACCGTACAAGACCTGGCCGCCGTCGCCCAGGTGGGGTGTACGGCACAGGCCGACCAACGCCCATTGCACGGCCCAACCCCGATGCTGGCGGTGCAGCATGCCTTCTTCGAAACAGCCATTGCCGAACGCCAGCGGTGGAACCAGTCGGTGCTGTTCCGCCCGTTGCAGACGCTCGATGCACAGGCACTGGAGCAGGCGCTGCAGGCCTTGGTCACGCACCACGACAGCCTGCGCCTGAGCTTCGTCGAGGTGGATGGGCAATGGCAGGCCAGCTACCGGCCTGCCGGGCAGGTACAGCCAGCGTTGCTATGGTGCGCGACGCTGGCCGATGCCGGTGAGCTGCAGGCATTGGGCAACGAGGCCCAGCGCAGCCTCAACCTGGCCGATGGGCCGATGCTGCGCGCGGTACTGGCAACCCTGGTGGACGGCAGTCAGCGCCTGTTGCTGGCGATCCACCATCTGGTCGTCGATGGGGTGTCCTGGCGTATTGTGCTGGAGGACTTGCACCGGGCCTACCAACAGTGTGCGGCCGGGCAGGCGCCACAGTTGCCCGCCAAGACCAGTGCCTTCAGGGCCTGGGCCGAACAGCTGCAGGCCTACGCCGCCAGCGACCTGTTGCAGGCCGAACTGGGCTATTGGCAGGCGCAATTGAGCCATGCCAGCGGCAGCCTGCCGCAGGACAACAGCGCTGGCGCCCTGAGCAACCGGTACGCCCACACGGTCTACAGCCACCTGGACGGGGCCTTGACCCGACAGCTGCTGCAGCAGGCCCCGGCCGCTTACCGCACCCAGGTCAACGACCTGCTGCTGACTGCGCTTGCGCGGGTGATCTGCCGCTGGACCGGCGAACCCTCGGCCCTGGTCGAACTGGAAGGGCACGGGCGCGAAGCTCTGTTCGACAACCTCGACCTGGGCCGCACGGTGGGCTGGTTCACCAGCCTGTTCCCGCTGCGCCTGAGCCCGGCGGCAACGCTGGATGGGTCGATCAAGCAGGTCAAGGAACAATTGCGCGCCGTACCCGAAAAGGGCATTGGCTATGGTGTGCTGCGCTACCTGGCGGACGCTGCCAGCCGCGAGTGCCTGGCTGGCTTGCCGGTGCCGCGCATCACCTTCAACTACCTGGGCCAGCTGGATGGCCACCTGGCAACCGATGAGCAGGCGCTGCTGGTGCCCTGCGCAGACCCCAAAGGCGATGAGCAAAGCCCGGACGCGCCATTGGGTAACTGGCTGACGCTCAATGGCCAGGTCTACGCCGGTGAGCTGAGCCTGGGCTGGACCTTCAGCAGCGACATGTTCGAAGTCGCCACCGTACAGCGCCTGGCCGATGAATACAGCCACGAGCTGCGCGCCCTGGTCGAACACTGCTGCCAGCGCGAACACGCCGGCATGACCCCGTCGGACTTTCCGCTGGCCGGCCTGACCCAGGCCCAGCTCGACAGCCTGCCGCTGGCGCCAGCGATGGTCGAGGACATCTTCCCGCTTTCGCCCATGCAGCAAGGCATGATGTTCCATACGCTGCTGCAGCAGGGCGGGGAGTACATCAACCAGTTGCGGGTCGATGTAACGGGCGTGGATCCCGAGCGCTTCCGTGCTGCCTGGCAAGCGGCAGTCGACTGCCATGACCTGCTGCGGGGCAGCTTCATCTGGGGTGAGCTGGCCAGCCCGTTGCAGGTCATTCAGCGTGAGGCGCCATTGCCGTTCGCGGTGCATGACTGGCGTGGCCGTGACGACCTTGCCGATGCGCTGGAGGCTTTCGCCGTTGCAGACCGCGCTGCCGGGTTCGACCTGGGCACGCCGCCGCTGTTGCGCCTGACCCTGATTCGCCTGGACGCGCAGCGTTATCACCTGATCTACACCAGCCACCACATCCTGATGGACGGCTGGAGCAATACCCGCCTGCTTGGCGAAGTGCTGCAGCGCTACCATGGCAGCGTGCCGGAGCACGGGCCGGGGCGCTTCCGGGACTACATTGCCTGGTTGCAGCGCCAGGATGGCGCTGCCCGCCAGGCGTTCTGGACTCGCCAGTTGCAAGGCCTGGAGGCCCCGACCTTGCTGGCCCGGGCCAGCGACTGGGCCGCAGGGAGCGAAGGGCAGGGGCAGGTCGAGCTGGCACAGCAACTGGATGCCCGGCAGACCGCCCGCCTGGACGCCTTTGCCCGTGAGCGCAAGGTTACCCTCAATACCGTGGTGCAAGCAGCCTGGCTGCTGGTGCTACAGCGCTACACCGGCCAGGCCTGCGTCGCCTTTGGTGCGACCATGGCTGGGCGGCCGGCCGAACTCAAGGGCATCGAGCAGCAGATCGGCCTGTTCATCAATACCTTGCCGGTGATTGCCAGCCCACGCCCCGAGCAAGCCTTGGGTGACTGGCTGGACACCGTACAGGCACTGAACATCGCCCTGCGTGAGTACGATCACACGCCATTGTTCGATATCCAGCGCTGGGCCGGGCAGGGCGGCGAAGCGCTGTTCGACAGTATCCTGGTGTTCGAGAATTACCCCGTGTCCGAAGCGCTGCAAGGCGCTACTGCCAGCAGCCTGGTGTTCGGTGAGGTGGCCAACCACGAGCAGACCAACTACCCGCTGACGCTGGTGGTGAACCTGGGTGTGCACCTGTCGTTGCAGATGAAGGTCGACCGCGCGCGGTTCAGTGCCCGGCTGGCCGCGCAACTCGGCGAGCACCTGTTGCAGGTGTTGCAGCAGATGCTTGAGACCACCGCGGAAACGGCGTTGGGCGAGCTGCCGATGCTGAGCCCGCAGCAGGCGCAACTGGTGCTGCATGACCTTAACAACACCGCCACCGACTACCCCGGCGACTGGCGCGTGCACCAGT
>NZ_JAJSAW010000039.1:0-2383 GCF_021378985.1 Pseudomonas sp. JR33AA
GTAAGCGTCCGGCGAACTCACCTTCCGAACTCCAGCATTAAGGGCGATGGTGTCCGCGTATTTTTAAGCGGACGCGATCACCCTTATCGCCAGGATTTCCATGCGCCAACGAAACTCTTATCCGAAACCGTTCAAAGCCCAGGTCGTTCAGGAATGCCTGCAACCTGGGGCGACAGTGTCCAGTGTCGCCATCAGCCACGGCATCAATGCCAACGTCATCCGCAAATGGATGCCGCTCTATCGAGATCAGCCCGCAGCGACTTCACTGCCGGCATTCGTCCCGTTAAAGGCTGCACCTAAACGGCCAGTCGAAGCGTCAGTGATAATCGAATTGTCCATGGCCGGGCAAGTGATCACGGTGAAATGGCCAATCTCAGATCCCGAGGGCTGCGCACAATTTGTCCGGGCTGTCGCTCAATGATCCGCATCGATGCGATCTGGCTGGCCACAGAACCGATGGATATGCGCGCCGGCACCGAAACGGCATTGGCCCGAGTGATCGCGGTGTTCGGTGCGGCGAAGCCGCACTGCGCTTATCTTTTCGCTAATCGCCGGGCTAACCGAATGAAAGTGCTGGTGCACGACGGCGTTGGCGTCTGGCTTGCAGCGCGTCGACTGAACCAAGGCAAGTTCTACTGGCCCGGCATTCGCCATGGCGCGGAGGTCGAACTCGACAGCGAGCAACTCCAGGCGTTGGTACTGGGCCTGCCATGGCAACGCGTTGGTGCAGGCGGTGTGATTACCGTGCTGTAAACGCCGGTCATTTGGCCGGTCTACTTGTCGTTGTCCCGCGCCTGCTCTGGCACAATCGGCGGCATGACTTTCTCGCCCAACCTCGACCAGATGACCCCGGAACAGCTTCGTGCCTTGGCGGCACAGGCGTTGCAGTTGCAATCCCAAGTCGAGGCGATGAGCAAGAAGATTCAGAATGATGAAATCCGCATCGAACAGTTCAAGTTCGAAATCGCCCTGCTCAAACGCCACAAGTTTGCCAAGCGCAGCGAGCAGATCAGCCCGGCGCAAGGCAGCTTGCTGGATGACCTGCTCGATACCGACCTTGAAGCTATCGAGGCCGAGCTGAAACAGCTTCTTCCCGCTTCGTCACAGGCCGAACCACGGCAGTCCCCGAAACGTTCACCATTGCCACCGCAGTTTCCACGCACGGTGATTCGTCACGAACCCGAAAACACCCAGTGCGTCTGCGGCTGCCAACTTCATCGCATCGGCGAAGACGTCAGCGAGAAGCTGGATTACACGCCGGGCGTTTTTACCGTCGAGCAGCATGTACGGGGCAAATGGGCCTGTCGTCAGTGCGAAACACTGATCCAGGCGCCTGTGCCGGCGCAGGTTATCGACAAGGGTATCCCGACCGCAGGCCTGTTGGCCCACGTGATGGTGGCCAAGTTTGCCGATCACTTGCCGCTGTACCGGCAGGAGAAAATCTTTGGCCGCGCCGGGCTGGCAATTGCTCGCTCGACCCTGGCGCAGTGGGTTGGACAAACCGGTGTGCGGCTTCAGCCACTGGTCGATGCATTGCGTGACGCTGTACTGAACCAGGGCGTGATACACGCCGACGAGACACCGGTACAGATGCTTGCGCCCGGCGAGAAGAAAACCCACCGGGCCTATGTATGGGCCTACAGCACGACGCCGTTTTCGGCGCTCAACGCGGTGGTTTACGACTTCAGCCCAAGCCGTGCTGGCGAACATGCACGCAACTTCCTGGGCGACTGGAACGGCAAGCTGGTTTGCGATGACTTCGCTGGCTACAAGGCCGGATTTGAGCAAGGCATCACTGAAATCGGCTGCATGGCCCACGCCCGTCGCAAGTTCTTTGATCTGCACGTAGCGAATAAAAGCCAGCTGGCTGAACAGGCCCTGCACTCGATCAGCGGTTTGTACGAGGTCGAACGCCAAGCGCGGAACATGAGTGATGAAGATCGTTGGCGAATACGTCAAGAAATGGCGGTGCCAATCCTCAAAACACTGCATGACTGGATGTTGGCCCAGCGCGACTTGGTGCCCAACGGATCAGCCACGGCCAAAGCCCTCGACTACAGCCTGAAACGCTGGGTAGCGCTGACGCGCTACCTGGACGATGGGGCTGTGCCCATCGACAACAACCAGGTCGAGAACCAGATACGGCCATGGGCACTCGGGCGCTCAAACTGGTTGTTTGCCGGGTCGCTACGCAGCGGCAAACGTGCGGCGGCGATCATGAGTTTGATCCAGTCGGCACGCATGAATGGGCATGATCCGTATGCCTATCTCAAGGATGTGCTGACGCGGCTGCCGACCCAACGGGCCAGTGAGATCGGGCAATTGCTGCCGCATCAGTGGATGCCGGCCTGACTTACGCAAGGTGAGTTCGCCGGACGCTTAC